>JACQYE010000133.1 GCA_016208355.1 Chloroflexota bacterium | reverse complement strand
TGCGCTCGCCCCGCCCGGCCCCGGCAGCCCACTCACCCCGAACGCCCAATTCGGCCTCCTTGTTGAGCGAGACAGGCACGCCACATCGTTTTTCCAACGTATCCCGGATCGGGAATCCATCCCAGCCGGGCATGATGGGCGGGGCAATGACCATGCCCGCCTCTGTGAGAATGGGGCCGGGGACGCCCATCCCGATGGCCAGAATATCATTGAGTGTCAAACCAGCCCGGGCAAGCAATTCGCGGACCTGGCGGTCTGCTTCCGCTATCCCGGCCTCGGGACCAGCCTGGATGTCGAACTCGGTTTCCAATTCCTCGAGGATACGGGCGCCCAGATCAGCAACCAGTAAGTTAATATGAGTAGCGCCAAAGTCTATCCCAATGACAAACCCAAGTGTTGGGTTGATCTCCAACACGATTGGCGGCCGTCCATTGCGGACGCTGAGGCTTTCAGCCTCACGGATGATCCCTGTTTCCAGGAGATCATTGACAATCGTCGTCACCGCGGCCCGGGTCAATCCCATGCGGCGGGAGATTTCCACGCGGGAGATTCCCCCGGGCGTGAAACGAATCAAGTCCAGGACAGTATGTTTGTTAACGTTCTTTACATTCTGATTTGGAGTTGACCACGTATGAGTGCTCACAACCTGCCATCCGGGATATATTCAATTTCGAGCTAACAATTTTGTTATATAATATAACAAATCAAGATAGTTTGTCAAGTAGGTTAACTAACTTCAACCTTAAAATTTCCTGCGCGCCGCCCGGCGCGCAGGAATGTTATACCGAATTCAAAGGTTGGTGATAGCTTCTCAGTTCTTAAGTCTTAAGCGCTTCCCACCCGGCATATTTGGCAGTGTCGCCCAGTTCAGACTCGATGCGCAGGAGTTGGTTGTATTTAGAGATACGGTCAGAGCGGGCAGGGGCGCCAGTCTTGATCTGGCCCATGTTAAGGGCAATGGCCAAGTCGGCAATGGTGCTATCTTCGGTCTCGCCGGAGCGGTGGCTGGTGACCGCCCGCCAACCGGCCCGGTGACAGGTCTCGACCGCTTCGATGGTCTCGGTCAACGAGCCGATCTGGTTGAGTTTCACTAATAAGGCGTTAGCGGCGTTCTCTTTAATGGCGCGCCGGACCCGGGTCGGATTGGTAACGAGTAAGTCGTCGCCAACAATCTGGATCCTGTCACCCAATTCCTTGGTCATCAGTTTCCAGGAATCCCAGTCATCCTGGGCCAGACCATCCTCGATGGAGACGATGGGGTAGTCCTTGACCCACTTGGCCCAGAATTCGACCATCTGTGGGCCGGTCAATTTTTTGCCTTCCTTGCGCAGGTTATAGGTTTTAGTTTTTTCGTCATAGAGTTCGGAGGCAGCGGGGTCGAGGGCAATCGCGACCTGTTCACCGCGCCCGGCCTTGAACCCAGCCTTGGCGATGGCTTCCAGGATAACTTCCACGGCCTCGTTGTTGGCCTTGAGCGCCGGGGCGTAACCGCCCTCGTCGCCAACCAGGGTGATGTAGCCTTTTTCCTTGAGCACGGACTTGAGCGCGTGATAGATTTCCGCGCCCCAGCGCAAGCCCTCTGCAAAGGACGGCGCGCCGAGCGGCATGACCATGAATTCCTGCGCGTCGGTGGACTGCCAGGCAGTGTGCGCGCCACCGTTGAGGATGTTCATCATCGGGACCGGAAGCACATGGGCGTAGACTCCGCCGATATAACGGTAGAGCGGCAGGCCGAGGGACGCGGCGGCGGCCTTGGCGACCGCCAGCGAGACGCCCAGGATGGCATTGGCGCCAAACTTGGACTTGTTCGGTGTGCCGTCGAGGGTCAGCATTTCCATGTCAATGGCTTTTTGGTCGGTGGCATCCCAGCCAAAGAGAGACTCAGCCAGCACATCGTTTACGGCGGCAACGGCTTTCAGCACGCCCTTGCCGTTGTAGCGTTTCTTATCGCCGTCGCGCAGTTCGAGCGCTTCGTGTACGCCAGTGGAGGCCCCGGACGGGACTGCGGCGCGGCCCCACGAGCCGTCGGCCAAGACGACTTCGACTTCCACGGTCGGGTTGCCGCGCGAGTCGAGGATTTCCTGCCCGGTGATGAGTTCGATTGTGGTATCCATAGATTGACTCCATTCTATATTTCGGACGAAATGTCCGTTGATTTCCAAGCCGCAAGTATATCGCAGTTTGGGTTGTAAAGCAGAGAATTCCAGCCGAGTCTGGCCGCGGTGCGCGTGACAATCGCCATTGTTACTTCGTCTGTGCTATACTTTTAGAAGATATCTCGTTGACTGGCTGTGCCACAGCAGAGGTAGTCGCACATCTTGGCAGTTCAAATTTATTAGTATAACCAGTGAAAGGAAATAGTATGACTCATACTTTTAATTGCACAAGTTGTGGAGCGCCGCTGGAATATACCGACGGCATGGAACATGCCATTCGCTGCCAGTTTTGCGGGAATAGCGTACCTGTACCGGAAGAATTCTGGCGGGAAGCGGAAATGAAACAAACAACGAAGAAATGGGGAAAATACCTGCTTATCTTCCTCGTAGTGACCGTCGGGATTCCCACATGCCTGGGGCTGGTTGGTTCGCTGTTGGGGATCGGTGGGTCGCTTATTGGAATCATCGTCGGTTTCCTTGCCCAGGTTTTTGGTCGCTAGCTGAACATGTCCACCTCTGTCGCACGGCTTCGTATAAAGCAATGGCGGCCGAGGAAACAATGAAAGGCCAAAAGGAGGCCGTATGCCAAGCCTGCGAAGCCGTCTTATAACACTTTATTTCAGACTCAAGAGAGCCACTACACCTTCGTTTTCCGGCAAACTGGATATCGCCAAAGAGCGGATAGATACCGAGGCGATGGCGAAGTCTTTCGGACATTTCAGCGGCGCGGAATGTACGCCGGTCATGGCGGGAGACGCGCCAGCCGAGTGGATCGTCCCGGAGGGCGTCACAACACAGCGGTGTATTCTTTGCCTGCATGGGGGCACATTCTTTGCGGGTTCAATCAATACGCACCGATCCCTGGCGGCGAATATTGCCACGGCAGCAAAAGTACGTGCTCTCCTGATTGACTACCGCCTCGCCCCCGAACATCCCTTCCCGGCCGGCCCTGAGGACGCTCTTGCTGCGTACCAATGGCTGTTGGAGCAGGGGATTCCATCCAACTACATCACGATCGTGGGCGACTCGGCAGGAGGGGCGCTGGCCGTGGGACTTGTCATCACCCTTCGCGACGCGGGGAAACCGATGCCCGCCGCAATTATCTGTCTTTCCCCGGCGCTTGACCTGACCTTTGGCGGTGAAACATGGAAAACGAACGCCAAATCCGATATGATGCTCGAATTCGAGAGGGAAAAAGCAGGCGTGGACCTTTATCTGAACGGTGCCGACCCGCGCCATCCGCTGGCCTCGCCGCTATACGCGGATCCGAAAGGGCTGCCGCCAATTCTCATCCAGGTTGGCTCAGACGAGGCGCTCCTCTCTGATTCCATGCGCTTCACCGAAAAAGCCAAAGCCGCGGGGGTGGATGTGACCCTGGAAGTCTGGGACGGGATGCAACATGAGTGGCAGTTCGCGGTCGGGATCTTCCCCGAGGCAAAGAGGGCGGTTGAGCGGATAGGAGAGTTTATCAGAGAGCGATACAACTTAATGTGACCACCACCTTGGAGTGTGGATCATGAAGGATTACTTAGGCGATCTCGTAGTAGGCGTTTTGGAAGAAAAATTACCTCCTGGAAAGTTGTTGCTCTTCCTGATTGAGAGTAAGTTGAAGAAAAACTACGGGATTATTCTATCCAGAAAACAGAAAGCCAAATTGCAAGAACAGTTGGAGCAGAATTTTAGTGAAGAGGTTGAAATTGCACTAAACAGATACCAACAAAGAGAGTTCAAAGAATTGGAGACGAGTGAATTAGTCTTGGATTTTGATGACAAAGACTTGGAAGCCATCAAAAAAGATATTGAAGACGCCTTTGTAGAAGTTTCATTGGCTACTTCATCTTGGCTCTCAAAAAAGCTGACTCGCGATTGGAAATCACAATCTTCTGAAATTCTTAGACGCATTCAGAAGGAACGCGCGATTTTTAATAGAGCCGTTTCTCGAAAGTGGGGAAAAGCATTAGATAAACTCGAATCACTCATCAGCATTTGTTTAGAGATGGGCATGGATTTCAATCGCGAATATCGCCCAACTGCTGTCAAAGAAAATGATTTTGTATTCGACGCGTTGACAAGACTACAAGCGCGCGGGTGTCAAGTAAGCTTAGAAATACTACTTTTATTGCGAAACGGCTTTGCTGACGGCGCTCATGCGCGGTGGAGAACCCTACATGAGATAGCTACAGAAGCCAGTTTGATTAAACGGTACGGTAATGAAGTTGCAGAAAGGTATTTGTGTCATTCAGTAGTCGCTGACTACAAGATAGCTAAAAAGTACAAGGAGCATAGTTCTTCCATCGGCTATCAGCCAATGGAAGAGCATGAGTTCGAGAACGTAAAGCAAAACTGCGAAGAAGCGTTAAAACGGTTTGGGAAAGGCTTTGGTAAAAGTGATTATGGGTGGGCTTCTAAAGCATTGGAGAAAGGCGACAAATGCAGAATAACTTTCGAGGAAATTGAACAAAAAGCAGGCATTTCGCACATGAGGCCATTTGTTCAATTGTCACATGCAAATGTGCATTCAGGTTCTAAAGGCACAACTTTTCGACTCGGGTTGCCTCCAAAAAATAGAGATCGCTTGCTTGTAGGCCCAAGCATTTTTGGTCTCAGTGTGCCAGCACAGAATACTGCATTTTCCATTAACCTTCTTACCGGTCTCTTGTTGGTTCATGTGCCGAGCTTGGATCAAGTCGCCTTAGTAATGGCAATTCAGCGATTCTCGGAAGAGGTGATTGGGGCTTTCAATACTTCTGAGCCTTTTGTGATTTGAAAATCTTGTAACAAAAGACTTCCGAAATCTCCAAGATTTCGGAAGTCTTTTGTTTACTTGATTACCGGCAGCGCCTCCGGCACCGCCACCCCATACGCCTGCTCTTTTTCAAACTTGAATTGATTGGTGTACAGGCGGTAGTAATGACCGCGCTGCTTTAGCAACTCGGCGTGCGTACCCATCTCGGCGATGCGTCCATCCTCAATGACCACGATGCGGTCGGCGCGGCGGATGGTGCTCAAGCGGTGGGCGATGACAAAGGAAGTGCGTCCTTGCATCAGGGCCTCCATGCCGCGTTGGATCAAGGCCTCGGTCAGTGTATCCACGCTGGAGGTGGCCTCGTCCATGATGAAGATCTCCGGCTTGGCCAGCACGGCGCGGGCGAGACTGATGAGCTGTTTCTGCCCGACCGAGAGCAGGTTACCGCCCTCGCCGACTTCCTGATCATATTTCTTTTCGAATGTCTCGATGAAGTCGTGTGCGCCGGCGATCTTTGCCGCGGTTTCGACATCATCGTTCGAGGCGTCCAATCGGCCATAACGGATGTTCTCGCGGATCGGACCGGAGAACAGGTGCGGGGTCTGCAGCACGATGCCGACCCGCGAGTGGATACTCTGCAGGGTGTAATCCGTGTAGTCCTTGCCGTTGATGCGGATGATGCCTTCCTTCGGCTCGTAGAAACGGCACAACAGGTTGACGATGGTTGTCTTCCCGCCACCGGTCGGCCCGACCAGGGCGATGGTCTCGCCCGGTTTGACTTTGAGCGTGAAGTCGGTCAGGATGGGCTTGCGGTCTTCGTAATAGAAGTTCACATGGTCAAATTCGATGGCGCCCTGCATGGTTTCAGCAGGGAGTGCCTCCGGGCGGTTCTGGACCTCGGGGACGGTGTCGAGCAACTTGAAAATGCGCTCGGCTGAGGCGATGGAGTGCTGCATCTCGTCGTAGACACGCGCCAGGTCTTGCACCGGCCAGATCATGAAGGTCAGGTATGAAACAAAAGCGTGGATGTTGCCAACCGAGAAACCATTAATCTGGCTTTCCATCCCACCGTACCAGACAATGGCGCCCAGCGCGAAAGCCGAGACAATCTGCACGGCCGGCAGGAAAAGCGCCGAGAGCCAGGCGGCGCGGTACGAGGCGCGGAACATGTTGTCGGTCAGAACAGAGAACTCTTTCAGGTTCTCGTCCTCGCGCCCCAAAGCCTTGACCACGCGCACGCCCTGGATATTCTGGTTGTATTCGCCGGTAATCTTCGAGTTCGCCCGGCGCGACTTACGGAACTCCACCAGTATCTTTTTGCGGAAGTTGACCGCGATAATGATCAGGATGGGGATGATGGCAAAGACCATCAGCCCAAGCTTCCAGTTGATAATCATCATGAAGATCACAGAGGAGATGACGCTGACAATGGCCCAGGTTACGTCGAGGACACCCCAGGTCATCAGGCTGGAGACGCGCCCCGTATCCGAGGTGACGCGCGCCATCAGGCGGCCGACCGCGTTTTGGCTGTAGTAGGAGAGCGATAGGTCTTGCAGGTGGTTGAACACTCCCCGGCGCAAGTCATATTGGATACGCTCGCCGAGCACGCCGGCCAAGTAGATAAACGTAAAAACCAACGCCGCCTGCACCAATTGCAACCCACCGTAGTATGAAGCATACTTCACGAGCGTGGGGATGCTCTTAGTAGCAATGCCCTGGTCTATCATGGCGCGGTTGATGTATGTGAAGAGCGCGTCCAGGCCGGCGGTCAGGCCGATGGTGAACAGGAATCCCACCATCCAGCGCCAGTGGGGTTTAAGCAGTCCAAGGATGCGCTTGAGGGTCGGGGTGGTCAGTTGGCTGGTATGTTCTTCTTCTTCGAGTTCGATTAATTCGTCAGGCATATTCAGTCTCCTGTAGGGGCGAAGCATGCTTCGCCTCTACAAAATCACGCAGAGGCAATCTCTTGTTCCAATTCATCATCAATCCGGGTTTGAATGTCATAGATCTTCCGGTACATGCCTTCCTGGGCAACCAACTCCTCGTGCCTGCCCATTTGGACGACCTCGCCTTTATCCATGACCAGGATCAAGTCGGCATTCATCACAGACTGGATACGGTGAGCGATGATGAACGTAGTACGGTTCTCCATCAGCCCGTTCAGCGCGGACCTGATCTCTGCTTCCGTTTCGGTGTCTACGCTGGAGGTTGAATCATCCAGGATTAGGATGCGAGGATTCTTGAGCAGGGTACGCGCCACAGCCACACGCTGTTTCTGGCCGCCGGAGAGGGTCACGCCCTTCTCGCCGACCAGGGTGTTGTACCCATCCGGGAAGGTCAGGATGACATCATGGATGGCTGCAGCGCGGGCGGCCTTTTCGGTCTCTTCCTGCGGAACATCCCGGCCAACGCCGTAGGTGATGTTTTCGCGGATCGAGCGGCTGAACAGGAACGGTTCTTGTTCCACGATACCAATTTGCTTGCGCAAGTACTCGCGTGGATACTCTTTCAATTCTTCACCATCGAGCAGGATGCGCCCGTCGGTGTATTCGTGGAACCTCGGAAGCAGGTTGACTAATGTGGTCTTGCCTGAACCGGTCGAACCGAGAAGGGCTACGGACTGCCCCGGCTGGGCAGCAAACGAAATGCCTTTAAGCACATCGGCATTCCCGTCGCTATACTGGAATGACACGTTATCGAAAACCAACTCGCCGCGTACCGGACCGTTCGTCTGCACCGTTCCCTCGGTCAGGGGTTCGCGCTCCTGCTTGACGATTTCCATCAGGCGCTCATACGAGACCAGACCGGTGGATGTATTAACGATAATACGGCCCAGGTTGCGCATCGGCCAGATGAGCCAAATCACCAGGCCAACGTAGGCCGGGTAGGTGCCGATGCTGATCTCTCCGTTGATAGCCAGGATGGCGGCAAAGATGAAGCCGCCGAGCATCTGAAAGCCGCAGGCAATGTCCGAGAGCGGCCAGAAAAGCGAGTGCATGCGCAGGAGCTTCTTGCCGCGTAGGAACTTCTCCCAGTTGTCCTTCTCAAACTTGTCTTTCTCGAAGGTCTGGCGGGCAAAAGCCTTGACTACACGTACGCCGGTCAAGTTTTCCTGCAAGGTGGTGGAAAGCGCGGCTTCCTGCTCCTGGTACTTCTCGTAGGCCTTGGTCACTTTCTTGAAAAACCACACCGAGACGATCAGGACGAACGGGATGACCACAATGGAGGCCAGCGCCAGTTTCCAGGACAACTGCCATATGGCGGTGAAGTTGATGATGAACAGCAGGACGATGCGCCCGACTCCGATGGCCTGTTCGTTGAAGAAATTGCGCACTGAGTCCACATCTGAAGTGACGCGCTCGATCAGGTCGCCAGTGGGGGTTTTGCTGTGATAGGCAAAACTCAGCCGCTGGATATGGTCGAAAAGGAAGTTGCGCAGACGGCGTGTGATGCCCTCGGCGGAAAAAGAAGCCAGCCGCCCGGACAGGAAAGCGAAGCCGCCTTCCACCAGCGCCAGGCCGACAAACCCCAGCGCGATCAGGACCAGGGTCCGCGCGAGCGTACCGGCGAAGGGCTGCGTGTCTCCTACCACTGTATCGGCAAAATTTCGCAGCAAAAGGTAAGTGGCTGTCTTGGCAAGCGCCGAGACTGCCAGCGACAGGTTGGCGGCCAGGTAGGCCAGGCGGTAGCCGGACATCATTCGCCATAGCCCGGCGAGTTTCTTCTTCGTCAGGGCTTTGCGGAAATCAAAATAGGTTGAAGGGGTTGCGCTGGTTGTGGTTGCCATAATCAATCCATTTCTCGTAGGGAAGGACCTGGGTGTCAGTCCAAATCAATAAAAAAACCACGGTGCAGGAGGCACCGTGGCAGAAATCCACTAGAGGTTGACCTTTACCGGTCAACAGGCGCACTCCGAGAAGGTAGAATCATTCCCTTAACAGCAGAAACACGATCATACAGAGGAATGATCGGGGTCATGATAAGGGTGATGGACATGAGGTGCGCCTCCTTTCTTTAGAATTTTATTAACGCCCGCAGAGTTTATCATTGGGGCAGGAGAATTGTCAAGGAAAAATCAAGAATCACTGACCGCGGCAGTTTAGAGCCAGATCGTTGGTCCATATCTTCCTCTTCTGGCATCGCGTCCTTGGCTTGACAAGTGAAGCAGAATTATATAAAATATGAACTAATGGTTCATAATTTCTTTTCCGAATGGTCTCAAATCCAGGCTTATATCCTGAAATTCGAACAGGAAGGCCTCGTCACGCGCACGTTCCGGCGCCTTGACCCGGAGCGTCAGCAAGTCATCGTCCAGGCCATCCTCGACGAAGCAGCGGAGAAAGGCCCAACCGCGATCAATATCAAGCAGGTCGCCGAAAGGGCAGGGGTGGCGGTCGGGTCGCTGTATCAATATTTCAACAACCGCGATGGGTTGATGGCTTTCTCGACCGCGTTGACCGTCAGCCTGTTGACCGATGCCTTCGGGTTGTTCCGTCCCTTCCTGGTGGAGATGCCCCTGAAAGACGCCCTGCGCTCCTATCTTTCCGGCGGCATGGAATGGAGCCAGACCATGCAGGGGTTGATCCAGTTTTATGGACGCGCCGCCTACACTGGCGACCCAGCCCTGGCCGAAACGGTCGTCCGCCCGGTGGCGGTTGCCATGCGGGAGACCATGTTTGAGATGCTTACCGCTGCCCAGGCGCGCGGCGAACTGCGCCAAGGTCTGGACCTGGAAACGGCCGCGCGGGCGGTCAACGCCTGGGTCATCGTCCTGGCCGACAGCCAGATGCTCCCGTATTTGAATACCTATTTCCAGATTTCGGATGAGACCGCGCCATTCGACCATGTTCTTGAGTCTGCCTTATCCATCATCGAGAAAGGTTTGTTGGAGTGAACGGTATTCTTTTCTGGCTCTACCTCATCAACCTGACCCTGCTCATCCTGCACGAAATGGACTCGGCCTATTGGCAGGAGTGGAAACTTTTCCACATTCCCGGCGGGATCGGCGGATTCTTGCTCATCCATCTGCCGCTGTGGGTGCTGGCCTTATACGGACTGGTTCTCCTTCATGATGGGATGCTGGCGGGGTTGGTATTATCGCTGGTGCTCAGCTTTGCCGGATTATTTGCTTTCGGCATCCACACCTGGTTCATCCATAAGGGGCATCCCGAATTCCGCCTGCCTGTCTCGCGGGGCGTCCTGTGGGCATTGCTCCTCATTTCGCCTGCGCAGGCAGTTTTCACCATCCTGGTCTGGAGATAGGAGATAACCATGTCGAATATGGGTCGCCGTACGTTTGTCCTGTTCAACAAGTTCTTTATGGTTCCCATGTTCCGCCTTGGGTTTGGCCCATTCATGGGCAACCGTGTCACAGGGTACATCATGGTGCTGCGGACCGTTGGTAGGAAAAGCAGGAAGGTGCGCTACTCGCCGGTCAGCTATGCCATCCACCGGGGAAACGTCTACTGTATGGCTGGCTTCGGGCATATCTCAGACTGGTACCGCAACATACAGGCCGCGAAGGAAGTCGAGGTTATGCTCCCAAGCGCGGCCATCTATGGCCGCGTCGAGGAAGTGGAGGACCCGACGGAGCGGAAACTCATCCTGCGCATGATCTTGAAAAATGCCGGCTTCGCTGGTTTCTTTGAAGGCTTCAACCCAGTTACGGTCACCGATGAGGAGTTGTTACAGAAAACAGTCGGCCTGCCCTTGCTGCGCATTCATCCGATTGGAGTAGGGAACGGCCCTTCCGACCCCGGTGGGTGGATGCGCGTTTGGACGGCTCTATCAATCATCGTCCCATTGGCATTGGTCATATGGTTGATCGTCAGATAAGGCAGCCATGACCACCGTCCTCCAGACCGAAGGTTTGACCAAACGCTACAGTTCCCTGACCGCTGTGGACAACCTTTCCCTCGAAGTCCACGAGGGTGAGATCTTCGGTTTCCTCGGCCCCAACGGGGCGGGTAAAACCACGTCCATTTCGATGATGTGCGGCCTGCTCAAGCCGGATGCCGGCCGGGTGCTTATCCACGGAAAACTTGTCCACGGAGGGAGCCCGGAGGTGCGCGCCCGCGTCGGCGTGAGCCCGCAGGAGACCATCCTGTGGGAAAAACTCACCAGCCTGGAACAACTCGAATTCATCGGCGAGCAGTATGGGGTCCCGCGCCGCATCGCTCGTCAGCGCTGCGGCGAACTGCTCGAAACACTCGGTCTTTCCTCCAAGGCAGATGTCCTGGCTGGAAAATTGTCCGGCGGGATGAAGCGCCGCTTGAACCTGGCACTAGCCCTGGTCCATGACCCGGATATTCTCGTCCTCGACGAACCGGAGGCCGGCCTCGACCCGCAGAGCCGCGTGCTGGTGCGTGATTACATCCGTTCGCTAGCGCGCAAGAAAACCGTCATCCTGACCACCCACAACATGGACGAAGCCGACCGCCTGGCCGACCGGGTGGCGATCATTGACCACGGCAAACTTCTGGTGGTGGACTCGCCTGAGGCGCTCAAGCGTACGGTGGGGGAGGGGGACGTGCTGGAACTCGATGCCTGGCCCGACCCGGAGCCTGCGGCAGCCGCCCTGCACCGGTACTTCCCCGACGTGACTTCTGTCAACCACACGCTGACGGTGCGCGGCCGCGACCTGCTGGAGCGCCTGCCCGAAATGCTCGCTTCCTTGCGGGAAGCGGGGGTCGAAACCGACCACATTCAACTGCGCGCCAATACGCTCGAAGACGTGTTCTTGTCTCTGACGGGGAGGAGACTGCGCGAATGAGACTCTTGAGCGTATTCCGAAAACGTTTCCGTGAATCGAAGCGCGACCTGTGGGTGCTCCTGCTCAGCCTGGCCTTTGCGCCGCTGTTCGTTTTCATTTATTGGCTGATGACTGGCGGGACAGGTTCGACATCATACTCTGTGTTGGTCATCAACCAGGACCGGCCCGTCTTGCGGACAGACGGCTCCACTCTTTCGGCGGGTGAGGACATTATCACCGGTTTGCGCGGCCTGGCCTACGAGAATGGCAGCCCACTCCTGCGTGTCGCCCTGACTGATGACCGGGCAGGCGCTGAGCAAAAACTGCGCGACCGGGCGGCAGCGGTGCTGGCCATCATCCCCGAGGATTTCTCGGCGCAACTGGCAGCTTTTCAGGGAGGCGATCTCTCTGCCGGGACGAATATCACCTTCATCGGCGATCTGTCCAACCCGACCTACACCGTTGCTGCCGTGATGGTGATGACGATCGCGGACAGTTATGCCCAGGGGATCACCGATGCCCCGCGCCCGGTGGAACTGGTCGAAGTCCCGATGGGGGCTTCGGCAGCACGCACCGAATTCGAGAACTACATCCCCGGCCTGTTCATTTTCTCGGTCATCATCCTCATCTTCCAGGCCGCCATGACCCCGGCGCGCGACATTGAGAATGGCGCCCTGCGCCGGCTGCGGTTGACGCGGCTCACCTCGCTCGAATATCTGGGCGGGATAACCCTCTGGCTGACGTTGGTAGCCTTGCTTGAAGTGGTAATCACGTACGCCACCGCAGTGGCTTTCGGATTCCGCAGCCAGGGACCGCTCTGGCTGGCTGCGCTGGTCACGGCCATCGCCTGCCTGTCGGTTATCGGCGCAGGGTTGATTGTGGCCTGCTTCTCGAAGAGTGTCTCGCAGGCATTCGTCATCGCCAACTTCCCGCTCGGCTTCCTGATGTTCCTGACCGGCTCTATCTTCCCTCTGCCGCGCACGAACCTGTTCACGCTCTTCGGGCGTGGCATCGCCATCTACGACTTCCTGCCTCCCACGCACGCCGTGATTGCCTTGAACAAGATCTTTACCCTCGGCGCGGGGCTGGAAGACGTGGTCTTTGAACTGACTGCTTTGACTCTGCTCTCAGCCTTCTATTTCGGCATCGGCGTCTGGTTATTTAAGCGCACGCAAATGCGCTAGGGGAATACTTTCCTCCTACTTTTTCTCAAAAATCTCGTGATAGCCTTTATCCAATTCATCATCAGACAGGTGAGCATAACGCTGCGTGACCTGGATGCTGGCGTGCCGCGCCAGTTCCTGCGCCAGTTTGAGATTCCCCGAGGCGCGCAAGACAGTGGTCACAAAATAATGGCGGAAGGAATGGGGGGTAATGCGACCCGAGGCCTCGTTCCCCAGCGCCTGACGGACGCGTTCGCTGACAATGTTTCGGCCCGTTGTTGTCGTGATTGGCTTTGCTTTTTTTCCGGCGCCTTTGTCGTGGCGGGCAAAGAGGGGCAGGGAGGGGAGGGGGCGTCCACTTGCACCATCCAGCGCGGCGCGGGCGGAGAGATAATCTTTGAGCGCGCGCAAGCTGCGCGTCGAGAAACGCACGATGGCCTGTTTGTCGCCTTTGCCGATGATGATGGCGCGGCCCTCATTCCAATCAACATCGCCGCGATGCAGGCTGCAGGCTTCGTGGACTCGCAAGCCTGTGTCCGCAAGGGTCAGCAGGAAGGAGCGGTCCCTTAATGCGCGTAAGCGTTCATCTGAGTTGTCAGACAAGTTAATCGTGATATTATTCACAAATTCAAGGATTCGCTCGATATCCTCGCGTGGAAATTGGGGCAGGCGCTGGCCAGAGCGGCGAGCGCGCTTCCGGATGAACAAGTCCAAGCGGGGCAGGTTGATCTCGGCCTGTTTTTCTCCAGCCAGATATTGGTAGAAACCTTTCACAGCCTGCGTGTAGAGGCGTTCGGTGGAAGAAGAGTAAACTTTCAGGTAGGAAAGCATCCAGGCTGCGCCGTCTTCGTTGAGCTGCGACACGGGGGTTTCGGCCTCGATCCAGTGTTCTTTCAATACGCGCATGAATGCGCCCATGGCGTTGCCGTAGGCGCGGGCAGTATTTTCACTGCGGGCTTCCTGGACGGTCTTCAGATAGCCTTGAACGGCTTCTGCGAGCGATGGGTCAGTTTTCGGGGTCTCCATGAAGGTTTCCTTATGTTTATGATAATTATACTTATCGAAAGCATTGTTATTTTATTACCGATGCCCACCGTTGTCAAGTCCCCTGCCCCACGTGCGTTGTGTTGTCATGACAAGTGTTCACTGGCGAGGAGATCAATCTCCTCACTATTCTGAAGACCGCTTCGACAACACGGAACGCCGCCTTGCAATGATCCAAACCCCCTCCCCCACCCTGCCGGGCTGTCTTCCCAGAAAACTCTACCCGAAAGTACCACAGACCAAGCGGTTATTCATTCGCCCTCGGCTATACTCTTTCTACTACTACACAAAAGCGGCCCTCCGTTCGGAGGGCCGCTCTAATTCTTGCCTTTTTCGTTACACAACTTGCGGCGTGCCGCTTTTCTTGGGGAACGGGGGCGGGAAGATCTTCTCGAATTCTTCGCGGGTCAGTGACTCGACTTCGAGCAGCTTGCCGGCAACGGCATCCAGTTTCTCGCGGTATGAACCCAATATCCGGATGGCCTGATTGTAGGCCTCGTCAACCAACTTGCGAACTTCGCTGTCGATCTGTTCGGCAACCGCTTCAGAGTAATCGCGCTGTTCGGAGATTTCGCGGCCCAGGAAGATGAGTTCCTCCTTCTGGCCGTAGACACGCTGTCCGAGTTCGGGACTCATGCCCAGGCGGGTGACCATTGTCCGGGCAATTTTTGTGACAGACTCGAGGTCCGACGAGGCCCCTGAGGTAATGTCGTCGAAAACAATCTGCTCGGCAGCGCGCCCGCCAAGGGAACCGGCCAACTGGGCGATCATCTTCTTGCGCGACATCAGGATGCGGTCATCCTCGGGACGGTACCAGGTCAGACCTCCGGCCTGCCCGCGCCCAACGATGGTGATTTTCTGCACCGGGTCGGCTTCGGGGATGGCGTTCATCACAACCGCGTGTCCGGCCTCGTGATAGGCAATGATGCGCTTTTCCTCTTCGCTGATCAGGCGGGACTTGCGTTCCGGACCCATCACGACGCGCTCGATGGCTTCTT
>JACQYE010000132.1 GCA_016208355.1 Chloroflexota bacterium | reverse complement strand
TTCTACCGTACATTACTCTTGACGTTCACAAATCGCACGCGGATGACGCCGATTCAAATGATTTCCGCAGATAAAACCCCAAAAAAATCTGCGCTCATCCGCCCGATCCGCGTTGATCCGCGTGCTATTCTCTCGGATGTACGGTAGAGAAACTGCGCTTTGATGATACAGGCAGTATCTCGCCACGATCGGAGTTGCCATGGACATCGCACTTGCACTGGGCGGCGGCGGGTCACGCGGATATGCCCATGTGGGCGTCCTGCGTCGTCTCGAAGCCGAAAGGTTCCGCGTCCGCGCCGTTGCGGGGACGAGCGCCGGGGGCATCGTTGCCTGCATCTACGCCGCCGGTTATACGCCCGACGAAATGGAAGCCCTCTTCGCCAAAATTGACCAGAACAAACTCTTTGCCCTGTCCCTGAACGAAGGGCCGGGGCTGCTGGGTCTCTCGCACGCGGCCAAAATCCTGGAGGGTTTTCTCGGCGACCGCACGTTTGCCGACCTGGAAATTCCCTGCTCCGTGGTCGCAGTGGATATAAAGTCGGGGCGCGAAGTGATCCTGAACAAAGGCCGCGTGGTGGACGCCATCCTGGCGACCATCGCCATCCCCGGCGTTTTCCCGCCGAAGTTCATCGGCGACTACGAACTGGTGGACGGAGCCGTGCTGGACCCGGTGCCGGTCTCCGTTGCCCGGTCCCTGGCGCCCCGCCTGCCGGTGGTTGCCGTTGTCCTCAGCCCGCCGGTGGAAAAACCGGGACGCATCGCCCGCATCCCTCTGCCGGTCAAGATCCCGGCGCCCATCGTGGAGCGCATCACCCATTTACGGGTGGCGCAGGCCCTGTCCGTTTTTATGCAGTCGGTGGACATCGGCCAGCGCATGATTACCAAACTGCGCCTCGAAGCCGATGACCCCGAGGTGATTATCCGCCCCGATGTGGACGAGATTGGCCTGCTCGACAAGGTGGACATTCACAGAATGACGCGCCTCGGCGAAAAAGCCGCCGACAAGGTGCTGCCTGAACTAGTCCGGTCTGTCTCCTGGACGCGCCGCATGGGACGCCAGTTGTTCCCGGCGGGCGGAGTCCGCGGAAAGGCGGGCCGCTCCCGATGACCCGCGACCTGCGGCGCTTTGCCCGCCAGACTCGCACGCGCCTCCTGATCGGCATGTTTTTATTGCTCTTCCTGGTGGGCGAAGGCCTGATTTACATTTTCTACGGCAGGGATGCCGCGCTGATGGGACTCTTATGCCTGCTGGGGGCGCTCGTGCCAGTGGCGCTAATCGTGGTCGTCCTGGCCGTGATGGATTGGATCGTGAAGCGTGCCAACCCTGACTGAATCTGTAAACCAAGTGGATGGCTGGACGTATCGTCTTCGCCCGGCGACTGTCCGCCCGGCGCGGCTTTTGTTGATGCTGCACGGCTGGACGGGCGACGAGAATTCGATGGGGCTGTTCGCTGCCAACATGCCGGAGCAGTACGTGGTCCTCCTGCCGCGGGGGCCGTACCCCGCTCCCGGAGGCGGTTATTCCTGGCGCGAACTCCTCCCCGGGACCTGGAGCCTGCCCACGCTCGACGAACTGCGCCCGTCGGTGATGCTTTTCCCGGCCCGCGTTGGCAGGGTGGTGGCGCTGTGCGGGTTTTTGCCGGACGGTTCCGAGGTCCGGCTCGCCGCGCTGGAGGGAAAACCGATCTTCCTCGCCCATGGCCAGACGGATGAATTGATCCCGGTTGAGCGGGCGCGCCAGGCACAGGCCCTCCTGGAAAAGGCCGGGGCGCGGGTCACGCTCTGCGAGTCGGATGGCGGTCACAAAGTTGGTAAAGAGTGCTTAAAGGGGATGGTATCTTTCTTTACAATCGGATAAAATGGGTGCAAATTCAAACAAGGAGAAGAACGAATGAAGAATCGCGCCTTATTGATCCTCGCTTCGGCTGTGGTCATCCTCTCGATCATGGCCTGCTCGCTTGGCGATCTCCTGCCGGGTGGAGCCACAGAGCCTGTCGTTACCAACCCGCCGGTTGATAACCCGGACAATCCGCCGCCCGCCGGCGCGCTCGAAATCCTGTCCACCAGCAGCTTCATGGACTCCTATAGTGGGTTCTATGTTTTTGGCGAGGTGGCGAATAACTCCGACTCGCCGGTCACCTCCATCGAGCTGAGCATTTCGATCACAGATGCCTCCGGCGCGTCCCTGCTCAAGGACGATAACGGGAATCCCACAGATACCAACACTTTCTACACAATGCTGTGGACGCTGGACGCGAATGAGTCCAGCCCCTTCTCGTACTACTTCGATACCACTGACGGGATTCCCGCCAATTACGAAGTGTCCATCTCCAGTTACGATGCGGGCACAGCCAACCGCGGCCAGTTGCAATCTGAAAACGTCCAGATCGTCGAGGACGGTTCCGGATATTACGTACTCACCGGTGAGCTGGTCAACATGAGCGACCAGTGGGTGCACATCTGGGGGCTGACCGGCGGCGTGCTGGATGACGCCAATACGGTCCTTTCTGCGGATTGGACTGGCACCTTTACCACGCTGCTTGCGCCGAACGGCGAAGGGAGTGACCGCAACCGCACCCCGTTCTACGTTTCCTTCCCTGTCCCGATGACCGAGGCTACGCAATGGTCGCTTTGGTGGGATGCCGATATCGAGACCGATGTGACCGATTACGCACTGGGGGTGGAAGTCACGAACTCTTACTTCGACGAATACGGTTCCGCCCACCTGGTTGGCGTTGTCGAGAACAATGCCGATACGGCTCTGAACAGCCTGGTTGTGGCCGGTCTCTATGCCGAAGATGGCACAGTGTTGGACGCCAGTTACTCGTTCCTGCCCGTGCCGATCCTGCCGGGCGCGCAAGTGCCCTTCGACGTTTCCTATTTTGGGAGTGTCAATTACAGCGAAGAGCAGGCTGCCCTGGTGAGCAGATATACCGTCCAGTTTGACCCGTGGAGCACGTACCCGCCGCTCTATGAAAACGTTGGCCTGGCTGCTGCGGGCGAGACGATCCAGAAAGACGGTTCCACCTGGACAGTGGCAGGCAATTTCACCAATACAACCGACAAGAACCTGAGCGGCGTGACCGTAATGGTGGCCGTCTATGATTCGACCAACGCCCTCGTTGCGATGGGATACACCTATGCCTTCCCATCCGGCGACTCGTTCGCGCCAGGCGCTGGCGATGCCTATGAGATCTTCATCTACCTCGAGCCAGGCATTGATACCACCGGCTTCACCACCCAGACCTTCGTGGTCGGTGATGTGAGCGAGTAAGTTTCCTCTTGCGTCAATATTCCGCCGCCTGGAAACAGGCGGCGGAACGTTTAATGCCCCGTTAAGAAGTTTGTTGACTTCTCCCCTGTTTACGGGTATCCTTGACCCCATGGCCCAATCCAAACAACACCTCTCGCGGCGTGACTTCCTCAAATTGGCAGGGATCGGCTTGGGAGCGCTGGCGCTGCCTCCCCGGACCCGGGACCTGCTCGCCCTCCATCCGGCTTATGCCCTGCCCGAGTTCCCGGCCTCCGGGATCATCGGGCGCAACTGTTCTGCCGATACCAACCCCTCCGGCGGGAAGATCGAGATGAAAGCGCGCCCCGACGTAAACAGCGCCACCGTCCGCGATGTTTTCCGGGACGAAGTGTTTGCCTGGATAAAGGAAGTCAGTGGGGAGAGTATTTCGTACGATGTGCCCAATCAGCGCTGGGTGGAAACTCCGGAAGGATACCTGCGCGCACGCTATATTCAACCGTGCCGCAACCTTCCCAATGTCCCGCTGACCGCCCTCCCACAGGGACAGGCTGGTTTCTGGGCGGAGGTGACAGTTCCTTATGTTGACCTGTTCAATTATTACGAGGCGCCACCCACCCGTCAGGGCTGGTTGTTCGACCTGGCTTATTACAACCTTCAGCCGCGCCTGTATTACCAGCAGGTAAGTTGGGTTGACGAAATCAAAACTGACGATTCCGGCGCGGTCCTGTACCGGATCAACGAACGTTATGGAAATCCCGGCGATCTCTTCTGGGCGGACGGCGCGGCCTTCCGCCCGCTGACCGACGAGGACCTTTCTCCCCTCGCCCCGGACGTGGACGCGAACACAAAGAAGATTGTCGTCAACCTGAATTACCAGACCCTCTCCTGCTTCGAGGGCGACCGCGAGATATATTATTGTCGCGTCTCCACTGGCGCGGAGGCCGGGTCCACTCCCTTGGGCGAGCATCCCATCTGGCGCAAGATGGTCTCCACGCGCATGGCAGCCAACACAGTCTCCTCCTATGAACTTCCTGCCATTCCCTGGACAACGCTCTTTGTCGGGACAGGGGTTGCCATCCACGGCACTACTTCCCATAACGATTTCGGCATGCCGCGTTCGCACGGCTGCGTCAACTGCCGCCCGGAAGACGCCAAATGGATCTTCCGCTGGACAGCCCCGGCCGTGGTACTGGAGCCAGGCGACATTTCCTGGAATGACTGGCGCGTCGGCAGCACCCACGTATTTGTAGAAGATATCTTGTAGTGAAGGATGATATGGATGGACGCGTTTAACGTTAGTATTGGTCTGGCATTCCTGGCGGGTCTGGCATCGTTCCTTTCCCCATGCGTTCTTTCCCTCGTACCTGCTTACATCAGTTACCTGGGCGGGCGCGCCGCCGGGGGGGGAGCTGCCGGTCAAAACCGCTGGCTGACATTTACGCATGGGGTTGCATTCGTGCTGGGGTTCAGTGTTGTTTTCATCCTGTTCAATATCATCGCTGCTGCACTTGGGGTTGTACTTTTTGACTTGCGCATCTGGCTGGCAAGAATCGGCGGCCTGATCATCATCATCTTCGGTCTGCATATGATTGGGGTTTTCCGCATCCCGTTCCTGGAGTACGATGTCCGGGTGCATAAGCAGGCGGATAACAGCCTGGGTTATCTATCCTCCTTCTTGATGGGCATCTTTTTCTCGGCCGGCTGGTCGCCTTGCGTGGGACCCATCCTGGGCGCCATCATGACCTTTGCCATAAACTCCGGCGACGTTTTGCAGGGCACCCTGCTCGGCACGGCCTACTCTGCCGGGCTGGCCATCCCGTTCCTGCTGGCGGCTTTGGGCATCGGCTGGGTGACGGTCATCCTGCGCAAATATTCCAAAGTAATGCGGATCACAGAGATCGTGATGGGTGTACTGATGATCGTTGTCGGCTTGATGCTTATTTTCGGGGTATTCAACCTGCTGGCAACTGTCGCTCCTTTTGCAGATTTTGGTCTGTAACGGCTGCCGGTCATGCAGAATCGCCAATCGCTCTCTGGTGCAGCCATCACGGGGATTGTTATCGCCATAATCCTGGCGTGCTGCCTGTTGATCGCCACCTGTGGGCTGGTGGCCGGGGCAGGTTGGTATGTTCTTCAAGAAAGTGCCGCCCGGCCCTTTGTACCAGGAAACGGGTCCGGCGCGGAAGGGACGCGCCTCGGCGACGAGGCTCTCGATTTCAGCCTGGATGACCTGGTATTCAACCTGCTGGCAACTGTCGCTCCTTTTGCGGATTTTGGTCTGTAACGGCTGCCGGTCATGCAGAATCGCCAATCGTTCTCTGGTGCAGCCGTCACGGGGATTGTTATCGCCATATTCTTTCATTTTCCTGCCGGACAGGAATTATGTCGTGGGTGACGCCTACGGCGTGATGGCCATCCCGGCGACGTTTTTTATTGACCCGCAGGGGATTATCCAAAAAGTGTACGTAGGATTGATGGAGCAGGACATAATCGAAGACGGACTTCATGCCATAGGATTGGAATGATGCTTAACGTTACCTTGTATTCTCGCCCCGATTGTCACTTGTGTGAACAGGCCGAAGCTGACCTGAAAGGTTTGCAGGAAACGATCCCGCATAAATTAACTGTGATTGATATCGAGTCAGAGGCTGCACTGAAGGATTCCCTCGGGCTGGAAATCCCGGTCATTGAAGTTGGACCGTTCCGCTTGAAAGCGCCATTCTCGCGTCAGGAATTGCATATGACCCTCGGCGCGGCAGCCGACCGCCTTGACCAACTGGAACGGATCGGCGACAAAGCCTTTCAGTCCAGCGCGGCGCGCGGCCGCGCCATCTCCCGCGCAGACCGGATCTCGTACTGGATTTCCAGGCACTACCTCATGCTCATGAATATCTTCCTGCTGTTGTATTTTGGCCTGCCTTTCCTGGCTCCGCTTTTTATGAAAGCAGGGCTTGATGGGCCGGCGGAAGTCATCTACAAAATGTACAGCCCGCTTTGTCACCAGTGGTCATTCCGTTCCTGGTTCTTGTTTGGCGAGCAGGCCTATTACCCCCATGCTGCTGCCGGCATTCCCGGCGTGATTACTTTCGAGGGAGCAACCGGTATCACAGACTTGAACGATCCCGGCCGCGTGGAAGCGCGTCTCTTCGAAGGCAATGAACTCATGGGTTATAAGATTGCCTTATGCCAGCGGGACGAGGCCATCTGGGGGGCGATGTTCCTGTTCGGCATCGTTTATGCCATTTCCGGGCGGCGGATCAAGAAATTGCACTGGCTGCTCTGGATTCTCCTTGGTATCGGGCCGGTGGGCCTGGACGGCTTTTCACAACTCATCAGCCAACTCCCCGGCGATTTCATCCAATCCATCCTCCCTTACCGCGAAAGCACACCCTTCCTGCGCTCGCTGACTGGTTTCCTCTTCGGCTGGATGACGGCCTGGTTTACCATCCCGCTCATGGAAGAAACGATGGAGGAATCCCGCCGGGCGTTGGCCAAGAAATTTGCCATTCTCAAATCCTGATTTTATGTTATCCCAGGGCCGCGACGAACTGCGCTACTATCAGTTCGATAGTTTCGACCACGGGCTGTGCCAGGCTGTTTTCACCCGACGGGGCGGCGTCAGCCCGGAACCGTGGGCCTCGCTTAATTTGGGCGGGACGGTGGGCGACGACTCGCAGCGCGTCCGCGAGAACCGCCGCCGCGCCCTCGCCGCCCTCGGGCGGGACCCGGGGACCGTTTACGATGTCTGGCAGGTGCACGGCGTGGAAGTGGCAATCACCCGCGCTCCGCGCCAGCCGGAGACCCCTCACCTCCAGGCCGACGCCATCCTGACCGACCAACCCGGCCTGACTCTGATGATGCGCTTCGCCGACTGCGTTCCCGTCCTCCTCCACGATCCCGCCCGCAAGGTGGCCGGGATTGCCCACGCTGGCTGGCTGGGAACGGTGCGCGGGGTTGTCCTTGCCACAGTAGAAGCAATGCGATCCCAATTTGATTCAAATCCGGCCGACCTGTTGGCGGGCATTGGGCCATCTATTGGCCCCGACCATTATGAGGTCGGCGCGGAAGTTGTCCTCCAGGTGCGCCAGGCCTTTGGGGCCGACGCCTCCAGTTTACTGGTCGGACGCGGCGGACGGATGTTTTTCGACCTGTGGGCCGCCAATCGCCTGCAGTTGGAGCGCGCCGGGGTCACTCATATCGAAACCGCCGGGTTGTGCACGGTCTGTCATAACGATGACTGGTTCTCGCACCGCGCCGAACATGGCCGCACAGGCCGCTTTGGTGCGGTGATTGCATTGACCTGATATGGACGATTTATTGATCGCTTCCATCTGCGAGCGCTACCAGCGTGTGCTCGGTCAGATTGCCGAGGCAGGTCGCAGGTCAGGCTACGCCCCGGCGCGGCTGGTGGTTGTTACCAAGTCCCAACCGGTGGACGTTGTCCGGGCGGCGGTGGCGGCAGGTGTTTCTGTTCTGGGAGAGAACTATGCCGATGAGGCCGCGGAGAAAATTTCCGCTTTGCGTCAAACTGCGGTAGAATGGCACATGATCGGCCATGTTCAAAGCCGTAAGGCCCACCTCGTGGCCGCGCACTTTACCATGCTTCATTCGCTGGATAGCGTGAAACTGGCAGCGAGGCTCGACCGGTTTTGCGCCGAGACTGGCCGCATCCTGCCTGTTTTACTGGAAGTCAACGTGAGCGGCGAGGAGAGCAAGTTTGGCTTTCCGGCCTGGGACGAGTCTGGCTGGCCGGACCTCCTGCCAGTTTTCGGAAGCCTGTTGGAGTTCTCCCGTTTGCGCGTGGGCGGGCTGATGACCATGCCTCCCTATTTCGAGAACGCAGAACAGACGCGTCCGTATTTCCGGCGAATGAGACGGTTGCAGGAATATTTGACAAACCACCTGCCTCAGGCGGATTGGTCTGAACTCTCGATGGGTACCAGCGCCGATTTCCTGGCAGCCGTGGAGGAGGGCGCGACGTATGTGCGCATCGGGCAGGCAATTTTAGGACCGAGACCGGTCAGTATGGAGAGAGCATGATTTCTTAGTTATCGGTCCGTATCATTGATTTCGTCGCCAATATCCTTGTCCTTATCGTTATTATCGATTCGATCCTGTCATATTTTTTCAGCCCATACCATCCCGTACGCTCGGCTCTGGACCGCATTGTCCAACCGCTTTTGGCTCCCATCCGCCGGGTCGTTCCTCTCGTTGGCATGATAGATTTCAGTCCGCTGGTTTTGATTATTTTGATCGAGATCGCCGCATATCTTCTTCGTCTTCTTATTTATTCATTGTGAGGTGACTTATGAGTGGACGTTCGTATCATCTTCACGATGGCAGGAAGGGCGCCGCGCTGGCAGTGCGGGTTACACCGCGCGCCAGGAAAAATGAGATAGTCGAGGTGCTCAGTGATGGAACGGTAAAGGTCCATTTGACGGCCCCGCCGGTGGAGGGCAAGGCCAACGAAGCGCTGCTAAAGTACCTGGCTGGCGTGTTGGATGTCCCCATTTCCCGGCTGGAAATCGTAGCCGGGGCGACCGGGCGCGACAAATTAGTCTCGGTGGTGGATATGGACGCTGCCGCCCTCCACCGAAAAATCGTGGAGCACCTCAGCTAAAACCGCAGATACCCTGCGGGTATGATGTAAAAGAATGAATGGAATAAAAGATTCCGGCGGAAGACGCCGGATTTTGTTTTCAGGGGACGGTTTCGTATAATTGGCGGTACATCCAGTAGATTTCGTAAATGCTTCTGATATAGTCGCGTGTTTCAGCAAAACGGATAATTTCCACAAACAGGTCGGGGTCAGAGCCGGAAAGACCGCGCCAGACCTCGGCGTTGCCCGGTCCGGCGTTGTAGGCAGCCAGGGCGGAGTACAGGTCGCCGCCAAAGTAGGTACGGTTGTTCATCAGGTAATACGAGCCGAGCCGGATGGAGACGATCGGCCGGTAGAGGTCTTCAGCCGCGTAGTCCGGCGGCCAGCCATAGTTATCGGCGATGAATTGGCCGGTATCCGGGATGATTTGCATCAGCCCGCGCGCCCCGGCTGTGGAATGGACAAAACCCTCGAACAGGCTTTCCTGCCTGACAACTGAAAAAAGGAAGAGAGGGTGGAAGCCGTTACCTTCGGCAAAGGGGAAGATCAGGTCCGGATAATAGAAGCCGTAGCGGACAAGGTTGAAATAGCGCGGGGCGGCAAGCGTCTCGGATTGTTCGTCCATCCCGGCGAGGGTCAGGACCTGCCGAATGGCGAAAATGGCTGGACGGTACAGGCCGAGGTCGAGCAGGTAATTGCCCAGTCGGTAAGAGTCGGCGGCGTTTTCGCTGACGGCGGCGCGCAGGTCTTCGAATTCCAGACGGGCGTCATCCTGGAGGCCGAGCCCCCATAATTCGGTTCCACGGATAAGGCGGGCATCCGAAATCAGCGCGCCGGGGTCAGAAAGATCCGTATCAGTGGGAAGGCCAAAGGTCACGCGCAGCCAGGCGTCGGCATTGAGACGCTCGGCGGCCAGGTCGGCCTCCGGTGCGTAGGAAGGCGGCGAGTCGAAGGGAGCGCGGTTGAAAAGTATGTCCTGGGCGCGCAGGCTGTAGTAATCGGTCTGGTTAAGGGAAGCAGCCTGTTGGAAGGATGCCTGCGCGCCATCGGCGTCGCCCAGGATCTGCTGGGTTTTCCCGGTCCAGAAGATGGCACGCGCCTGGTCCTCGGGAGTGAGCGAAAAGAGCACCCCGCGCTGGAAAGTGACGAGCGCCTGCTCATACTGCCCGGAGCGGTAGCGGACGATGCCGGCCCAAAAGAGCGCCTGTGGGACGAGTTCGCTGCCAGGGTGGGTGTCGGCGATGGATTCCCAGGTGGCGGCCGCCTGGTCGAGCAGGCCGGCGCGCTCGTAGATCCGTCCGGCGTTGAGCAGGGCTTGCGGGATGGCGCTCAAGTCGGAGGTGGAGTGAGTAAAGTCTATGAATGTCTGGGCGGCGGCTTCGTATTGGTCTAAATACGCCCACTGCGTGTAGGCTTTTTCCTCCCAGGCGGCCTGCCAATAGCGGTTGTCTGAGTAGTTCGCAATAAAATAAGAGAAAGTGTCCACAGCATCCTGGTAGAGGCCGGTGTCGCGCAACGCCAGGGCGCGGTAGTAGTAAACCGTCCCGTCGTTTTCCGGGTAGGCGGCGGCGTAGCGGGTGAAGGCGTCGAGGGCGTAACCGTATTGCCCGGCAAAATAATCCACCAAGCCGCGGTTCAAATCATCCACTGGGACCCCGGCCTGGACCAGGGCGACCAGGGCGGAATAAGAATCATAGGCGAGAGGGTAATTTTCGACACTATGGAGAAATCGGGCGTAGGCTTCATCCGGCTGGCCGAGGCTCAAGTGGAGTTGACCGGCATACAGGTCCATTTGCGCTTTCAGGTAGTCATTGGAGCTGGCGGCGGCGATGGCATCGTACATCCCCAGGGCGGTGACCGCGTCACCGGCGGATTCGTACGCGCGGGCTAGCTTGACCTGCAAGGAACTGTCATCCCCAATATGGGCGCTGTTGAGCGCTGACTGATAGTCGCCGATGGCGTCGGTATAATCACCCAGCGCAGCGTACGCATCGCCGCGGCGCTCGAAGATGTAATAGTCAATCACGCCGGAGCGTAGGGTCAGGTAAGCGGAATAGGCTTCCACGGACTCGATATAACGTTCAAGACCCATCAGGATCTCACCGCGCAGGAAGTGCGCCTGCGCCCGGTGCGGCGAATCGGCATAATTGGCGATGAGTTGATTGAAATCGTCCAACGCCCCGCCGGAGTTCCCGGCCTGCATGTCGGCCTGTCCCAATCCCCAGAGTGCCGCGGCCTGGAGGGACGGGTCGTTCGTGGATGCAAATGCTGCCTGGTATTCGGTTTGCGCCAGGGCGAAATCGCCGTTGAAGAGCGCCAGGTCGCCATTTTCGATGCGGGCTTCAGGAGTGGGCGTAAGGGTGGGGGTGGTTGTGGGCGGAAGAGTATCGGAAGGGATCACGCCGGGCGGCAGGGTCGAGGTTGCCGTGGCGGACCCCGGGGAAGTAGCAAAAATCTTTGAGACGTGCTGCTCAACTCGACTTTAAGAAAATCCTGGTTATACAGAAATTGGCAGTTGAATTTGGTAGACCTGTATGCTATAGTATTTTCATCGGGAGGGCAGATTGCCCCATTCGCCTGTTCTCTTTCGCAAAGGAGGAAGACTGATGAAACGTTCATGCCTATTCGCTGGGGGAATTCTGTTGTTATTCCTCGCGGCCTGCGGTCCTTCGTCGGAGCAGGTTGCCACCATGACTGCCTCGGCCTGGACGGCTACCCCACCACCTCCCACTGAGACGCCCACACCAACACCGGTGCCCTACAACTTATCCGTGAAGGTGGTGGACGCGGCTGGCATTCCCATCGCCGGTGCAAGCCTGGTCTTTCCTGAATCGGGCAATCCTGAACCCGTTATAGCGGACGACGCGGGCCAGTTCGCGTGGAACAACCTCGGAGGTCCGGACGGATCGCTATCTGTCTCTGCGCAGGGATATATCGCTGTTCAACAATCCCTGAGCCTGGAGCGTGGCCCAAATGAAGTGATCATTGTTTTGGAAAGAGACCCGTATGGGCTTCTGCCTTCCACGGCTTGCGCATCCGGAGAGACACCTCTCTATTTTGAAGATTTCCAGAATGGGCAGTCCATTTTGGCTCATTATAATGACGGGGGCGCCCCAGTCCCGCTCGGTCCGGCAGCGGATGAAGCAGGGAATACAGTCCTCGTACACGATTTCACCACGCCCGTCGGGGATTATTCAACTTATTTGTCGGCCGACCCCGTCGGGGGATTCTACGAGTTCGGTGATGCGGCCTGGCGTTTCCGCTTTATGATGACCGAGGAAACCGGCTGGGGCTTGAGCTGGAATAGTG
>JACQYE010000099.1 GCA_016208355.1 Chloroflexota bacterium | reverse complement strand
TGGTGCAAGGTTGATCGGGATATTTCCTGGCGGATTCTTCCAGGAAATGGAAAATGGGAACGGGCGGATATTCGATTGTTTGCGGGACCCCTTTGTCGTAGTGCGCTAACCATGGATGTGCATCCATTTTTACCTCCTCCTCCGTGGCATGAAAGAATAAGACGGGACACCTATGAATAGTATAGGGACATCGGGAATAAAAGTCAATAATTTTGAACAGAAATATCGCATCTAAATGGTGGATGATTGTGTTTTAACTTTAATATTTCGATCATTCTTGGAGGCGGACATGTTGGACATTTTTGCCTGGTCATTGCTCGGTTTTATATTGGGGTCAATTCCCTTTTCATTGCTCATGGGGAAACTATTCGCCAGGAAAGACATCCGCACCCTCGGTGACGGCAATCCCGGTGGGGCAAACGCCCTCAAAGCCGGGGGATTGAAGACGGGCATCCCGGCTATCCTGCTCGATATTGGCAAGGGTTTTCTGCCGGCCTACTTGGCGCAGCGATACGGCCTCACCGAATGGAGTCTCATCCCGGTTGCGCTCTCGCCGGTGCTTGGTCATGCATTTTCGCCCTTCCTGCGCTTTCGGGGTGGCAAGGCGCTGGGCGCCACAGGCGGAGCCTGGATCGCGCTCATCGGTCTGTGGACTTTTCCGATTTACGCCGTGCTGGCGCTGCCGTCCACCCTGCTTCAGTCTGAAGATGGCTGGTCAGCCAATGCCGGGATGCTGTCCCTGTTAGGGTATTCCATTCTGACGGGTGAGGCCTGGATGGTGACGTTTGCGGCGCTGAACATGTCCGTCATCGTCTGGACGCACCGTCGCGAACTGGCCCGCCGTCCGCAACTACGCGCCTGGGTCACGGCGCTCCTTTCCCGGAGGGGCGCGTGAATCTGTTCTGGCATCCGCACGCGTTATTCATCGTCTTGTTCCTGCTGTTCGGGCTGATTACCGCGCTGGTCAACTATTTCACCGTCCGGCGCTTCGACCAGTATCCGCAGGCGAGAAAGTTCCCGCGTGTCTCGGTGTTGGTCCCGGCGCGCAACGAGGAACGCAACATCGAGGCCTGCGTTGCTTCCCTGCTGGCGCAGGACTACCCGGATTTTGAAGTCATCGTCCTCGACGACCACTCCACCGACGGGACGCGTCGCATCCTGAACAGGCTGCTCGAATCCGCGCCCCGGCTGAAGGTCCAGACCGGCGCGCCCCTGCCGGAGGGCTGGCTGGGCAAACACTGGGCCTGTCACCAGCTCCACCAGTCCGCCACTGGGGATCTGCTCCTGTTCACCGACGCCGACACCCGTCATAGCATAGATATGCTGCGGGCCAGCGTCTCAGCGCTTTTTGCCGAGCACGCCGACCTGGTGACGGCCTTCCCGCGCGAGGAAGTTGTCACCTGGGGCGAAAAACTGCTCGTCCCGTTCATCGGCTTCGGAATTCTCACCTTCATTCCCGTCCGCCTGGTGCAGCGGCTGCGCTGGACAGCGCTATCGGTGACCATTGGCCAGTTCATGCTCTTTCGCCGCCTGGCTTTCGAGGCGATTGGCGGCTTCGAGGCCGTGCGCGCCGAGATCGTTGACGATATGTGCCTGGGGCGCAACATCATTGCCGGAGGGTTCGAGTGGCGACTGCTGGATGGCACGCAGCACATATCCTGCCGGATGTACCAGGGATTTTGGGAGGCGGTCAACGGGTTTGGGAAGAGCATTTTCGCCGTCTTCGACTACCGCATCTTGCCGTATCTTTTCGGATGGCTGGCGGTCGGGATGGCGTTTCTCGAGCCAGCCACTGCTCTCATCTCGCGCTGGCTGCACTACCCGCTTACCCCACTCGCTCCCGAACCGGCTTCGCTGGCTGTGGCGCTTTCACTTCTCCTCTGGGCGGCGGCGTATCGGCGCTTCAAATTCCCGGCCTACATGGTACTGTTCTACCCGTTTACCATGCTGCTTTTCCTGCTGGTGGCCCTGCGCTCGTTCGTCCAGACTGCCACCGGTACCGCCACCTGGAAGGATAGAGAGATCGAACGAGTGGCAATGCGCTGGCTGTAGGGACGCAGCGCGCTGCATCCCTACGTTATAATGGGGGGCGATGAAAACGCAGGTGATCCAACTGGATGCCCATGATGATGTGATTTCTGTCTGCGACAGGATGTCGTGGACCAAATCGCCGCGCATCCTGTTGGTCTTCCCGCACCGCGCCCGCATCCTCACGCGGACCCTCGACCTGCTCCGGCTGAAGCGGCGTTCCGCTGCGCTGGGGGCGCAACTGGCGGTGGTGACGCGTTCCTCCGAGACGCGCGCGATGTGTGTCAGCCTCGGCCTGCAGGTATTTTCTACATCAACTTCCGCCCAGCGCGCCGACTGGGGTGAATCGCCCTCCCTGTCTCTCCCCCAACGCCGCGCCCGGCGGCCCGACCTGCGCCAGATGCGCGAATCTCTCCGTCCGCGCCTGCCGCGTTGGCAATCCTCTTTTGTTTTTCGTTTTTTATTTTTCGCTTTAGGGCTTGTGGCAGTCGCCGCCATCCTGTTGCTTTTTATCCCCACGGCAGCCATCGAATTGACCCCTCTAACAACTACTCAGAATCTAACATTGACCGTCCGCGCCAGCCCGGATGTTTCCGCTGTAAACGTTGCAGGCAGCCTCCCAGCCAATTCGCAATCTGCCACAGTGACCGGCAGCCAGACTATTCCGGCCAGCGGAATGATGACCGTCGCTTACGGGTACGCAGCCGGCAGCGTCCGTTTTGAGAACCTGACTGAGTCGGTGGTCGGCATCCCGGCCGGGACAGTGGTTCGCACGCTGACCAGCCCGCCGGTCCGGTTTGCCACGCTGGAAGACATTGTCCTCCCTGCGGGAGTGGGGGAGTGGCTGGACGTCGCAGTGCAGGCGCTGGAGGCGGGTCCGGACGGCAACCTTCCAGCCGGAGCGATTACCGCCATCGAAGGTGGGCTGGGCGCCAGTTTATCGGTCACCAATCTCCTGCCACTAACGGGAGGCACCGAGACCAGCGTTCCTTTCGCAATGGAAAGCGACCGTCTTACCTTGCAGGGATTTCTGTTGGAAGACTTGGCGGAGGAGTGCGAGTCGGACTTACTCGCATTGCTCCCGGCCGGGGCTTTGTATTTTCCAGATACGCTGACAGCGCAGGCGCTCACACAAACGTTCTTCCCTGCCGAAAACCAGCCGGGCGGGACGCTGTCGCTGACGATGGAACTGGAGTGTACCGGACAATATGCCAGCCCGGACGACCTGGATTCCCTTGCCCTGGCTGTGCTGGATGCCAGCCTGCCGGAGGGGTTTGCTCCGCTGGACGAGTCTGTTATCCTGGAACACGGTGATATTTCCATCGTGGAAGAGGCGGTGGAATGGGAGATAACCGTGGAGCGCCCCTTGCGGGCGCAGGTGGACCCGGCGGCTGCGGCCCTGCTGGTCATTGGCCTGGGGCCCGAAGACGCCCTGTCCCGCCTCGGCGACAACCTGCCCCTTGCTGCGCCGCCGGTTGTCACCATCGCACCAGGTTGGTGGCCGCGGCTGCCATTCGTTCCGTTCCGCATCACGATCCTCTTGATTGGAAACTGACCATTTTGCGCTATCCTCTTTTTTTTTGACCCATGAGAATTCTTGCCGTTGATCCCGGCTCCACGCGTATTGGCCTCGCCATCAGCGACCCGACTGGCGCCATCGCCAACCCGTTGACCGTGGTGGCGCACGTCTCGCGCCTCGTGGATGCCGCCGCGGTGGCCGAACTGGCGCGGGAGAACGAGGCTGGTCTCATCGTGATTGGACAGTCGCTCGACGATGCCGGCCAGCCCACCTTTGAAGGCCGCCGCGCCGCCCGCTTTGCCGAAGCCCTGAAATCCCAGACCGTTCTGCCCGTCGTTTTTTGGGAGGAGGCCTTTACCACACAGGACGCCCGCCACGCCCGAATCCAGATGAACGTAACGCGCAAAAACCGCTCTGGCCATCTGGATTCCCTGGCAGCCACGATATTATTGCAATCGTACCTCGATGCCCATCCTCAACCATCATGAAAAAACGCTCCTGCCTCCCCCTGTTCCTGATAGGTCTTTCCCTGCTGGCAATTTTCATGCTTGTCCTGGGCTTTGGCGTACCGGTGGCCGCCGAAAGCAGCTTTGGCTCCCCCAGCCCGGCGCTCACCTCCTGGCAGCGTTTCAGTTTCGGGCTCGAACTCTTGTGGAACGCCTCCGACCTGACCATGCCACGTGACCTTAATGGCGCGGAGCAACTCTTTGTCATTGAGACCGGGGAGGATGCCTTTTCCATCTCGAACCGTCTTGAAGCCGCGGGGCTGATTTCCAACGCCCGGACATTCCGCATTTTCCTGGCCTGGACGGGGATGGATGCCTACCTCCAAACCGGTATGTACCGTCTCAGCCCGTCGCTGACGGCGGAATCGATCGCCGGGATGCTTCAGACCACCACCCTGACCGAGGTGTTGTTCACCGTCCTGCCAGGCTGGCGGATGGAGGAAATTGCCGCCGCGCTGCCGACCTCGGGACTGACGATCACCCCCGAAGAATTCCTCGCCGCTGCCTCCACTCCTGCCATCTCCCTAGACCTAATCCCTGCGGGCGTATCTGCCGAGGGCTTTCTCTACCCGGATACCTACATCCTGCCGCGCACGACAACGGCTGACCAGTTGGTCTCGGTTCTCGTCCAGGGGTTTCTCTCCCACCTCCCCGGCGGCTATCCCGATGCTTTTGCCGCTCACGGGCTGACAGTTTTCCAGGCTGTGACCCTGGCCTCCATCCTCCAACGCGAGGCTGTTGTGGATGACGAGATGCCGCTCATCGCCTCGGTGTTCTATAATCGTCTGGCCGTCGGTATGAAATTGCAAACCGACCCGACCGTCCAGTATGCCCTGGGCTATAACTCCTTGCAGACAACATGGTGGACGAACCCGTTGAGCGCCTCGGATTTACAATTCGATTCCCCTTACAACACCTATCGCTACCCCGGCCTGCCGCCCGGACCTATCTCCAATCCCGGCCTGGCGGCGCTGGCGGCAGTAGCCTACCCGGCTGAGTCAACCTATTACTACTTCCAGGCCAAGTGTGACGATTCCGGCCTGCATAATTTCGCCGAGACATTCGAGCAGCACTTGCAGAATAATTGCCCTTAAGTGTGTCACGCTGCCCCTTTCGGGGATTTCGCAATCGTCACGCTGGAAGCGAGACGTACGACACAGGAGGATACCATGAGACTCAAGCGCCTTCTTCTCGTTTTGACAACTGCCGCTCTTCTGTGCGGTTGCATACCGGCGAATTCACCAGCGCCCTTGCCTGTCCCTGCGACTGCGACCATTACCTGGACGCCCACCCGCACATCGACTTTCATACCGACCTTCACGTTCACGCCTATACCGACTCTTTCGCCGGATGATGCTTATGCCCGGATTGCCGCAATGCTTAACAGCACTTCAAATTGTCAATTGCCTTGTTGGTGGGGGATTTATCCTGGTTTGACCACGCTTCAGGAAGCATATGATCTTATATCCCCTTTACGCGGCGTAGGTGATTACAAATATTTTTCTGCCACTGATGGTGGAGTTGCTTTCTTTAGTTATCCAGTTGGAAGTGAAATCATATACATGGATTTGGGATTGACTTCTCTCCCTGGCAGAAATACTGTTGATATTATTACGTTT
>JACQYE010000102.1 GCA_016208355.1 Chloroflexota bacterium | reverse complement strand
CGAACCACGTGCAAAATCCTTTAACTATGCCATCGGCTTTTTTGGCATGTCCATCCCAATCAACATGCTCAAGACCTTTGCCTTCACCTTCTATGTGCTGCAGAGAGGGGTGACCACAACGCAATGGGCAACGATGATGTTGATCTATGCTTTCATTGACGCCATTGACAATCCTATCTATGGATTCCTATCAGACCGGACGCGCACGCGCTGGGGCCGCCGCCGTCCCTGGCTGGCCATCGGCACCCCCTTGCTGGTCCTGGGCTTGATCGCCTTTTACAACCTGCCGGCCTTCCTGTCGGGCGATTCCATTTTCGGCTACTGCATGCTCTTCTACATCCTGACGGGCACGCTCGATTCGGTCATCCTCGCCAACTACGGGGCGCTCTTCCCAGAGTTATTCCGCGACGACACCAGCCGGGCAAAAACCAACGCCCTGCGCCAGGCCTTCCAACTGGTGGCCATGATCATCAGCATCGCATTGACACCCATGGTGACTGCAAAACTCGGATACGGCCTGACTTCCATCCTATACGGCATTCTAGCCTGCGTAGTCATCCTCTATATGACCTTCACCTCCCGGGAAAGGGAGCCCGATCTCCATGAAGCCAAGCCGGGCCTGTGGAAAGCCCTCAAGGACCTTATCACCAACAAGAAATTCTGGATCGCAGGATTTGTTGGCGCCTTTTACAGCGCTGCCATGTCGCTCGTGCTGGCATCCGTGCCATTCTTTGTCCAATATGCGCTTGGACTTGACAGCGGGAATTCCACTTTCCTGCTGGCGGCAGTCCTGCTCATCGCCATCGCTGGCGTTGCACTCTGGGCCTGGCTGGTCAGGAAATTTTCGCTGATGCCCGTCTGGCGGGCGGCGCTGGCGGTCCTGGCAATCGCTTTCGTTCCACTTTATTTCGCCCAGAACCTGGTGATGGGTATCGTCTTTTCGGCCTTCGTTGGCCTCGGCTTCGCGGGAGTGATTACCACCATGGACTTGATTGGCGCCAAGATCATGGACGAGGACACCCAGAAACATGGCTTGCGGCGGGAGGGCATCATCTCTAACGCGATGGGATTCATGAACCGGCTGAATGGCCTGTTCACCGCTGCCGCTTATTTGCTGGTCTCCAATATTTACCTGTTCGAAAGTGGTGACAATCCCGGGCCCCACCCGGATGCCGCCGCCCGTTTCCTGATGACGATCGTTCCCCCGGTGCTGATGGTAATCAGTTTCGCCTTCTCCTGGTTCATCAATTTCAATAAACCAGCCGAGATCCAGGCCGAACCCAAGATATCCTAGCAGGAGAGATATTCCATGGCGCTCGTCCGCATTGACCATGTCCCCGCGTCTGTAGGGGTCAACCTGCCCCTGAACATCATCCTGCCCGACCCGGGCAAAATAGGAGACGTGCCAGTCGCCATGCGCAAGGTCCTTTACCTGCTCCACGGGTTGAGCGACGACGCCAGCGCCTGGCAGCGCTATACATCCATCGAGACCCTTGCCGCGGCGTACGGGCTGGTGGTGGTCATGCCCTCGGCGGGGCGCAGTTTCTACACCGACCAGCCCAACGGTCAGAAATATTTCACCTACCTGACCGAGGAACTGCCGCGCTACTTGGGGGAAGTCTTTGGACTGAAACCTCACCGCGAAGGCACCTTCATCGCTGGCAACTCGATGGGCGGATACGGCGCTTTCAAAGCTGCCCTGCTGCGCCCTGACCTTTATTCTGCCGCGGCAAGTTTTTCAGGCGTCCTCGCCATTGCTGTCCTGGCGCTCCTCCCCGATACAGACCCGCGCAAGGCTGAGTTTGCCCTGCTGTTCGGGGACCTGGAAAACCTGGTCGGCGGCGAGCATGACCCGGCGGTCTGGTTGGAGCGCGCCGCCAAAGACCCCTCCCGCCTGCCGCGGCTGTTCCTTTCCGTCAGCCGCCAGGAGGACATCTACCCGCTGACCGGCATGTTCCACCAGGCCTGCCAGTCGCTGGGCGTGCAGTCGGAATACCACGAGGAAGACGGCGCCCACGACTGGTTCTTCTGGGACGGGCAGATCCGGCTTTTCCTCGCCTCCGTTTTGGGGCCGATCCCGAAATAAAAGGTGGAGTCTCCTCCACCGGACAAATCCAGCCACGAATTTCACGAATGGCACGAATTAAAACCTTCGTGGGAATTCGTGCAATTCGAGGCAGAACAGGAGAATTTCCCATCGAAACCCCCCTTCGCATCCAATATTTCATCAGCCATGAACGGGAAGGAACGTACTTTACCCTCCCGTTCACCATGCCGCCGGATAGCGAGTCGCTCGCGCTCACCTACCGCTACGAACGCCATCACGAAAGCGCGTCGGAAAAGGACGGGTTCACCTCGCGGCAGGAGACCAACATCATTGACCTGGGATTGATCGCCCCGGGCGGCACCCAGGTGGGCGCCTCCGGTTCGGACAAGACCAGCATCCAGGTCAGCGAGACGTACGCCACGCCCGGTTACCGGACCTGCGTCCTGGCCCCCGGCGAATGGCAAATCCTGGTGGGCGCGTACAAGGTCGCGCCCGAGGGCGTGACCGTCCACTACGAACTCTCGTTCACCCCGAAGCGCCTGCGCCTGTTCAAGGGCACGGACTGGACTTCCTGGCGATTACCGACCACAACCAGCTGGTCTCAGCGGACTCCCTCCACCGGCTGCCGGGGCTGACGCTGATCCCCGGCGTCGAGTGGACCCACTTCAAGGGACATGCCACTTTCGTGGGAGTGGACAGGCCCTACGACGAGCCGTTCTTCGCCAACAGCCCGGCGGAGGTGCAGAGGCGCTTCGAGTCGGCCCGGGCGCGCGGCGCGCTCATCACCATTTGCCACCCCTTCGACGAAATTTGCCCGTTCCAGTTCGACATGAATTCCCTCCCCTTCGACTGCCTCGAGATTTGGAACGGACCCATGCGGGAATCCAACCTGCGGGCGGTGGGGTTGTGGCAGGGCTTGCTCATGGCAGGAAAGAAAATCCCCATCTGCGGCGGCAGCGACTATCACCGCAGCCAGTTATTCCTCTTCCCCGGCGGGCCCACCACCTGCGTATATGCCATGTCGCCCGGCCCGGCGGACATCCTGTCCGCGCTGCGGCAGGGACACGCCTACATCACCTTCGCGCCGGACGGCCCCGCCCTGGAGATGACCGCCGACGATGCCCTCCCTGGCGACAGCGTGCCGTTCTCGAAAGTCAAGGATGTGCAAATCGCTGCCAGCGGCCTGCTGCCCGGAGATGTGGTGCGCGCCGTCACGGCGCAGGGCAGCGCCTCCCTTCTGGAAGCCAAAACTTCCGGGAGACTGCAAACAACTTTCAAGATGGAGGCAGCCGGTTTTGCCCGTGTCGAGGTCCTGCGGAGTTTCGTCCCCGGCCTGCCCCTGCTGCCTGCCCTGCTCTCCAACCCGATCTATTTCGAGGCAGGGTAATCTTTCGTTCGCGGAGGTGAAGCACGGTGTTTTTAAAGTCGCGGCGGCGTCACTTTGCCTTGGGTATTCGGCCACGAATTCCACGAATTGACACGACAAATACGTGAAATTCGTGCAATTCGTGGCAAAAATCTTTGAGACGCGCTGCTCAACTCGACTTTAAGAAGACCCTGGGAGGTGAAGCGGAGACTATTGAATCTGTTCAAAAATTCATCTATACTGGGACTATCATACGCCCCACAATCACCGTCCCGCATTTCTTGCCAAAGAAGGAGACCAAAATGAGCACTGTAAAGAAGATCCTCAGCGTGTTGGGGTGGATTATTACTATCGTGCTTCAAATCGCATTCGGGCAGATCGCAGGGACGTTCGCCCTTGCCATCGGCCGGGGGAAAATGCCAGAATCCATGATCTTCCTGGGGATAGGAATTGCCGTAGGCGTGTACCTGATCGGGGCATTGGCGATATTGTTGCGCCGCCTCATCCGCCCGAAGAAATATCTTGCACGCCGCGCGCGGGCTATTGAATTTGGCCTTAAATTCATCTATACTGAGACTAATATTTCACCGCCCATAAGTGTTATGCCGCCTATGGCGGCTTATACAATAGTTGGGCGCATGAAATTTCCAAATAGTATGGTAATGAAACACCGTTATCCATAATAGGTTTATGATTGTAGATAATCGTGTTTCTTGGCAAGTATCAGAGAGGCCCGAAATGAACGATCAAGAAACGCACCCAACTAAAAAAGTGCTCGAAGAGGAGGTGCAAAATAGAATTAGGGAGGTGGCAAAGAAGAAGGCAGTATCATTGGATTTAGGTCATTTAGGCCTGTCTGAATTGCCGTCTGAGCTTTTCAAACTCTCGTGGTTGCAAAAGCTGAATTTAAGTAATAAACCAATATCTCCCTTTGATATTTCTACTTGGTCAAAAATACAGTTTTCTCGTTATATTCCAGAAGCATTTTCCGCAGATTTTCTCGATAATAGTTTAAGTACTTTGCCACCCGAGATTAAATTACTAACAGTACTCAGAGATTTAGATATTCGATTTAACCAACTTACATCATTGCCACCAGAGCTTGGTGATCTCTCACAGCTGACTCGATTAGATCTCAGTGCCAATAGACTGTCAGAGTTGCCAATCGAAATCGGGAATTTAATCCAACTTACTAAGTTATATGTTGAGTACAATGAATTAGTGGAAACACCATCTCAAATCGGTCAACTTGCATCTCTTCACATACTGCATCTCAATAATAATCGACTTAAAAAATTGCCGGAAGAAATCGGGCAGTTGAACAATCTCAAGTTTTTAGACCTTAGTGCAAATC
>JACQYE010000019.1 GCA_016208355.1 Chloroflexota bacterium | reverse complement strand
TATTGAGTAGTATAGAACGTTTGTACTGGTTTGTCAAGTACCAATTTCCTGACTATAATAAGATTGTTCCGTTTCCCCCGGTACCTTTTTCCTGGAGCCGCTATGGACACCTCTCCTGCCCGTCAGAGTTACGAAGAACTCAAGCAACAGATTCACCTCCACAACCACCGCTACCACGTGCTGGACGACCCGCTCATCAGCGACGCGGAATTCGACCGGCTGGTGGTCGAATTGAAACAAATCGAATCCGAGCACCCGGACTGGGTCACGCCCGATTCGCCCAGCCAGCGCGCCGGAGGTGCGCCTTCGGAAAAATTCGAGAAGGTCCGCCACCCGCGCCCCATCCTCAGCCTGGCCAACGCCTTCGGCGCGCAGGATGCCCGCGCCTGGTACGAACGCATCCGCAAACTCGACGACCGGGTGGAGAAGGCCGCCTTCGTCGTCGAGCCGAAAATTGACGGCCTGAGCGTCGTCCTGCACTACCGGGACGGAGTCTTCGTCCAGGGGGCAACGCGCGGCGATGGGGAAATCGGGGAGGATATTACATCAAATTTGCGAACGATCAGGGCAATTCCATTACGCATTCCCGTGAATAGAGAGCAGAGAGTAGAGAACAGCCAATCCGATGGTCAATTTTCACTGTTCTCAAATTCTATACTCCCGAATTATCTTGTTGTTCGCGGCGAAGTCTTCATTCCCATCAAAGATTTCGAGACCCTTAACCAGAAACTGGAAGAGGCCGGGGAGAAGACCTACCTCAACCCGCGCAACACCGCCGCCGGGTCGCTGCGCCAGCTCGACCCGTCCATCACCGCCTCCCGCCCGCTGACCCTGCTGGTCTACCAGGTGGTCTATTCTGAAGGCGGGGGCGTGCCCGCCAGCCAGTGGGAATTGCTCGACTGGCTGAAAGCGCTCGGCTTCCCGGTCACGGACGTGGCCCGGCGTTTCGCGGACCTCGAGCCTGCCATCGTCTTCACCGAGACATTTGCCACCCGCCGCGACGACCTGCCCTACGAAGCCGACGGCATGGTGCTCAAACTGGACGACCTGCGTCTCGCCGCGGACCTGGGATTCGTGGGCAAAGACCCGCGCGGGGCCATCGCCTTCAAATTCCCGGCGCGCGAGGTGACGACGACACTGAACGCCATCGGCGTCGCCGTCGGACGGACAGGGGTGCTGACGCCTTACGCTGTACTGGAGAGAGTAAATATTGGAGGCGTGAATGTTGAGCGCGCTACCCTGCACAACTTTGACTACATTGCCGAAAAAGATATCCGAGAAGGTGATCGGGTATTGATAAAACGTGCTGGAGAGGTCATCCCGTATGTCATTGGCCCAATCATTGAGCTGCGTACTGGGGCTGAAAAACCTTATGTGCCGCCTAGCGCTTGTCCGGCTTGTGGGCAACCGGTGGAACATATTGAAGGAGAAGTAGCATGGTATTGCGTCAACGCAGCCTGCCCGGCGCAACTGGTGCGCAACGTGGAACATTTCGTCTCGAAAGGCGCAATGGATATTGCCGGGATGGGCATCAAGATCGTCGAAAAGCTAATTGAGGCTGGTTTGGTCAAAGATGTGGCTGATATTTACAAGTTGGAACGAGAAGATATTCTCGAAGCTGTTACCAAGAAAGACCGTAAGACCGAGAAAGAACCACCTGGTAAAATCGCGGAAAATTTGCTTGCAGCGATTGAAACATCCAAGCGCCAGCCTTTGAACCGGCTCATTACAGCACTGGGAATACATGGCGTTGGAGAGACAATCGCTAGTGATCTAACCCGAGTTTTTCCTTCGTTGGATATGCTAATGGAAACATCTAAAGATCAGATACAGATGGTCGAAGGAGTCGGTCCCAATATCGCCGCCGCTATTGTGGACTGGTTCGGGCGCGAGCGCAACCGGGCTGTGCTGGCAAAGTTGAAGGCCGCCGGTGTCTGGCCGACCGCTTCACCGTCCCCGGTCCATGGTTCATCGTCTGGCGCTCTCTCCGGCCTGACCTTTGTCGTCACCGGCACGTTGCCCACCTTAAGCCGCGAGGGTGTGAAGGGTTTTATCGAACAGCACGGCGGCAAGGTGACCGACTCGGTCAGCAAGAAGACCAGTTATCTCGTGCTTGGCGAAGCGCCAGGGTCGAAACTCCAGAAGGCTCAAGAGATGGGGGTGAAGGTGATCGGGGAGGAGGAGTTGAGGAAGTTGTGTGGAAAGTAGGGCACACTAAAGTGCAGGCGCATTTTGCGTGACGCTTGCCGGGGATGTCCCGCTGCAAGGTTGTCTTGTTCACCCTCCCGCAGGCTTCAGGCCTGCGGGAGGGTCTTCTTTTCAGGAACCATCACCTGTGGAAATCCCTGAATACCGGGTGGCTATCCGCGGTTGTATTTTCGGCAGACCAGGTCCACGAATGCGTTGAATTGATCGAACTGTTTTTGGGATACCGGTTTAGTCCTCCACGAAAAAATCATTTCTCCGGTCTCCGGATTCCCGCTTACGTATGTCAGGTTATCATTCTTCACGGGGGCTAAAATGTCCCGGTACTGTTCGAATACGCAGTTTACGACCTGGTTGTAAACCTGTTTCATCAGCCGAACGCTCTGATTCTCTTGTCTCCTCAGTAGGTGGGGCGGGCTGTTCGGGCGGAGAAGCGTTCGGCTGGATTTTCGCCTCGACCGATTTCCCGGCCAGGGTCGATTCACGAACCGGTTCATGTTTTCCCCGGCTTCTCTTTGCAATTCGCAGAATCACCGCGAGACCGAAGGTCGCCAGGATGAATCCGACTGCCACGACGATGAACAGCCCGGCATTGCCCTGCGCGAGCGCCTGTGAAAAATCATAGCGTGGGTTAAGCAGGGTATGCAGGAAGAGAAATCCTACCAGCAGGATGCTCCCCAGCCACAACCAGCGGTTTTTCGTCTTCAGTGTTCTCCCAAAGCCGCCTGTCAACCCCAGGAGTTGGGCGAGGGCATTTTCGAGCACCACCGCGAAAAGGATCAACAGGAAGGCTTCGACCCCTCCCGTTATGTCTTTGATCCCCTGGGAAAGGGAAGACCTCTGGACCAGCGTGGTGAGGATGGTTGGCAGCCAGGCAGTCGTGCCCACCACAAAGAGTGTGATAATGCTGATCCACATCAGGGTCCGCCGCTGAGAGGCTGAGAACCTGGTCTCCTCCGCCTGGAGCGCCTCCGGCGTCCCAAACATCAGCCCGGGCAGAAGGGGGATAGACCGGGAGATTCCCACCGAGACAGCCGCCAGCAACATCAGGCTCGGTCGCAGGTTGAATTTCCCTCCCAATTTCCAGGTGCGGATAGCGACCCATTGCAGGAAGTCATCGAAGATCCCAACGACGCCGTAGGCAAGGGCCATCGTGACGAACAGGATCAGCCCTTTGAGGGAAAGCGGCTGCCAGGTCGGGTCCAGCAGGGAGAAGACCAGGCCAAAAAAGAGAACCACGCCGGCCAGTTGGAGAAGGTCGAGGAACCCTTTCACCCAGTCCCACCACCCGCCGAGGATTTTCACCATCGCAGCGCGCAGCGGGTCAAGCCATTCCCGCAGGAAAGACTTCCTCTTTAGCCTTTCTTCCTGATCAGCCAGTGTGCGCGTCAACAGGTCGGTGGCGATGGCAAAGGGAAGCATCAACAGGGCGGCCAGCAACAGGTTGGTGCCAATGACCGCCGGGTCCGTGGAGAGGTCCAGGGGCGTCGGGATGTAGGTGGAAATTTCCGGGGCGTACGGTCCAGCCTGCCGGAAACCGAGGGCATTTCCCGCTTCTCCCAGACGGATTTTAGCCACGAGAACATCCCGGCCTCCGAGCGGAGGGGCGAGCGGTGCGCCGATGGGTGTGGACCCGATGCCGGATATCAAGTATTGCTCTTCGCCGACTGGGTAGAAATGGAAAGCATAATTGTCCCCCTCCATTTCGAAGAAGACGTGGCCTTGGATCTGCCCTTCCCCACTGAACTCGGCAATAAAGAATGCACCTTCCTCAGGGAGCGCAGTGACGGGTTCGCCCCAAGGCGTACGGCTCCGTCCGAATAGGAGCAAACTTCCATCTTCCCCAAAGGCGATGGAATTGCCGGTATCATAGCCTGGGCCTCCGACGAATGTGTTCCAGACCCGGTTGCCGCCTCCGTCGAATTTAACCAGGTAGGCGTCCTCCTCTCCGGCGTAAGGAGACAACGGGTCCCCCCAGGCGGCTGGACTGGTTCCCAAAATGTAGACCTCGTTTGCCGGGGAGAGAACGGCGTCGTCCAAGTCATCCTCGCCTTCAGACCCGAAATAGGTCATCCAAAGGGGTGTGCCGTAGGGGTTGATCTTGGCGAGGAAAGCATCATCG
>JACQYE010000101.1 GCA_016208355.1 Chloroflexota bacterium | reverse complement strand
GCCAGATTTGCACGTCTTCCTCTTTTTGACGTTTCGTTCGTGCAAACATTGTGGAAACAAAAAGAGCTATTGTTCTTCTGTCATCAGGTGTCAACCGACGATGGTATTGGAGTTTTTTATCGCGCAGTACAATAAATTTGTCTTCAATACTTTTAAGTTTATGCTCCAGTTCTAATATTCTATTTCCTCTGGAGTCATATACAGTGTAAAAATCGAGTTCGGAAAAAAGTGATTTTGGCGATTTCATCGAAATCGAACGATCTTTTTTTGAGACTCGCCAAACGAAAGCTCCGTTATTAGGCGTACTTGGATCACACCAAGCTTTTAGATATGCCTCTGTAACAAAGTGCTGATTAGCATATTCCATGTTTTTTACGAAACCTTTATCTCTCCAGTAACCCCAGCACCACCGGCAGCAACTGCTTCTTTCTCGATACCACGCCCTCGGCCAGGCGCGTACCGTCCGGCTGGGGCGGGTAGGGCAGGTCGGAAAGCTCGGGCGGTTCGTTGGTCAGGATCAGGCGGCTGGAGCCGCGCACCACGTCGGTGACCATCAGCATGGCGAAGTCGAGGGCGCGTTTGTCGCGCAGGGCGGTCAGGGCGGTCTTCAGGGTGACGAGGTGTTCGGTCAACTGCACCAGGTCGGTCACCTCGGCCTGGGCGATGGCAAACCGGAAACCGCCCGCTTCGTATTGTTTCAGGTCGGTATTGACGATCTCCTCCGGGGCGCGCGCCGAGAGACCGGCGGAGGCGCTCAAAACCTGCTGCCCGTACGACTGGACGGTCTCCCCGGCCAACGGTCCGCTGCGGACAAAGGCCCAGCGTCCCAGCCTTTCTGCGGCCTTCTTGTCGCGGTCGGTGGTGGTGGGGGAGGTCAGGATGAGCGTATCGGAAAGTAGTCCGGCCAGCAGCATCCCGGCCATTTGCGGCGGGGCGCTCAACCCGGCTTTCTCGATCTGCTCGGAGACCAGGGTGGAGGTGGAGCCGACGATGTCCACAGTAAATTTGATCGGCATGTGCGTGGAGGGATTGCCGAGGCGGTGGTGGTCGAGGATTTCGAGCAGTTCGGCTTCTTCCAGCGAGGCGACAGGATCTCGAGCAGTTCGGCTTCCTCCAGCGAGGCGACCGCCTGGCTCGGCTCGTTGTGGTCCACAAGGATCAGTTTCAGGCGCGGCGGGTTGAGCAGGTCGCGCTGGCGGCAGATGCCCACGTAATGCCCGGTATCGTCAACGACGAAGAAGTCGTCGCCCTCTTCCCGGAGGATCTTGTTGAGCGAGTCGCGGATGCGTCCGTTGGCCGGGAACTGCGGGACGCGTTCGCTGCAGGCCTCGCGGCAGGGGGCGTCGAGGATCTCGGCCAGTTTCATCTCCTGCCGCTTCGGGTTTGGACCGACCATCTCGTTCACGAAAGCGAACAGGCTGGCTCCGGTGACAAGGCCGCAGGGTTTGCCGTCGGCGTCCACCACGGGAGCCAGGCCCCAGGTCCGCGCGGCGATGGCCCAGGCTTCGCGCAGGGGTGCGTCTGGGAGGGCGGTGTCGAGGCGGCGGGTAACGGCCTCGAAGCGCGGCGAGGCGTCGTTCAGGAGGATGGGGGCGTCCAGTCCCAGGCGCTTCAAGACCCAGGAGGTCTGAGAGTTGGCGGCTCCGGCGCGGGCGGCGACGAAGTTCCCGCCGTCACGTTCGCGCAGCAGCCAGGCATACCCCATGGCCGCCGCGATGGTGTCGGTGTCGGGGTTGACGTGTCCGATAACGAAGATTTCGCTCATGGGGGGAATTATATCTTGCCTTGCTGCATCAGGTCGAGGAATACGTGGACGATGCGCGGATCAAAAGACTGCCTGGCTTCTTTTTTTATGTAGGTGCGCGCTTTTGCCTTGGGCCAGGCCTTTCGATAGGAACGATTGGATTGGATGGCATCCCAGACATCCACGACCGAGAAAATCCTGGCCGAGAGCGGGATCTCCTCTCCTTTCAGGCCGCGCGGGTAGCCGTTGCCGTCCCAGCGTTCGTGGTGGCAGTAAGGGATTTCAAGCGCCTTTTCGAGGAACTTGATCGGGGAAAGCAACTGGTAGGCAATTGCCGGGTGTTCGTCAACAATCTCGCGTTCCTCGGGGGTCAGGTTATCTGCCTTCCTCAATATTTCATCGGGAATTGCCATCTTGCCGATGTCGTGCAGGAGCGCGCCGCGGCGGAGATCGTCGAACTCGGATTCGGCGACATCCAGGGCGCGCGCCAGTTTGAGGGTCATTTCGGTGACGCGGCGGCTGTGGCCCTCGGTTTCTTTGTCCCGTAATTCCAGCGCTTTGGCCCAGCCCTGCAAGGTAGTATCGTACGCCTGGGCGAGTTCCTCGGTCCGCTCCCGGACGCGCTGTTCGAGTTCCCGGTTCAGTTTCTTCAGTTCTTTGTTCAGTATATTTTGTTTCCATTGGAGGGCGGAATAAGCCGTAATGTTCCTGGCGACGAGGATGCGACCTTGAAACTGGCCGCGGCGATCGTGCAAGAGCGTTGTCCTGACATCGAAGTGACGGTATTTATTTTTCCGTTTGACGGCCACCTCGATGCTGGAATTGGTCGGCGGGTTGAATTTTTTCAATAATTCAGGCCACCGGGAGAAGATTGGTTCAGCCAATTTGCCAATCGTCCGCGAAGGTGTCAGGTTGAAATAGCGCTGCGCACTCCGGTTGATATCCACGATCCGATTTTGTGCGTCGAGGACGAATACCAGATCGGGCATTTTTTCGAACAGGGTCTCCCGGGCAATGGGTCTCAGGTCAAAGAGGCGGTAGCGGAACAGGCCCCAGGCGATGATCAAGTGGACGACTATCGAGGCCAGTGGAAATATCCCGATCTGTTGGAATCCCGCTGATGCAATCGCAATCCCTATTATTCCTATGATAAAGCCAAATGCGACCGCGAAAGCCTGGGCGCGGTAGAGCGGTTGCGCGTGAACGAATTTTCCAATCAGCATTCCCACTAAAACCAAGGCTACTGCAATACCGTAAATCGTGAGCGCCCACGTGACCAGTGAAACCTCATAATGCAAGGGTGAAAATGGGTTGTCCGTTTCCAACCATATATCGTGAAATACCCAACCATGCAGGTTGTTCGTGAGCAAAAGCAACAGATAGACAATTGGAATGAAAAGCAAAGCCGCCCAGGTCAACTTGGGATTCTTTAGTTTATGATCAGTATATGCGAGCACGAAAGCGGCGAATAAAACCGCGATGACTGCCAGGCTCAACAAGCCGACACTATGCCAGAAAATCTTCCCGTTGAGCGATGCGTTCGACATTTCCAGGACAAAGGCCAGATTCCCCACAAAGCGATTGATCGCAATCCACCCATATTGGAGTGCGCCATTTACAGACCGGTGCCGGAAAGAATAGATTCCCACCCCCAGGGGAACCAACATGCTGATTGCATAAGGAAGGAAATATGCTACGAGATCCCAGTCCATAATTTCTGCGTATTTCGGCTAGATCGTGCTGCTAGTACGATATGTGCACACACGGCAAAACGAGTCCCGGTGATAGTATACGTCAAAACCATCCGCCAGGATAACGCACGTGACAGGCGAGACACATTCAGCCAAGGCTAAATCTCCCCTTTTTCGATGAGAGCGAGAAAAGCCCCAACCACTTCCGGGTCGAAATATTCACCCGCCTGTTCCCGCAAGTATTCAATTGCCCGATCCCGCGTCCAGGCCTTTTTATAGGGACGGTCGGACTGGATGGCATCCCAGACATCCACGACCGCGAAGATGCGCGCGGCAAGTGGAATCTGTGCGCCTTTCAGGCCGCGCGGGTAGCCCGAACCGTTCCATTTTTCATGGTGACAGTAGGGGATATCAAGAGCCTTTTGAAGATAAGAGATGCGCGACAGGAGTTGATAAGCGATTGCCGGATGTTGCAGGACAATCTCCTGCTCCGCATCGCTCAACGGTCCTGTTTTTCGCAGGATCTCGTCGGAGATGGCCATCTTGCCGATGTCATGCAGGATGGCTCCGCGGCGGATGTGTTCGAGGTCAGCAGCAGGAATACCAATGGCCTGTGCCAGCCTCAAGGTCAACTCGGTGACGCGGCGGCTGTGGCCTTCGGTTTCCTTGTCGCGCAGTTCAAGTGCTTTTGCCCACCCTTCCAGAGTTGTATCGTAGGATTGCGCCAATTCTTCGGTGCGTTTCTGGACCTTTTGTTCAAGTTCTTCGTTGAGTTCTTTTAGTTTCCACTGAAGTTCGGCGTAAGGGGTAATGTCCCTCGCGACGAAAATTCGTCCCTGAAATTCTCCCCGACGGTCATGCAGAAGCGTTGATTTCACATCGTAGTGGTAATACTTTCCATTTTCTTCAACGATAATTTCATGGCTGGCGTTTGCGGGTTGTCTGAATTTCTCCAGGAGAATGGGAGATTCTGAGAAAATGGGCTCGGCAGATTCGCCGATCGCTTGGTTTGATTTTAGGTTAAGCAGACGTAATGCGCTTGGGTTTATATCCACAATGCGATCTTGCGCGTCAAGCACGAGTATCAGATCGGCCATGTTTTCAATGACTTTTTCGCGCGCAATATGAACGATATTCAACCAGCGATATCGGAAAATGCTCCATGTGATGATCAGGTTGCCGATGGCGCTCGTGATTGGGGTGGTGTCCCGCAAGGATGCGATTTGCACGCCCAGGATCCCCAGAAACGTGCCAAAGATCGGGAAAAGTAATCCGATGATAACTGCTGTAACCTGGGCGCGATAGAGCTGATGTGGGCGTACGACCCGTCTGGCCAGGAGGATAAGTGCAATCGTAACGGTCAGGTAACCATAGGCTGCGAAAGCATAAATGAACCAGGTAAAGTCGTATTGAAGTTCTCCAAAAACAAAAGTTTGATCCAGACTTGGATTTGGATAAACCAGATGGAACAATGGATCGGCAATGACTCCCAACGTCAGAATTGCTGGAATAATGCTTACCAGCCCCCAAAGAATTTTTGGATGTTGGATTTTATATTCTGTATATTGGACGGCGAAGTAGGGAATCGCGATTGATGCCGCCGCGAATAATATCCACTGTATCTTATCCCAGATCAGTTTTCCGCTTAAATCCGGACTGAGAAGTTCCAGTATGAACCCCAAAATAATCAGAGTTTGTGCGCTTGTCAGGATGGCGTAAGCGCCCGCTCCTTGCACCCGCCGGTGTTCCCACGCGTAAATTGTAATTCCCAGAGACAAAACGAGGGAAAACAGATATGGAAGCAGGTAAAGGATTTCTTCCCTGGTCATACGCCTTGCCGATGCTGCCTACATCCCCTAAGGGTCGAGAAAACAGTACGATGCAGTACCTGTGACTCACTTCTGAAAATATTATACATCAGAGGCGACCTTCAGGTCGCCTCTGATATTCAATCAATGTGATTTCATTGCCTTCCAGACTTTTTCCGGTGTGACCGGGTTCTCGTCCACATCCACGCCGAGAGCGTCGCGCACGGCATTGGCGACTGCCGGGGCGACCCCGTCCATCGGGATCTCGGCCACAGCCTTGACGCCGAAGGGGTGGGTCGGCTCGAAGGTCTCGACGAAGATGGCTTCCAGCGCGGGCATTTCGTCGGCGCGGAAGATGTGGTAATCGGCGAAGTCGCGTTCGCGGGCGCGGCCTTCCGCATCATATACCATTTCCTCGCAGACCGCGTAACCCAATGCCTGGGTCATCCCGCCCTCGATCTGGCCGGAGGCAGTCAGCGGGTTAACGATGACGCCGCTGTCCACTGCCATAACGAGTTTATCCACCGTGACCGCGCCGGTCTCCGCGTCCACCGTCACTTCAGCGAACTGGGCGGCAAAGGGCGGCGGAGAGGAGGGGGAGACGTAGGAGGCGACGCCCATGATCTGTTCCTGGTCGGAACGGTGTAAACTCTCAAGGGCAATTTCGCCAAGTGGAATTGTTCTGCCGTCGGGCGCGATGGCCTGTTTTTCGCGCAATTGAATAGCTTCGGGATTTTCCACTCCCAGCATCCGGGCCGCGCGGACCTTGATCCTGTCCGCGCATTGCTGGGCGGCTTTGACGGCCGCTGTGCCGGAGATATACGTTGTGGACGAGGCGTACGCGCCCTTGTCGAAGGGGGTGAAGTCGGTGTCGGACGAGTAGACCAGGATATCCTCGGTCGGGACGCCAAGCACTTCGGCGGCCATCTGCGCCAGCACGGTATCGGAACCGGTTCCCAGGTCCGTGGCGCCGACCAGCATGTTGAAGGAGCCATCGTCATTCATCTTGATGGACGCGCCGCCCATATCCAAATATGGGATTGCAGTGCCTTGCATGACGAGCGCCGCGCCGATCCCTTTTCGTTTTATGCTTTTCGTTTTCTCGCCTCGCCACCCTGCGTTTCCATATTTTTCATCCCAGCCAATCGCCGCCTTGCCCTGGCGGACGCATTCTTCCAGCCCGACCGTGTGGATGATTTCCGGGCGCGGCTCGCGGCCTTCGTTCCAGGCGGTGCTGAACGGATGGAACTCGCCGGGGTGGATGGCGTTCTTCAGGCGGAACTCCAACGGGTCGAGGCCGAGGGCGCGGGCAATCTTCTCCATGTGGCGGTCAAGCGGCCAGTATCCCTGCGGCACGCCGTAGCCGCGGTACGCGCCCGAAGGCGGCGTGTTGGTGTAGACGATGTCGGCGTAAAAGCGGATATTCGGCGATTTTCGGTATTCACCGTCGCCGACATAGAGCGCCATTGACTTATGCCCGGTGTTCCCGGTGACGGTGAGTGCATGACAACCGTACGCGCCAGTGTCGCTCAGGATGTACATCTCGTTGGCGGTGATGGTTCCGTCGCGCTTGACGCCGGTCTTCATACGAATCCGCATCGGGTGGCGCGACCGGGAGGCGGTGAACTCTTCGTCGCGGGTGGTTTCATAGAGTACGGGTCGCCCGGTGGCGATGGTCAGATGGGCGGCCACGTCTTCGATCAGGATCTCCTGCTTGCCGCCGAACCCGCCGCCGATGCGCGGCTTGATGACCCGGATGCGCTTGACCGGCAGCCCAAGCACCGGGGCGAGTACCCGCCGGGCGTGGAATGGGACCTGGGTGCTGGTGCGGACGACCAGGCGGTCGTCTTCGTCCCAGTAGGTGACTGTCACATGCGGCTCGATGTGCGCTTGCTGGACCTTGGGGACGGCGTACTCGGCCTCGAAGACCTCATCCGCCTCGGCAAAGCCTTTCGCCACGTCACCGATGTCAATGCGGATCTCGGCAGCCAGGTTCCTGGATGGGTCGCAGACCGCGAACGGGACGTACTCCGGTTCGTCGTGGATGCGTGGCGCGCCGGATTCCATTGCTTTGCGCATATCCAATAGAATCGGCAGGATTTCGTATTCCACGTCAATCAGTTTCAGCGCGGCTTCGGCAATCTCCGGCGTCTCGGCGGCAACGAACGCCACCCGGTCGCCTACGAAGCGGACTTTGTGATCCAGCGAAAAACTATCCAGCGGACCAGGGATGGGGTCTGATTGTCCCGCCGTGGAGTAGACCACGCGCGGGATGTCCTGCCAGGTCAGCACCGCGGCCACGCCGGGCAGGAGGCGTGCTTGCGAAGCGTCTATCTTCTTGATACGGGCATGGGCGTGGGGCGAGTGCAAGACCTTGGCATACAGCATCCCGCGCATTTCGATGTCCGCGGCAAAGGCGGGTTTGCCCTGCGCCAGTTTGACGGCATCCACTTTGGGCTCGGGTTTACCGACAACCTGGTAGGGTTTGGTTTCAGGGGCGACCACGATCTTGGGAGCGACCTGGGTCAGGGTGGATGATGGATAATGTTCTATGGTTAATGGCGAATTATCGGCAGAGGGCCTTCCATGTTCAATTAACCATCCTCCATCCCCTATTCCGCCAATCGGCTCTACGCTCTCCCCTCGCATCACGGCCGCGGCGCGCAGAACAGCCTGGACCGGTTTCAGGTAGCCGGTGCAGCGGCATAACACACCTGCAATCGCCTCACGCACCTCGGCCTCGGTCGGGTTGGAATTCCTGTCCAGCAGGGACTTGGCGGCCAGCAGTTGCGCCGGGGTGCAGTAGCCGCACTGGATGGCCCCGGTCTCGATGAAAGCCTGCTGGAGGGGATGCAGACCCAGGGTCCGCTTCCAACCCTGTTCGGGGTGTTCGCCCAGGGACTCGACTGTGGCAATCTTGTGACCTTCCGCCTGCGCGGCCAGCACCAGCCCGGCATTGACGGGTTTCCCGTCCAGCAGGACGGTGTCAGCGCCGGAAAGCCCGTGCTCGTCGCCGAATTTAATGCCGTAAAAGCCGAGGCGGCGGAGGACGGAAAAGAGCGTCTCGGAGGGGGAAGTTTCGATGTCGTGGGAAATACCGTTGATGTGAAGAGTGAGGTTCATGCTATTCCTTGTGCTTCCTGTTCCCTGTGATGGAAGGGGGCAGGGGTTAGGTCTGCCCGGACCTCTCCCCCGGCCCCTCCCCTGTGCGGGGAGGGGAGTTGGGCTGGTTTGGAGGAGTCTGGTTGCATGCTTCTAGGATTTTGGACAAGACAGCATCCAGGTTGTGTTCGATCTCATGGTTGCGAAAATGGATTATTCTAAAGCTCTTGCTTTCAAGCACGGCATCGCGCTCGTGGTCGGCAGCCTTTTGGCTTTCGTGAATTTCACCGTCAACTTCTATAATCAGGGACGCAGTATGACAGTAGAAATCAACAATGTACCCGTGAATTATTTGTTGGCGCCGAAAGTGCCATCCGCCGAGTTTGTTTGTCCGCAGGTTTTGCCAGAGGATTTTTTCGGCCTCGGTCATGTTGCGGCGAAGTTCCTTCGCAAGAGCAAACTTCTCCTGGCTGATCACTTGTCCACGAACAACGTATCTTTGTGTCATAAAATCTCGCGGATTCCCCCTTCCCTGAGAGGGAAGGGGGGGAGGGGGTTAGGTCTTCTTCACAAATCTTCCAATCAATGCGCTGACGCCAACCAGCAGCAGTCCAATGGCCGAAACGAACATGACCTGGGCAAGGGCAAAAAATCCCAGGTACTGCGTAGTGAACTCCGGGAGGGTCCAGGTTGCCGTCACACCGTTGACGGCGAAGTTCAGCAGGATGGGGATGGACAACACGTACAGGATGAACCACACGCTCCCCAGCGCGGACCCGGCAGCCTGGCGCGGCCCATACCGGTGCACGCGCAATCCAAACATGACTGCCAGCCAGGCGAGGATCAAGGCAATACCGGTAGTGACGGCCATGTAAACGATGAATTCTGCCATTCCCGGTATCCAACTCAGTCCGAATGTATTTTTGTCCAGGACGATGTATCGCAGGCCGAAGATTGCCAGGTAGACCAGTGCGCCGCCGAGCATCCAGAGGGCTTTCTTTTCCTTGCGCACATAAAGCAGGTAACCGGGCACGATTGCCAGGAAGAGGGCGATCATGTTGCGCCAGATGCGTTCCTGCGCCAGCCTGCCCATGCGCGCCTTTTCCATCGCCAGTTGTGTTGCCGAAACGACGGCCTCGCTCTCTTCCGCTTCGGCGGGCTGTCCAATGGCGTCTGAATAGGCCGCGAGCAGGCCGGATTGCTGGATTTTTTCTGCTTCCAAAACAACCAGGGCTTGTTCGGGAGGAATGTCCAACATCTCCAAAAGAGGTCGCCCCTGGCTGGAGGCTGGGAGATTCGTCCCGAGCAGGACAGCAAGGGTGGGAGCAACGTCTGCCATTTTTATCTCACTGTACTGACCGGGGAGGATGCCCGCGCCTATGGCTACGAACGGCTCCACCATCGTGACCGGCTCGTTGCCTCCGTGGCCGCCCTTGTCAATCTGGCCGTGGTCGGAGACGACGATCAGGGTATCCAGTTCCAGGTCCAGTTGCGCTGCAATCTCGCCCAGGAGGGCGTCAGAGCGGGCCGCCGCGGCGTCCCAGTTCGGGGAAATCGGTCCGCCCTCATGATGCCCGGCATAGTCAATCTGGTCAATGTGGATGAGGATGAGTTGATAGTCTCCGGTCAGCCAGGGCAGGGCAGCCGCGACCACTTCCTGGTCGGCGGCGTCGTCTTCGCCGGGGGTGTAGAACCCATCGTCCAGGCCGCTGTCTGCCAGCATCCCCTCGAACCAGGTGTAGCCGGAGACGGCGGCATTCAACCCGGAGCGGTCAGCAGCGGCGAAGATGTCATCCTGCGTGAAGGTGCGGACGCTTAGGTCGTCGGGTGGGTTGAAAGGCTGGCTGTCATTGATATCCGGCCAGGCGCCCGTCAGCAGGGTTGTCCAGCCTGGGGCAGAGAAGGACGGCGGTCGGCTGGTCATGATGGCGGACGCGCCTTCGATGCGCAGTTCGTTTAGTACAGGCATGAGTGCTGCGTCGGTGGACGTGTCGTAACGCAGGGCGTCCATCAGCACGATGACCACGCGGCGGGTGAGCGGCTCGCCCAGTTCCGCGCCGGGCGCGGGGGCGGCGGCTTGCAGGGGCGAGCGATGGTTTTCGAGCGCCGAGAAGATGCCGGTGGCCCAGAAATACGCGCCGATGGCGACCAGCGGGAGGGAGAGGATGCCAAGGACGAACCAGTTGATCGGTTTAGTTCTGCGGAGATTGCGCATGGTTACCTGCCGTGAGAATGTATTTTTGCCGCAGGGCGTCAAGAGGTTGCCTGCTGCCGTTCTCTTCGTAAAGCCACAAGTCCCAGCCGTTGGCGGGTGCGTCGTGGAGCAGGGACTTGGCAATGCCGTGGATGGAGCCTGTCAGCCCGTTGCATTCGATGTGACCATTCGCCAGGATGACAGCCGTGATGGATGCGTCGCGGGCGAAGGTGAGACCCTGTCCCGGCTGGAGCAGACCTGCCTCCAGCAGCCTTCCAAACGGGACCCGGGGGCTGCCGCGCGGTTCCTGGGTCTTCAACGCGGCTTCGGAGGCGGGTTCGACCGCGGCGATGCGTTCCTCGGCGACCTTGATATACTTTGGGTCGCGTTCGATGCCGATAAAGTGGCGTCCAAGTTTTTTTGCTACCGCGCCAGTCGTCCCGGTGCCGAAGAAAGGATCGAGCACCACGTCCTCGGGGTTGGTGGAGGCCAGCAGGATGCGGTAGAGCAAGCCTTCGGGTTTCTGCGTGGCGTGGGCCTTCTCGCCGTTGATCCTGCGCCGTTCCTTGCCGGTGCACACCGGCAAGTACCAGTCCGAACGCATTTGCAGGTCGTCATTGAGCGCTTTCATGGAATGATGGTTGAACGTGTACCTGGCGCCTTTTTTCTTTTGCGCCCAGAGCAGTGTTTCGTGGGCGTTGGTGAAGCGTACGCCGCGGAAGTTGGGCATCGGGTTGTCTTTGATCCAGACGATGTCGTTCAAAATCCAGAAATCCAAGTCTTGTAAAATCTTTCCAATGCGGAAAATGTTGTGATACGAACCGATGACCCACAGTGTGCCAGTGTCTTTCAGGACGCGCCTGCAACCGGAGAGCCAGGCCTGGGTGAAGGTATCATATTCTTCAAAATTGGCGAATTTATCCCAGCCGTCATCCACCGCGTCCACTTTGGTGCTGTTGGGACGGTAAAGGTCCTGCGAGAGTTGCAGGTTGTAGGGTGGGTCCGCGAAAACCAGATCCACCGAGGTTTCGGGGAGGCTGGCGAGGATGGAGATGCAGTCGCCGGGGAGGGTGGTGTCGAGGGGAAGGTGTGGCACTTACAAATTATACTCTTAGAACGCTCACGAACTTACTGGCTGGTACAAATATTGTTGAAAACTGATAAACACGTTGCGGTCTTTTCCGGTTCATCCAGGTATTTCAGGAACAGAATCCATGAGGTATGCTCCACGTAATCCAACTCGCTGGAACAGCCTGCGCCTTTCCAAAGTTTATCGTCAATGTTCTCGAAAGTTTGCTCGAACAAAGGAATGACTCCTATTTTTTGATGACGTAAAGCTTTTCCAAGGAATTTGAACGACCGAGAATGAACGATCTTTTCCCAATCGCATCCGCATTCTTGGTGAGAGAACGAATATCGGAAATGGTGCCACTTGCAGCATTGATAAACCCAAAAGAATTCAAAACAAGAGCTATGGGTTGCGCAAAAGGAACAAAGGCGAGTATCGACAACCCAATATCCGGGCTGTTCTTAAGTATCAATTTGGCCACCTCTTCATTTTTGATCCGTCGAAGAGCTGCTTGATGTTTGCTTGGGATGGTATTTAGAAACACATATTGCACTTCGCTAAAATAATTTTCAAGTAATTCGCCAAATTCCTCCATGTTTATAGAATTATTCAGGCGGAATTTTTCTAGTGCATTGACCACTTTGACGAAATACATTCCATTTGTCTTAATTTCTATGAGGGCTTCCGCTGGAATCTGGCTTAATACCTTGGAAGAAAGGACCATTGTTGACTTGATATCGATTTTCTTTGACCGCATTCCAGGCAATATGTTTCCTGTGCTGCCCAGCGTAATTGTAATAGGGTAAATGTCGCGGGAATGTGATGCGGGAATATCGAGATTCTTGTTTAGCGCGATGGCGACATTGTGGCGGTAAGCTCCCGCAGTCAGCCTGTCAACGAGATAATAATCGCGCTCAGTCATGTTTCCGTTTTCAATCTGCACTCGCATCCATTTTCGAAACGAGTCGAACAAAAGAGGATCCTGCCTTTCCACATAATTCCTCATGAGCAGCGAGGTCTTTTTGGAAATTTTACCCCTCCCAACATTATCCTGGGAATCAAGAGCCTCGAGCACCCGTTCGCGAAAGGCAATCGAAACATCGCGGATATTATAAGTCTCCATTTTGTCGCCTAATTTTTCATCCATTAGAGTGACGTAGGCCTCTGTTGGCAGGTGTTCGACATGTCTGGACGCATGATCCTTTCGAAGAGCAGTTAATGAACCATATTCATTTCTTACGGCAGGTATTAGGAAACCCTTTTCCGAAAGTTCCCACAAATCCTGCGGGTAACTTACGGGCTGAGTGTTTGCTTCCTTATCCCATATCAATTTTCGAAAATTAGGGTTGTTGTTGAATTGAGAATCGCCCACTAGGCATTTCTCGAAAAACAGGCTATGCTGGACAATATAAGCCCGCAGGTTTTCGTCTAGCAGCGGCTTGGGGTGGTGAATGTCAACTTCTGTCAGAAAAAGCGATGCATCCATGTTATTTCCTCCGTTGATAGGCCAGCATCAAGGAAAACAATGAAACCACGTCATATATTTCAAGACTTGCCACGATTTTGGGCACAGAGGAAAGCGGGTAAATATGTTTTGCAATAATTACTTCGCTGCCTTCGTGATGGCTGGGAACCTCTTTGCATTTCCAGGCAACGAATAATTTCATGGGATGCTAACTAAAGGATGTGTCGGTCAACACATCCCCGACATATTCCCAATCATCGGAAGCCAATCCTGCTTCCTCCGCAAGTTCCAGCACCGCCATTTCTTGTGGCGGTGTCAATTTGTTGCCAAAGCCTTTGGGAATTTCTATCACCGATTTCCTGGCCGCATGTCGAAAACTCTCAATAAGTACTACATTGCCATTCTCTAAAACAGGTAGAACGCCAACGGAATAAGGTGTGTTCCATTTCCACCTGACGTATTTGCCTTCGACATTTTGCGGCAGGAACAGAACATCATCATCAAACAGTTTCCCGTATTTGTTTTCGTAAACGACAATTTCTTGCGTAATTTTAATTTCCGGCTTTTCCATTTCCGCCATCCTTTCGCCTTAGCGTCCTACCTGGCCATCAATAATCCTTCCGGTACACCAGCACATCCCGCGCCACCTCGAATCCCATTGATTCATACAACCGGAAGGCGGTATTGCGCCAGTTATCGGTTTCAACGAAGATCTGCTTTGCGCCATGCGCCTGCAAGCGGCGCAGTCCTTCGGCCAGGGCCACGCGGCCCAGGGCAAAGTGGCGGAAGTCGCGGTGGCAGCCGAGCGGCTCGATCTGACCAACAATTTCCGGGCCGCGCCGGTCCAGCCAGCAGACGCAAAAAGCGGCCAGCCTTCCGTCTGGAGTGGCAACGACCAGGTCCAGGTCAGGGGTGTAATCCGGGTGCTGGAGCAAGCGTCTCTTCCAGTCCGCGGTCATGTT
>JACQYE010000100.1 GCA_016208355.1 Chloroflexota bacterium | reverse complement strand
TCTTCACATCACATAAAACGCAACACCTAGCATTAATTGGGAAATATGTTGCCTCTTGGGCATCTCCATACCATAACGTCATATTGGGGTAACGTGGCTCTGGGACGTATAGATCACATGAGCTTTCGTTTGCTAACTCAAAAATAAAAGCAATATCAATGTGAGACTTATCAGAACCAATTTTTTTCCATATGAGATTACAAAAAAGACCTTTCTTCCGACATGCCAATTTATTAGCAATAAAAAGCTTAATGAAAAACCGCTTCCAGAAAGATAAAAAAGCAAAAAATAACATGAATTCTACCACAACACAACCACCTAATTCCTTCTCGTTTTGTCCGGTGAATCGTCAGGTCGACAATATACACTGTCAGAAAGCCTTATTTTTAAGGCAATTATTTTGTTATCTTCAAACTCTATCCATAGAATCCAATCATTAGCGCCCCATTCAAACGGCATCATAATTCGCCATATCTGCTCAGACTCAGTAACTAGTTCCAACTTCCCAGTGTTATATAAATTGTATATTTTTTTTACTTTATTACTATCATCGCCAACACCTAAATGATGTTGTATTTTCTTTAATGCCTCTTTATTCTTAATATTTCTGATTTTTCTATAATAGAAATCGCTCAACATATAACCAGTAAATAGAATTAGCAGGATTAATATCTGATTCAAGTTTTTAGAAATTTTGAATCTTGTTATGGGCATTTACAAGCCTCTTTGCAAGAAACCACGCGGCGACGCCACCGTTTCGGGTACAATTCCGGGCATCCCACCCTCTGGAGGCAACCATGAACCCGCAACTGCTCGCGCTGATCACCGCCATGGCCTGGGGCGTCGGCGGTTACTTCGAAAAGAAAGGCCTGCACCTGGGCGGACTCTCCCCGCAGATGGGCATCACCGTCCGCACCGCCGTGGCGCTGCTCATCCTCGGCGCGGTTTCCTTCCCGCAGTGGAAAACCCTCCCGCAAGCCGGTACGAAAGCCATCCTGATGATGGTCATCGGCGGCGGTATCGTCGCCGGGGCAATCGGCATGTTGTGTTTCTACGCCGCCCTCAAAGGCGCGCCGCTTAGCCGCGTCATGCCCATCGCCTTCACCTCGCCTCTCTTCGGTGTGCTGATGGGGATCATTTTCGGCGGCGAACCGTTGACCTGGAAAACTGCCATCGGCACTCTGCTGACGATTGCCGGGATCGTCATCCTGACGATATAACCATGATCCCACGACTCCGCTTTGCCCACCTCCCCACCCCGGTCGAACCCCTGCCGCGTCTCGCGCGGACCCTGGGCCTGCCGCGGCTATTTGTCAAACGCGACGACCAGACTGGCCTCGCCTTTGGCGGCAACAAGACCCGCAAACTGGAGTTCCTCGTCGCCGAGGCGCAAGCCCAGAACGCCAAAACCCTCATCACCGCCGGGGCGGTCCAGTCCAACCATTGCCGCCAGACAGCCGCAGCAGCGGCCAAATTCGGCTTCGATTGCATTCTTGTCCTTGCTGGAGAGCCGCCCGGGCACCCGTCTGCCAACCTTTTGCTTGATCATCTGCTTGGGGCGAGCATCGTCTGGGCCGGGAAGCGGGGAAACCGCGACCGCGTCCTGGCAGAGACCTTCGAGCAAGCAAAGGACGATAGTAAACAGCCTTATCTGGTCCCTTACGGAGGGTCAAACTCGACCGGCGCGCTGGGCTATGTCTTTGCCATGGAGGAATTCCTCCAACAGGGCGTGAAAGCCGATTGGATTGTCTTCGCTTCATCGTCAGGTGGGACGCAAGCCGGTCTGGCCCTGGGGGCGCGCCTCTTTGGATACCAGGGCCGCGTCCTGGGTATCAGCGTTGACGAACCGCGTGGCAGGCTCCAGGTCCGGGCGGCAGGGTTAGCCGCGGAAACCTCTGAAAAATTTGGCAAGCGCATTGAGTTTTCCCCCGATGAAATCCTGGTCAACGACGAGTACTGCGCATCCGGCTACGGCGTATTGACCGAGGGCGAGCGCGAAGCCGTCCGCCTCTTCGCCCAGATCGAGGGGTTGCTGCTCGACCCGGTCTACACCGGGCGCGCCGCGGCAGGGTTGATTGACCTGGCACACAAGGGATTTTTTGGGAAAGATGAAACTGTGCTCTTCTGGCACACCGGCGGCCAGCCAGCGTTATTTGCCGAGGCGTATAAAGATTTGTAGGTCACGCTTTCAGCGTGACACTACCCGATACGCACCGAGCGCATCGAGATAGACCCAAAGGATACTTTTTCGGCAAAGAAGTTAATCGGCTCCCCGGGTTCTTTCAGCGCCAAGGTGTAAAGCAACGGTTCGTAGTGTTCGGCTGAATTGACCGAGAGCAACCCGGCCTGCCCGTGCTTCTGGTATTGAATGATGGGTTCGTGGTCGTCCTCGAGAATCCACTGGCGCACTTTGGTGTCGTAGTCGGTTGCCCAGTCATACGCATCCTCCCCCCAACGCACGATGCTCAGGTTGTGGACAATGTTGCCACTGCCAAGAATCAGGATCCCTTCCTCGCGCAGTTCACCGAGTTGCTTTCCCAACTCATAGTGTTGCTGCGTATCGAGAGCCATATCCAGGCTGAACTGCACCACCGGTACATTCGCGGCCGGGAACAAACGCTTGAGTACCGACCAGGTACCGTGGTCCAGACCCCAGGTCAGATCGGGGCGCACTTCGACCGCCTTGACAGCCCGGCGGACGCGTTCAGCCAGGTCGGGCGAACCCGGGGCAGGATAAGTGGCTGCATAGAGTTCGGGCGGGAAACCGTAGAAGTCGCAGATGGTGCGCGGCTGTGTCATGGCCGTAACCAGCGTTCCAGCAGTTTCCCAATGGGCGGAAACGCACAGGATGGCCTTCGGAGGCGGTAGGGATTTCCCGACCTCCTCCCAAGCGCGGCTGAATTCGTTGTCTTCGATGGCATTCATCGGGCTGCCGTGGCCGATGAACAGAAGAGGCATTTTCTTTGACATCTTTTGCTCCTTTACCAATAAATGGTTACATGCGAGAAGTATCTACGGGGAGAAATATTCGTCCATCAAATCGGATACATCCGCCCCAGTATGATAACCTAAAACACGAAAGAAATCCTCGACAGCGCTTATTTTTCCGTTCATCTGGGCAACATAATCTTTCAGGAAAGCAAAAAAAGCCTCGTCGCCGATACGGGCTCGTAAGTCCCGCATGAACTGCGCCCCGCGCAGGTAAACCGCGTTGGCATAAGTTTGGAAATCGTCGGAGGCATAAATTGTCGAATCTACGTAACCGGCTGGTGAGAAAGCCTCCACCCGGAACTGCCACCAGGCATCAGCCACGCCGGGATAATATTGCTCATAAAACAGGTACTCGCTGTAGGTGGCAAGTGTCTCATCCAGCCAGGGGTCGAGCGCCTGGTCGTTGCCTACCAGGCCAAACCACCATTGGTGGGCGGTTTCATGCACGGCAATATCCACCAAATAGTTGAGTTTGGTCCCATCGTCATAAAGATAAAAGCTGCGGCTTAAAAAGAAGATGCCGTCATATTCCATTCCATCATAGTAATCGGTCTCGACAATGCTCAGGCTTGGATATGGATATGACCCAAAATGTTCTGAGTAGAATGAGACCGCCTGACTGACTTCTTCGAGAAGGCGCTCGCCCTGCACTTCTTCTTCGGGAAAGTAATAACTGGCAACTGTCACCCCATTTATGCTGGTGCTCGAAGATTGTACAAGGCGATCGCTGACGGAAACAGCAGCTGTACGGGCGCCATTCAGTCGGAAATTGCCATTCGCCACCGGCGCCCCCGCCGCAATCGTGAGCGGCGAAGATAAATCCGACCACGCCAGGGTGACATCAAAGTCTGCCGCATCATAAAAGAGATGCTCTCCCACCTCGCCTGGCGCGTGTAAAACCCAACCATTGATGTACGGTACAACAAAAGGATACCAGTCCACCAGAATGATCTGCCCATTCTTGTAGCCGAAAATATGCTGGCGGTCCGCAGGTGGCAAGGCAAGCGAGTAATGGATATACAGATTTACGCTGTCTCCCGGCGCAAGCGGCGGGTTGAATTCCACTTCAAGCCGGTTGGCCTCCAGCGAATATCCCGCCACCCCCTGCCCAGAAAGGGTGCCCAGCGTAAAACATCCCTGCCAATAGTTCGGTTCGACCGCCAATACCATATTATCCAACACAACGCCGGTTGAATTCTGGTAAAAGATGTATTCGTCCACCGAAAGGCTATGACCGGCATAATCGAGCATGGCCTGGATATTGTAGCGCGGTCGCGTACCGGGCAAGGGCGTGGATGTCACCGTCGGCCAAATGGTCAGCGTCGGCGGCGATAGGGATGTATCAGTAGCAGGTTGGGGAAGAAATGGCGTGGGGGATAGAGTGGCGAAAGGATTGTAAGTAACTGTGGGGCCAATTGGAGTCAGGACGGCGGGTGAAGAAAGGCAGGCGGAAATTATGAAAAACAAAAAGACAAAAGCCAGCGCAAAAGAACGCCGCATGCTCATTTTTTCCAAAGCAGCCCGCGTTGGGGCGCAAAGAGGAACACCAGCAGGAAGAAGGCAGTGGCTGTCAGCACGATGGCCGAGCCGGAAGTGATGCCGAGGTAGTAGGAAATATACAAGCCAATGACGCCGGAAAAGGCTGCCAGCGTGGCAGAGATTACCATCATCGAGGGGAGGCGGCGAGTCAGGAGAGACGCCGTGGCAGCCGGCGTGACCAGCATCGCCACCATCAATGCCACGCCGACTGTCTGCATGGCGACCGCCACCGTGACGGCGATCAGTACCAGCAGGAGGTTGTTGAGGCGATTCACCGGCAGGCGCAGGGTGGTTGCCAGCACCGGGTCGAAGGAGATGGTCAGGAATTCCTTGTAGAAAGCCAGGACAAGCAGCAGGACAACCCCGCCGAAAACCGCCATCCAGACCAGGCTTTGGGGTGTAACGCCCAGCACGTCGCCGAACAGGAAGTGGCTCAAATCCACCGCGTAACTGCGCACGGTGGAAATGATGGCGATGCCAAGGGCAAACATCCCGGCAAAGATGATGCCGATGGCGGTGTCTTCCTTGATCCGCCCGCTTTTCGTGATTGCGCCGATACCCAGCGAGGCCGCCACCGCCGTCCCCAGCGCCCACCAGAAGAGCGGCTCGCGCGCGCCGTTGCTGACGAGGTAGCCGACTGCCACGCCCGGCAGGATGGTGTGCGCCAGCGCGTCGCCGAAGAAGGCCATGCCGCGCAGGACAACGTACGTCCCGACCACCGCGCAGACGATACCCACCAGCACAGCGGCGGCAAGTCCCCTCACCATAAATCCGTATTGGAGAGGCTCCACCAACCAGTCATAGAGTGCCGTCATGGTCGTCTCCATCACAGCAAGTGTCATCGGTCACGACCTTACCGTTCACCATGCGCAATTTCCCTCCATAAGCTTTCAACAGGACTTCAGGCGCCAGAACCTCCCCAGCCGCGCCAAACGCCACCATCCGATGGTTTAGAAGCAGGATGCGGTCGAAGTATCGCGCCGCCTGATCGAGGTCGTGGGTGGCAACCATGACCGTGACACCCTTGCGCTGGAGTTCGCCCAGCAGAGCCAGCAACCCCTCCTGCGACGGCGTGTCGAGACCGGTGAGCGGTTCATCCATCAGCATCAGTTCGGCCTCCTGGGCCAGGGCGCGGGCGATGAACATCCTCTGCTGCTGGCCCCCGGAGAGCTGACCAATTTGCCGCTTCTCCAGATCAGCAATCCCCACCGTCTCCAGCGCGGCGTGGACAAAGTCCCAGTCGCGTTTCCTCGGCCAGCCGAACAGACCAAGTTTGGCAATCCGTCCCATCATGACCACATCGCCCACAGAAACCGGGAATTGCCAGTCCACGTGCGAGCGCTGGGGCAGGTAGGCAATACAAACGTGCCCGCCCGGGCCGGACCCGTAAACGCGCACTTCACCTTCAGCGGGAGGCAGCACCCCGGCCACCACTTTGAACAGGGTGCTCTTCCCGGCCCCGTTCGGCCCAACAACAGCCACCCGTTCCCCGGCGTGCAGGTGAAAGGTGATATTTTCCAGCGCGCCGCGTCCTTCATAGCGGACGGACAGGCGGGAGATGTCGAGGATGGGTTGATCAGGCAGGTGATGGATGTGAGGGTACATATCTCTGGATCACATCGGCAAACCGATGGAACAACGACAACATTGGAACGAGGACGATTACTTCAACGCTTCCACAATAGCGCTGACATTATATCGCATGAACTCCAGGTAACTCGCTGCCGGGCCGCTGGAGTCCGTCAGCGAGGCGTGGTACAGCCAGACAGCCGGGATGCCGGTATCCTGCGCAATCTGGTCGGCGATGGACTGGTTGCTGGGTTCGGTGACAAAGATGGCGCGCACGCCCAGGCTGCGGATCTCATTTTCAAGCGCGGCCAGCTCCTGGGCCGACGGCGCGGCCTCGGTGCTGAACGAACCGGTGATTGACCCCACCTGGTCAAAACCATAACGCACGGCGAAGTACCCCAGCACGGCATGGTCGGAGACAAGCAGACGGTTTTCAACAGACACAGCCGCCACCTCGGAAAGGATCCAGGCGTCCAGTTCCATGAGCGAGGAGGCATAGGCGGCCGCGTTGGCCTGGTAATCGGCGGCATGTCCCGGGTCTGCAGCGGAAAGGGCCGCGGCGATGGTCTCCATCCAGAGGATGACATTGTTCGGGTCCATCCAGGTATGCGGGTCGCTGCCTTCCTCGCCTGCCAGGGAGAGCAGCTCGACACCAATCGAGACCTCGACCAGTTTGTCCACCGCGCCGGCGCTTTCCAGCAAGGGTTGGAGGAATCCCTCCAAACCGGCGCCGCTGGCAAATATGATGCCTGCATCAGATAGGGCAACCACATCCTGCGGACGGGGCGAATACTCGTGCGGGTCGGCGCCGACAGGCATCAAGGTTGTGATGTCCACGTACTCCCCCCCCACTTGGGAAACCACATCAGCGACAATCGAAGTCGTCGCCAGGACCTTGAGTCTGCCCCCAGTTTCCCCAGTGTTCCCGCCACCGCAGGCAGAAAGAGAAATTATGAACACAAGAGAAAGAATCTGGAGAATACTTTTTTTAAACATGTGACTATTATCCAATCCAAAGGTGAAATTCGCAATTGCATTCCCCACCTATTCTATCCTATAATGGCATTGCGTCTCATTCCCCGGGAGGGAACATGTCTACGAATATTAAAAAATGCCCGATGTGCGCCGAAGAGATCCCACTGGCGGCGCCAACCTGCCCACACTGTGGGACCCGTTTCGAGGTCAAGATCGAGGGGTATTGCAAGAACTGCCACACAACCCGCCCGGCCAGCGAGGACGGGAAATGCCAGGTTTGCGGGAACGATGTCATTGACCTGCAAATCAAGAGCACGCCCATCGCCGCCGCGCCGCAAGTTGCGCAAACGCCTGCTCCAAGCGCGCCATCCACGCCGCAAGTCCTAGAAATCTTCCAGCGCCAGGGTGAAGGGGTGGGTCTGCGATTCGGGACCTCCATCATAGACCAATTAATCATCGCAGGTATTTATTTCTTCTGCGTGGTGATTGCGGGGTCCATTGCCGGGGCATTCAGTAATTTCCGCGATGCAACGGAGATTCTCAATCTCTTCTCCGGCCTCAGCCTGCTCCTGCTCCCGGTAATCTGGTTCCTGTATTTCACCATCCAGGAAGGCGCATTCGGGACGACGATCGGGAAGCTTCTCGGCGCTTATCCGATGAGTTTCCGGGTCATCAAATTGGATGGCGGCAAGATCGGATTTGGACGCGCCGCCCTGCGCGCGTTGATTGGCATCTTCGAGACAAATATCATCGGCGCAATCGTGGTCGCTTCCACCCCGCTCAAGCAGCGTCTGGGCGACCTGGCTGCCGGTACGCTGGTGGTGGATAAGACCAAGATCAAGCGGGTGGAGTTCCGTTCCAACAGCGCCCTGTTTGAGTTTGTGGACGGAAGGCAGGATGAACTCGTCCGGGTGGATAAGGGCATCATCACCAAATGGCTGGGCATCCCGCAGTGGATGACAGTGCACGGCGTCAACCGCGAAGGGAAGTTCCTCAAGATACGCGGCAAGATCATCCGCGGGGCAACAGTCTTCGACGCTGAGCCGAAGATGGCGCAACTACGCGCCGGGCTGGAAAAAATCTTCCAGGTCCCATTCAAGGAGGTGCTGGAATGGTGGCGGATCGTGCTCATCGCCGCGATCCTCATCTTCGGGTGTATCTGTATCGCAGGAATTTTCATTCTTCCTGAGATGTCCAATTACAGATACTAACCCTACCAACTTTCACCATAGAACTCACAGAGAGTCATAACTAACCCATCGGGTGGATTACACAGAGGCCGTCATCTCTGACGGCCTCTGTGTAATTTGCTCAATAAGCGAGGATTAACTCTTCTACAGATCGGCAGCATCCTCCGGGCCGACTTCCTTCTTGAGAAAAACGTATGCACCAGTGAAATGATCGTCCACGCTGCCGACCAGCAACTGGCGGCGGCGCGGCAGGATATTGACCACTTCCCAGCCTTCCAGCCCGGAATCGTCCAAATCGGGAATATGGAAGCCGTCACCGGTCAGGTCTTCCTGTAAGACTTCGTCCGCGGGGAGGTATAGGATTTTGTATTGAAAGACTTTCTTACCCTTTTGCAGGCGAAGGTGGGCGGTTTCGACGCGTTTCTGGTGGGCATAGCGCGTCTCGGCTTCGATCTGGTCGCGCATCCGTTTGGTCTCCGGAGACTGTAAAATTTCACCAGCCGCCTCGCGGATATCGCTCTCATCGCTCTGGCTCGCAATCAGGAGATATTCCAGCCCGCGCCGGTCGCCAAGTTTGACCAACCCTTCAGCGGCGTCCATTTGATCCATCCAGTCTTCGCTGTCGTTCAGGAATTCAAGCAGTCCCTGAATATCACGCATCGAGACCAGGTCATTGATTGATGTTCCCATACCGTCCTCCGTTCAGGGTCTTGTTCCTTCGATTGGATAGCCCGCGCTGCTCCACTCGGTCACACCGCCCGTCATGCTTGTGACATTGGTAAAACCAGCCTGGAGCAGGGTATCGCGTCCCAACTGACTGCGATTCCCGGAGCGGCAGACAACCACGATCTGCCGGTCGCGCGGCAGTTCACTCAGCCGGTCGGGGAGTTCGCTGAGTGGGATGAGGGTGGTCTCCGGGATATGGAACGCGTCCCACTCTTCCTGTTCACGCACATCCAGGAAAAACACTCCCTCCTGATATTTCAGGTACGCCTCTTCCACCGTGATTTCCAGCGGTAAGACGACCTCCACTACAGGTTGGGTTACCGGGACAGGTTCGACGTCTTCCGGCTGGGCGGATGATGTACAGGCCACAATCGTAATCAGGGTGATTACCATCAGTGCGCCCAGCATTCCCCAGCGGCGATGGTACATTCTTTCGGATGTGTTATGTTTTCTTGGCATGATACCCTCGAAAAATGGTTTTTTGTTTGGATGCAAATACTCAACAAAGGATGCGCTACGGCAACAAATAAGCCAGCGGCCCGTTGGAATCAACGATAACCGTCAGCTGCGCGTATGGGACAAGCACTGTCTGCGGGCCGGCGGCGTACGCGGCAACCTGGTATTCATCAAAAGTGATGAGCAAGCCGTTGGAGGTTACGTTCCAATTGCGGTAATTATCAGCCGTCGGGTCCGCCCCGCCGGAGAACATCTCGAAGCCGATGTCACGAGTGCCGAGTTCGGTGATGCAGTAGGCGGAGATCGGCCCCAGGTAATCCACACCGGGGAGGAAAAGCCGGTCAAGGGTCAGGAAAGCGCCGGACTCCAGATCGTAGGTCAAAGTGCGGCTGTAAGAGCCGGGATGCGCCGCTCCATCATAATAGAACGAAATGGTAAATTTCAGGCTGAGCAAGTTGCCCACAGGGGAGGTTTGGGTAAATCCAACTTCAAGATAACTCCCCATTGCCACCGGTGTCACCGAAGCAGTCAGCAACCAATCCTTGAAAAGGGCGACTTCCTCCTGCACCAGCGCGGCGGCTTGCTGGTTGAAAAGGGTGACACGCGGATCGTCGCTTCCGGTGAGAACCGGCGTGTGGGTGGTGATCGTATAATCGGGCGCGCTGCCAATCTCTTCGGCATCTGACGAGGCCAGCGCCACCTGCTGGTAGAGCGGGATTTCAACCGGGGCAGGAGCGGGCGTCTCTTCTGTCACGTTTCCCGGAATACTGCATGCCAGCAGACCAAAGAGGACTGCAATCGCGGCCAGCCAGAAGGAATGTATTCGATTCTGCATCTAATGCTCCTCGGTTTTAGGGGCGCATTTTCCCTGCAAACGTTCGCGCCTGTGTCCTAATTCTTCCATCCAGTGATTATAAACGTAACGCGGCAGGTCCTGCTCCGCCACCAGTTGCATCGCAGACTCAGTCCATTTCATCGCAGATGGGTAATCCCGGAGGGTATGCTCCTGATATTTGGCAAGTTCGACATGGGCATAGACGTGTCCCTGACCTGCGGCCTGCTCCCACAACCGGACAGCCGTCTCCATGTCGCCGCGGCGCTTTTGCAGGCGCGAGAGCCGCTGGATAGCCTGCCAGAAGTCCGCCTCGGGAAGATTCATTTCCAGGCCGCGCTCGAAGAGACGCGCAGCCATATCCCACGTGCCCAGGGCCTCGAACAATTTCGCCAACGCGATCTCGTCCAGGCCGTGCTCCACCAGTTCGCTGAACGGGTCGTGCAGAATGGTTGAGGTGTGGCGAAGGAGCGCGGCCATTGCCACCACGTCCATGGCGTTGTGGTAAAAGACGCCCTTGAGCGGGTTGGCGTCGCCGGTGCGCAAGTAATCGAAGTAAAGGTACGGGATTTCGTAGCCCGGCACTTCTTCGGTGGTGCGCGGCGCATTCAGGACATTCTCTTCCAGATACTTCAACGCCCGTGACGGCAGACGGTCGCGCCACAGGCGGCGCGCCAACGGGAGCAGGTCGAGGTGGGCGTAGTCCTTGAACGGGAGCGGGATGCTGTGCAGGGTATAGCGCGTGACCAGCAGCGGGGCGTCGAAGGCTTTCCCGTTGAACGTGACCAGCGCGCCGCACGGGGCGAGGAAATCCGCCAACCCTTCGAGCAGCGCCGGTTCCTCGGACGGGTCGCGCATGAAGAACTGCGCCAGGCGGAACTCACCTTCCACGAAGCGGGCCGCGCCGACCAGGAAAGCGTACGTCCCGGTTCCGCCCGCCAGGCCGGAGGTCTCGGTGTCGAGGAAGGCGTAGGCCTCCAGCGGGAGGTCCGCGAAGCGCGGTTCCTGCGCCCAGGCCGAGAGCATCGTCAGCGGCGCGTTGACCGTGATAGGCGCGCTCCCGTGGCGGTAATCGGAAGCATAGACCTGTTCGCTGACGAACGTCTCACCCAGCCGCGTCTGGACGAAACGCCCGTCCACAACAGCGTCAATCGAGGAGCCGGAAGCGGCTTTTTTAGCGGGGGTCCCCTGCGGGGATGATACAGGCGCCAGGTCCGAGGCCGGGCGCACGCCCAGGGATTTGAGTTTGTCGGCGAGGGAAGGTTTGGCGGGCATCGTTCCCGATTATATCTCTATCCCGGAGTACGCTTTCAACGAACTTATCCAGCCCGGCCGGGTTATAATCCACAGGCACGCATCCCATTTTCGAGGGCCTTATGGAAACCAAACGATTGACCCTTTGGCAGAAACTGGTCTTTGGTTCCGGCGACTGGAGCATCGCCACCTTTGGCACCCTGCGGCAATTGTTCTACGCAATCTTCCTGACCGACGTGGTGGGCATCGAGCCGCGCCTGGCTTCGGTGGCGGCTTTCCTGGGCATTGCCTGGGACGCGCTCAACGACCCGCTCGTCGGCACGTTGAGCGACCGGGTGCGGACGCGCTGGGGACGCCGCCGGCCGTTCCTGCTCCTGTTCGCCATCCCCTTCGGTCTGGCGTTTGTGGCGTTGTGGTGGGCGCCGCCATTCAAGAGCCAGATTTTACTGGCCGCAACCGTTTCGCTGGTCTACATGTTAAGCGACACGTTCCAGACCTTCATCAGCGTGCCGCTCTACGCCCTGACCCCTGAGATCTCCGGCGACTACGACGAGCGCACCTCGCTGACCGGGTACCGCATGTTCTTCAATCTGGTGGCTTCGTTAGTGGCCGCCGTGGCCGCGCCTTCCATCGTGGACGCCGCCCTGGCTTCCGGCGCGACCCAGCAGCAAGGGTATTTCGTTGTTTCGGCCATCTTTGGCGGGCTGGCAATTGTTCCGCTCCTGGCAATCTTCTTCTTCATCCGTGAACGCCCCCGCCCGGCGGAGACCGAAAATGCACCGCACGTCCCGTTCATCGTCATCCTCAAAACCGCCTGGAAAAACATCCCCTTCCGCTTTGCTTCGGCGCTCTACATGCTCAACTGGATCACCTTCGACCTGGTGGGGCTGGTGCTGCCCTTCTTCATCACGTATTGGGTGGCAAGCGGGAACCTCCTGCAAAAAGCGCTTGGCCTTTCGCTCGAGTCGGCGGTCTTTGCCTGCCTGCTGGTGACTTCGGTGGCTGTCCTGCCGTTCTGGGTGTGGGTCGCCAGGAAACTGAATAAGAACACGGCCTACATGATCGGCATGGGCTTCTGGGCGGTGGTGCAGCTGCTCATCTTCACCATCCAGCCCGGACAGATCACATTTATCCTGATCCTTTCCGTGCTGGCCGGTATCTCGGTCTCGACCGCCCACGTCTTGCCGGATGCGCTCTTCCCGGACGTTATCGAATGGGATGAACTGCGCACGGGGCGCCGCCAGGAGGGAATTTACTACGGCGTCAAGAACTTCATCCGCAAACTGACCGGGGCGCTGGCAATCTTCATTGCCCTGCAGGTACTTGGCTGGTTCGGCTACCAGACCCCGCCTGAGGGGGTGACCTTCTTCACCCAGCCTGCACAGACGCTGACCGCCATCCGCGTCCTGATCGGACCGTTGGGCGCGGTGCTGTTACTCAGCGCGATCGTCATCGCCTGGTTCTACCCGCTGACCCGCGAGAAACATGGCCGCATCCAGAAACTGCTGGCGCGTAAAGCTGCCCGGAAGCAGGCCCGGGAAGCGAAACATTGATGCTGGAAACACCGAAGCTGACATTCTGGCAAAAACTCATCTATGGTTCCGGCGACTGGGGGGAAGCCAGTTACGGGACCCTGCGGCAGATCTTCTACGCCATCTTCCTGACGGATGTAGTCGGACTGGATGCGCGGCTGGCATCCGTCGCCGCGCTGGTAGGCATCGCCTGGGACGCGGTCAACGACCCGCTCGTTGGCATCCTGACCGACCGCATCCGCACCCGCTGGGGCCGCCGGCGGCCGTTCCTGCTGATCTTCGCCATCCCTTTCGGGGCAAGTTTCATGCTGTTGTGGTGGGCGCCGCCCTGGCAGAGCCAGATCGCCCTGGCCATCACCGTCACCCTGGCCTTCATGGTCAGCGACACGCTCGAGACACTGGTGGGTGTCCCTTTCTCGTCGCTCCTGCCGGAACTCTCTCCCGACTACGATGACCGCACCACGCTGACCAGTTTCCGCATTTTCTTCAACCTGCTGGCCTCGCTGGCCACCGCCGTGGCTGCCCCCGCCATCGTGGACGCGGCCATCTCGGCGGGACTTTCCCAGCAGCAGGGCTACCTGCTGGTGGCCGGCATCTTTGGCGGGCTGGCTGCCATTCCTTTCCTGCTCATCTTCGCCGTCGTACGCGAACGCTACGGCGCGGCGGACAGGCCGAAGGAAGATATTCCCTTCCTGGAAACCGCCCGCGCCGCCTGGAAGAACATCCCGTTCCGCTTCGCCTCGGTCATTTACATGCTGAACTGGATCACCTTTGACATCGTGGCTCTGACCCTGCCCTTTTACCTGCTCTACTGGATCTCCAGAGGGGACCTGCTGGCCTCTGCCAGCCTGTTCGGCATTTCCCTGCCCATCGAATCGGCGGTCTTCGCCCTGCTGCTGGTGACCGCCGTCCTGGCCCTGCCCTTCTGGTTGTGGCTGTCGCACCGGCTGGGCAAGCACATCGCTTACATCCTCGGCATGGTCTTCTGGGCCGGAGTGCAGATTTGCATCTTCCTCGTCCAGCCAGGTCAGGTGACGCTGGTGCTGTGGATGGCCTTCCTGGCCGGGTTGAGCGTTTCAGCAGCGCATGTCCTGCCGGATGCCATGTTCCCGGACGTGATCGAATGGGCCGAACTTAAAACCGGACGCCGCCAGGAGGGGATTTATTACGGGGTCAAGAATTTCATCCGAAAACTGACCGGCGCGCTGGCGATCTTCATCGCCCTGCAGGCGCTGGGTTGGTTCGGCTACCAGACCCCGCCGGAGGGGGCGACCACATTCATGCAGTCGCCGGTAACGCTGACTGCCATCCGCATACTGATTGGACCCCTCGGCGCGGTGCTGTTATTCTCGGCCGTCATCACCACCTGGTTCTACCCGCTGACCCGTGAGCGGCACGCCCGAATCCGGGGGCTGCTGGCGCGCCGCGGTGAGCAGAGAGAAGAACGGGAAAATGCCCGTACATAGAGACAGAAAAGAGCCCCGGTTCTTTGAAGAACCGGGGCTCTTGATTACGCAGATCGTTACTCCACCTTCGGATTATCCAGCCGTATCCCATGTCCCCGCACGGTGACGATGTACACATGCGCCGGGTCAATCTCGGCGAGGCGGTCGCGCAGGCGGCGCAAGAGGGCATCCAGCGCCTGGTCTGAGACGCCCACCGCCTGGTCGCCGCCCCAGGAGGCGCTCACCAGTTCTTCGCGCGGCACAACCTGTCCCTGGCGTTCGTATAGCACGTGCAGGACGTGGAATTGTAAGGCCGAGAGCGGCGGGTCCACCGAAATATCGTTGACCCACACGCGCCGCGAGCGCAGATCCAGCCGCAGGCGTCCCGCGCCCGTTTCGGCGTCTGCCAGGGGCATGGTGGCATCCGAGGTCAGGTAAACGAATTGCTGGCACAGGGCGATTTGAAGCGTGTCGCCATCCTGCAAGATTAACCTTTGGGTCACAGCGTTCCCGTTGCAATGCGTCCCGTTCTTGCTGCCCAGGTCTTCCAATTCCATCCCCTCGGGGGTCGGTGTGAGGCGGGCATGGAAGCGCGAAACCATCCGGTCGGGCACCACCACGTCGCAGGTGGCCTCCCGCCCGATCAAATGCGGCTTGTTCAAGGTCCAGCGCTGTCCCTTGAGTGGGCCAGTTTGCGCAACCAACAGGGGGGCTTCTTCCAGATTCCCAACCATATTCATCTTTTTGATTATACAACAGATGACGAAAGACGTTTATAATCATATAGTACTACCTCGGCACGGCGCGCCGACCACGCCGACACCCACGCCCGCCGTGTTACGATTACCACAACGAACCGGACCGATATGCCTGCCGCGCTGAAACCCGACGAGGTTCTGCACGGACGCTACCGCATCCGCGAGCGCATCGGCCAGGGTGGGATGGGCAACATCTACCTGGCCGACGACCTGCGCCTGGAAGGGCGCAAGTGCGCGCTCAAGGAAGTGGAACACGACCGTTCAGTACCGGCCAACCTTCTCAAGGAGGCTCGCCAGCAATTCCGCCGCGAAGCCACCGTTTTGGCGCGCCTCGACCACCCCAACCTGCCCAAAGTCTCGGATTTCTTCGCCGTGGGCGTGCGCGACTACCTGGTGATGGACTACATCCCAGGCAAGGACCTGCGGACGCTGATGCTGGATGCCAAGCAGAACAATTCCTTCCTGACCGAGACCGACGCGCTGCTGCCCTCTACACCCCGCTCGAACAATACGGCGGCGATGGCCTGCACACCGACGTCCGCTCCGATATCTACGCCTTCGGCTGTACGCTTTACCACCTGCTGACCAACGCCCCGCCCGCGGATGCCCGCCAGCGTTTCCTGCACCCGGAGAGCCTGCCCGCGCCGCGTAAACTCAACCCGGCCATCAGTCTGCGCACCGAGCGCGCCATCCTTTGTGCGATGGAACTCCACCCGAATGACCGCCCAATCTCGGTAGAGGAATTCCGCGCCTACCTGATGGGTACGCGCGAACTACCGGCGCGGCCAGCGTCACAGATGCGCCGGGCCAACCCGTTACAGCAGCTGCTCGAGTCTTATCCCGAAAAGGTGTTTGTCTGGGTCCTAGGGGGATTATTGGTACTGAGCTTGATTGCCTCGTTGATCCCATAATAGCAGATCACGCTTGCAGCGTGACCCATTTGTCCCCTTATGTGGGGCGAAAATGAATTTCGCCAAACAGAAAGTTTATCTTTTCCCCATCCACATCCAGGCGTACCCGGCGGCAAGACCGGCCAGCGCCCCGAGCAGGACAACGCTGCCAATTCCCACATACCGAAAACTTGCCACAAAATCGGCCGCTCCCGGCAGGCGCACGGCAAGATACGTGTAAGCCAGCAGCCCGCCTCCCGCCGCGCACAGTCCCCAACGCCAGCCCCAGCGCAGGGAGGTGGTCCGGACTCCGATAATGTAGGCAAGTGGGGACAGCCCGCCCAGCAGGAGAACCATCAGCAGCCAGCCGCCCAGACCAGGGATGCCGCGTTCCACCGGCGGAAGGTCATCCAGGTCGGGGGTGGGAATTACTTCGGGGGTGGCAGTGGGACCGAATTCGGGGGTGGGGGCTACCACCGTCACGCTGAATCCCTCGCCTGACACATCCATTTGCAGGATGACGGAAACCGTCGCCGGTTCGCTGGTGGCGCGGATTTCCAAAAGGCCTGGGCGGTCTATGTTGAAGGATGCATGCGCCACACCTTGCGTGGTGACGGCATCCACGCTTTGCAGGAGGCCGCCCTCCCCGCTCATGGACAGAGTGAAGCGCACCCCCGTCCCATCCGGGACCGGGTGGCCGTTGTGATCGAGCAGGATGCCCGTCCGCACAGTGATGCTGTCGCCAACGCGGAAAGCCGGGGTGGGGGTCGTTTCAGGGGTGGTTTCCGCTGTCGAGGCGGGTGCAGGCGGCAGGTCCAGGGATAGCGTGATGACCTGGTCAGGGTCTGGAGTGAGGGCGGAGAAGAGATCATATCCCACGCCGGCAACCGAGACCGGGAGGGCGCCGTCGGGGGAGAGTTCCTGGAAAAGGAGGCGCGCGGCCACTTCCACAAATGGAGCGGATTTGCTGTACAAACAATAGTAGGCCGTCAATTTGGAGATGTCGGTGGAGTCGAGATAGTAAGGGGCATCGAAGGCAAAGACGATGACGTATTTATTGCGCAGGAGGTCCTGGCGCTCCGAGAGGAAGCGGCGCAAGAGCGAGGTTTGCGGCTGGCCAGGGTCGGCGTCGAGCATGTTGATGACCAGCCAGTCGGCTTGGTGGAGGCTGGATTCGAGCGCCGGGCTGCCTTCGCCGCCGTCCAGGATGGGAGTGATGGCGTCAAGTGGATAGGAAACCAGATGGGAAGCGTTGACCTGTCCGCCAGCCTGCGGCCCGTAGAGGCGCATGACCGCGTTCTGCACATCATCCACGCCCAGCATGGGAGAGGGTGTACAAGTGCTGCACTGCGCCACGGTGCGTGTATCGGTCAGAAAGACAATGTAGTCCTGCGCGCCGGGTGGTTCGGGGAGAAGGGCGTCGAGGTCGAGCGGGTCGGGGCTGACCAGGGTGGCCGCCTGGCGGGCCACCTGGAAGGTGATCTCCTGCGAGCCGCCTACCAGGTCGAGGCCGAAAACGGGGGGGGTGACCTTGTTCAACTCGAAACTGCCATACAGACGAAATTTGGCCGCCAGGATGCGCGTAACGGCGGCGTCCACTCGTTGGGCAAAGGCGGTGTCTTCGCTGTATTTCTGGGAGAAGAACGCCAGGATATTGATGACGGTCTCATAATTATCGCGGGCATCGCTGGACTGGATGTTGCCAAGATAAAGCAGGTCATTGCCAGCCAGGAATGCATCGCGCGCCACCGACCGGGCCTGGAAAGACGTCCCGCCGGGGTCGTAGAAGCGGCGCACGGTCTCGCTGCCCAGGTCGTCGCTGACCAGCAAGCCGCCATTCTGGCTCCAGGAGACAAATTCCGGCAGGGATAGAATCTGCGCGAGGGCCTGTGAGTCGAAACTGACCGGGCGCGTGGTGGCGCGGATATTGCCCTGAAAACCCTGGTAGCGGATGTGGGAAACAAGCAAGCCGTCGGCAGTTGACTCGCTGTCGGGGGCGTTGCCGGTAACGGCGAAGAACGGGGCCAGTTCAATCTGCTTCAACTGCTCCAACGACTTGCGCACGGTGGCGGGTTCCTCCCCAGCAGGGCGGTCTGTGGAACCGCGCCCGGGAAAGTTGCGCGCCACCACCAGCATCTTTCCCTCGCTGCCAGTGTGCAGACCGCGGATGTAGGCCTGGCCCATTTGCGCCACCCAGAAGGGGTCCCCGCCGAAGACGCTCGCTCCCAGCCCATTGCCGAGTGTGGCCTCCGGAGATTCGAGCACGTCGAGGGAGGGTCCGAAGAAAAGGTTGAAACCGACCCGCGAGAGTTCGTCCCCGGCCACTCCGCCCACCTGTTCAGCGAGAGAGGTGTCCCAAGTGGCCCCAATCGCCATTAAATCCGGCAGGGAGGTCAGCCCGCTCATGATCTGGTCAGTGGGAGAGCCGCCGCCAGGCTGTGAAATCCCGATGAACAGCGGAACGTATTGGATGGGAGCAGGACCGCCCGTATCCGGGTCCACAGTTGGGCCTAGCGAGGATTGCCATTCGTAAGTCTGGAGTTGGGTAATCAAATCCTTGGCGGCTTCCAGCGCTCCAACACCTTCGATAAAGTTGTCGTTTTCAGCAAGCAGGACGACGCCGCCGATATGGTGGTTCATAACAAGATCATATATCTGCGAATCGGTATCCGCCGTGGAGCCGGTGAACGTGACCAGGAATAACTGCCCGACACGCTCTTCCGGGGTCATGTCGGCCAACATCTGGCGGGCGCGCTCCATGCTGTAATCGTCCTGAGAATCCGCCCCGGCGCGCGCCGAACCCGCTGTCTGTGTGGACAGCAAGAACAAGATAACAAGGAACAGGCAGAGAAAGCGTCGAAATCTCATGTTACCGGATACCGGCGGCAGAGTTCGGCATGGACCTCGGGCTGGATGTTCCCGCCCGAAACGATCACCACCGCCGGGGATTTTACCTTACCTGCCAGCACGGCGGCCAGCCCCACCGCGCCGGAGCCTTCCACTTTCTGGTGGTATTTCTGCCAGGCAAAGGCAACCGCCCGGCCAATTTCATCCTCCGATACCGTGACCATATCGTCGGCATATTTCCGCACCAGCGGGATGGTCAGCGAACCGGCCTCCACCGCGCCACTCAAGCCGTCTGCCAGGGTGGGCAGGTCAGGCACGCTTTCCTGGTCACCGCGCTGGTAGAGGGCATACATGAAAGCCGAGGCTTCGGCGTTGACGCCCACCAGCCGCGGGCGAACGGGATATTGCTCTATTGCTGCGCCAATCCCGGCCAGCAGACCTCCGCCGCCCACCGGCACGACCAGGGTCAGTTCGCGCGCCAGCGGGAGATCAGCAATGATCTCAAGGCCAATCGTTCCCTGACCGGCGATGACCTGCCCATCGTTGTAGGCTGAGACCCACGTCCGCTTTTGCTCGCGGGCAACCTGGATAGCCGTCGTTTCGGCCAATTCATAACCGCCTTCCACGAAACGGACCTCCGCGCCCAAGAGGCGCATGGCTTCCACTTTGGCAGGGACGGCATGGTTCGAGGCAAATACCGTCACCGGCGCGCCGACCAGTTTCCCGGCCAGCGCTACACCCTGCCCGTGGTTGCCCGCCGAAGCGGTCACCAGACCGACGGCCTGCTCCCATGCTTCGAGCGCGAGCACTTTGTTGAGCGCGCCGCGCGGCTTAAAGGAGCCCGTCACTTGCTGGTTTTCCCATTTCAGGTAGAGATTCAATTCGGCGTCGTTGGTGAGCAACGTACGCCGAATGTGGGGAGCGAGGCGCAGGGCAGCCTGGTCAATCCATTCGGCAGGAATCACATTGCCCTTCCCAGACACCGGCCAAGCAGCGCCGGATCATCGGTAAAGATGCCATCAACACCCAGGCCGATGAGATGTTTCATATCGGCCTCGGTATTAACTGTCCAGACGTGGACGCGTTTCCCCGCGGTGTGCAGGCGGGAAACAATTCCGGCACCCACGCTCGAGAGGTGAGGGTGCAGCGCGTAGAAATCCCCTTTCCAGCCCCAGGTGCGCGCCGGAAAACCAAACCAGCCAGCCCAGGCAAGCAGTCCGCGCGGGACCTCGGGCAGGAGCGCACGCGCCTTGCGCAGGTTTCGGGGAAAAAACGACGAGAAGAGTACTCGCCCTTGTATGTGGTGCTTCCTGACCAGTTCGGTCACTTTTGCTACAAGGTCGTCGCCAGGAGTAGCGTAGTTGGTCAACTCGACATTCATGTGCATGCGGTTGCCGACCGTCTCAAAGACCTCGTCCAGAGTGGGGATGCGCTCGCCGGGAAATTTTCCCTCGAAACGCGCACCTGCATCCAAGTCCCGCAGTGCAACGAGGGGGAGTTGACGCACGTCGCCATGGCCGTCTGTCGTTCGGTCCACGGTCTGATCATGAATAACAATGACGTGCCCGTCAGCAGAAAGTTTTACATCGAACTCGATGGCATCCGCCCCCTTGTCTGCCGCCATCTTGAAGGCGGACAGGGTATTTTCGGGAGCGTGAGCCGAGTCGCCGCGATGGGCGACGATAATCGGTGTCTGGAGGTCAGGCCACATTTATATCTCCACGAAGTAGGCCTGCGAGGCGCGGTCGAGCATTTCTTTCGTCATCACCGGTTCGGTGGAGAGATAGCGGCCGATATCGAGGATCTGGTCGCACAGGTCGCGCGGGTGGGAGGCGCGCAATTTGCGGTTGCGCTTGATGTACCATTCCTGGAGCAGGTAAGCCAGTCCCTGGTCGCTGTAAGTGACACCTTTTTGCTCGGAGACGCGCTTGAAAATCTCGCGGTATTCTTCGTAGGAGGGATCGCTGATCTCG
>JACQYE010000094.1 GCA_016208355.1 Chloroflexota bacterium | reverse complement strand
AATTTCATGGGATATCTCCCCGAATAGGTAGGGGCGCAGCATGCTGCGCCCCTACCAACAGGATTAATACGCTTTTGCGAAATAGACCTTGTGTTTGGCGTCTTTCCCGCACACGATGCATTTCCCATGACCTTCTTCCTGATCCAACGGAATGCATCGGGTAGTTGCTTTGGTATCTTCCTTCACCTTCGCCTCACACTCGGTGGACTCGCACCAGTAGGATAAAGCCCAGCCGTTCTGAACAACTTCGGTCAGTTCGGCGTAATCCTTCGGGTCGAAGATGTGGCTGTCGCGGAAGGCGGTGGCGCGCTCGAGCAGGGATTTCTGGATGTCGGTCAGCATATCGGCGACCGTGGCGGCCAGCCCGGCCTGCGGGACGAAGGACTTGCCTTCTCTGCCGGGGCGGTCGCGGCGGGCCAGGGCGACCGAACTCTTTTCCACATCCTTGGGCCCGATTTCGATGCGCAACGGGACGCCGCGCATTTCCCAATCGTTGAACTTGAATCCGGGCGTGACCTCGGTGCGGTCGTCCACTTTGAGGCGGATGCCGGCGGCCTTGAGTTCGGCCTGGACGCGGGTTACCGCCTCCATAACGGGAGCAGACTCAAGGTCCGATTTGAAGATCGGGACGATGACGGCTTGGATGGGGGCCAGGCGCGGCGGCAGGATCAGTCCCTGGTCATCGCCATGCGTCATGATGATGGCGCCGATGAAACGGGTGGATAGCCCCCAGGATGTCGTCCAGCAGAATTGCAGGGTGTTGTTCTCGTCGAGGAACTGGATGTTGAAGGCTTTGGCGAAGTTCTGGCCGAGGAAGTGCGAGGTACCTGATTGCAGGGCGCGGGTATCCTGCATCATGGCCTCGATGGTGGTGGACATGCTGGCTCCGGCAAATTTTTCGGTCGCGGACTTGACGCCGGGAATCACCGGCACGGCGGCTTCGTTGATGGCGAAGTCGGCGTAGACATTGAGCATGCGCATGGTCTCCTCGCGGGCTTCCTGCTCGGTGGCGTGGGCAGTGTGGCCTTCCTGCCAGTAGAACTCAAGTGTGCGCAGGAACAAGCGGGTGCGCAGTTCCCAGCGGACGACGTTACCCCACTGGTTGATCAGCACAGGCAGATCACGATAAGACTGGATCCATTTTGAATACATCGCGCCGATGATTGTCTCGGAAGTGGGGCGCACCACCAGCGGCTCTTCGAGTTTCTCGCCGCCGCCGATGGTGACCACGGCCAATTCAGGCGAGAAGCCTTCCACGTGTTCCTTCTCTTTTTCGAGGAAGGACATCGGGATGAAGAGCGGGAAGGCGGCGTTGACGTGGCCGGTCTCCTTGAAGCGTTTGTCGAGCGCCTGCTGGATGTTTTCCCACAGCGCCCAGCCGTACGGTCGAACGACCATGCAGCCGCGCACTGGTGCGTAGTCGGCCAGTTCGGCGCGCAGGACGATCTGGTTGTACCATTCGGAGAAGTCAACATTGCGGGGGGTGAGTTTTTCGTCGGACATAAGGGCCTCGGTAATTAGGAATCAGGGATTAGGGAATAGGAATGAGTTTGACTGCTTCCTGAACATCCTCTGCGAACTGGACGTGGACGCGTTGGTCTTGCGGGATATAGACATCGAACGAATTGTAAAACGACTCCAGCACGGACCTCCAGCCCGCCCCCGTTAATATCAGCGGTTTGGCGGGCATGGAGCGGACGATCATCAGGTTCCACGTCAGCGCGACCTCGGTCAACGTGCCGGGGCCTCCGGGGAGAGCGACGGCCGCGTCGCAGGCCAGGACAAGTTCATTCAAGCGCTCCTGCAGGGTGGCAAAGCGACGCTCTTCTTTCACCCACGCATTCGGCTTGACCGCGCGCCAGGCTTCGATGTCGGCGCAGGTCACGCCGATGACGTGTCCGCCCGCTTCGGCCGCGCCGCGGCTGACCGCTTCCATCGTGCCAATGTAGCCGCCGGTTAGGACAGTATGCCCGGCCCGGGCAAGTAATTTACCGAGTTCGTAGGCTTCCGCGTAGGATGTGTCGCCTTCTTTGGGCTGCGAGCCGCCGAATATCGTTACATTCATGGTTGAGTTCCAATCGGTCAAAAGTCAAACCTCGCTCGACTTTCGACTTTTGACAGTTGACGTATCTTGATCCCATTGCCGGTTTGCATTTTGCTCAAGTTTTTGCATGATTGCCTGCTCCAGGTCAACTCCTGAGACGGAGGCCAGTTGCAGCAAGTATAAAGCCACATCGGCCAGTTCGCTGGCGAGTTCGTCTTTGTCCTTCAGGTTATCGCGCCACTGGAAGTGTTCCAGCACTTCGTTGGCTTCCAGCGAGAGCGAGATTGCCAGATTGCGCGGCGTCTGCGGACGCGGGCTGTCCGCTTCGTACCAGCCCTTCGAGCGGACAAAGGCGTGCATGCGTTCGGTCAGGTCTTTGATGTCCATAAGACTCGTTATTCGTGAGCGGTAATTTGGTATTCGTAACTCAGCATTCGTAACTCGTATAGGGTGCATGGGGATCAAGCCACCAATAACGAATTACCAGTAACCGATCACCACACTCCAACAAAAAGCGGCTCTCCAAGTCTGGGGAGCCGCCGGCGTGCGTGACGAACTGAACCTAACCAGACCTGGTAGATTTGTGCGTGCTAGGGGCCGGGAGCGGGTTCAGCATCATGCGGTGAATTATACTTGAAAAGGGAAATTCGACAAAGGAAATCATGGGTATGGCATCAGGGGCTGATCGTTATCTCGCCGACTTCGAACGTTTCATCATCAAAGTTGAAAAACAGTTTTGTCACTCCCTGCGGCCAATTGACATCCAGCATGAGGGTGATCATGCCATTCTGATTGGGCAGGGTGGTTATCAGGTCCCATGACCTGGAATGAGACTGCCAGAGTCCCGCCTGTTTGCGCCTGCCAAGGTCCTGTGTACTGAACGCGGTTACCACTCCCTGTTACGATGAAAGGCGGTTTCGTAGACGTTGCAGTTTGTGTTGGTGTGGCTGTTATCGTTGGAGTTATAGTAAAGGTGGGCGTGGGTTCCTCGTGTTTGACATTGACCTGGCACCAGATGTTTCCCCCGGTGATATTGTCGTCTCCTTGGGCGCCTCCCACGATGATGTTAATGAAATATGTTTCTGTTCGGGTTGGACCATCCACCGCAAGGCTGCCAACACTGATCGCTCCTGGAAGTTTGGACCAACCTGTCTCGTTGGGATCCGGCTGAAATACTGCGATTTCGCTTGCGTCAGGGTCGCTGGCTGTACCTGCAACCGTGCCCACCTTAAATTCTGTTACCTTGCCTACTTCGCCTGTATCGACGATATGGATAGATTTTGTAAACCCGTGCGGTATTTCGAGTATGGCAGGATTACAGGTCACTCCGTAAACAGGCACGCCGATTTTTGGGGTCGAAGTTGCTGTCGGCGACTCTGGCGCCGGCGTGGCAGTGGTTTCACACGCAAGGGCGGTAATGAGAAAGATGAGAGCGATAATGTAAATTTGGCGAGGAACTCCCGTGACGTTTGTTTTGTACGACATCATGGAACACCTCCAAGTTAATACTTACAGTGAATGTATGCGGCTATTGAATTACCAACTTTCATGAAAACAGTATAGCAAACTGCTGGACGAAAAGCAACCACCAAATAGATAGAAATTGTCCAAATAGTGCTTATTTACACAAATGGAGGCGCGCAAAGTTAGCTGGTCTCAACTCCTGTATGTAGCGAGATTTGAGAGCCAGCCGCTTGGCCGATATTGTTCCCGATTGGTTTAGGGCGGGGAAGTTATGGTAAGGTGGGGAGAATGTTGTTGATTATTTCCTCAGCATAGCGCGCTACCATCTGTTCCAACTGTTTATCCTGCACTTCAGGGATCATTGCTGGAGGATTGTTTCTGTCATAGGTCTGGTCAGCCGGGTACTCGTTCAGTCGCACCCACGGGACACCGCCCGCCACGGCCGCGTTGACAATATCAATGGCGTGGTTGTTGTTTGGTTGGACGTGATCCTCTTCCGACTGGATGCGCTGGTAAGGCACATCCACAGCGCCGATAAAGCTAACCGCTTCGCGCTCCGACCACCAGGCGTTGTCGGTGCATGGCTGCCAGGGGATGTTGGAGTAATCGTCGTCGTTGCATCCCGTGGTGGTGTAGAACCTGTCCACGGGGCCCTCCCAATCAATGTAGAAATCAATCGGCAGGTCGGGATGCCGGGACAACGCGCCTGTGGCAGCAGTCACACCATAAGAGTAGGAGACCAGTCCATAGCTATTTGTGTCCAGGCCGGGCAACTGGGCCACGGCGATAATGACCGCCGCCAGACCATCCTGGGTAATGAAACCATTGTAGTCTTCCGTGCCTTCAGACAGGCCGCGCCCATCGGCGTCGAAGATGATGACGATGAATCCCTCGCCTGATAGCCGCGCCGCCTTTTGCGGATCAGAGGAGGCGATCCCGCCCGGCATCAACACCAGGGCAGGCAGCAGGTCCGTACCGTTCCAGTCGGCAGGATAAAAGGTGCGGGTGTGGAGCCGAGCACCAGACGTGGGGTTCGTTACCCAAAAGGTGTTCTCTGAGTCGGCGGGGACCAAGTCCACAGGCGGCAGGGCTGTAGAGAACCCCGGTTCTTGCGTGGTGGAAGCAACCAATTCTGGTAAGCCGAACCCGGGAGCGGGGTGAGTGGGCGTTGCACCGGGGGAGAGGTTGCAGGCGGCTACCAGGGTGTTGAGCATCAATAAAATAGCAATCGTCTTTTTCATATGAACCTCCAGAAAAAATGTCTTTGCACTATAATCGCATAAAAGGAACCGGATGTCCATCCCTAGTTCTTCCTGGCCTGCTGAATCTGGCGCACGCGCCAAACGCCTTGCCGACGCCCTCTCTCCGACCAGCCTTTCCCTTTTGCAGGTGGTGGCAGATGAAGCCGCGCGGCGCGGCCTGCCGCTTTATCTCGTCGGCGGTTTTGTTCGTGACCTGTTACTGGGTCGCCCCGCAACGGATTTCGACCTGGTCGTAGAGGGGGATGCCACCGCATTGGCACGCGCTCTGGTAGCCAGGCATGGTGGAGATACGATACTGCATAACCGGTTTGGTACGGCGCAATGGTTACTTCCGGACACGATTTCCCCAACCGGTCACTCATCGCTCGATTTGATCTCTGCTCGTTCCGAGACCTATAAACATCCTTCTGCCCTCCCGACCGTGCGCCCGGGCAGCCTGGCTGACGACCTGCGCCGCCGCGACTTCACCGTCAACACCCTCGCTCTGCGGTTGGATGGCGAGTACTTCGGTGAACTGCGTGACGACCTCGGCGGGTTGGACGATTTACAAAGGGGACTGGTGCGCGTCCTGCACCAACGTTCCTTTGAGGACGATCCGACGCGCCTCTTCCGACTTGTTCGCTACGAAAAACGCTATGATTTCGAGGTTGCCCCGGAGACGCTGGCGCTCATTCCAGAGTCGCTGCCGTGGATCAAAAAACTATCTGCTGAACGCCTCCGCCACGAACTGGATTTGATCCTCGAGGAGGATAATGCCGCAGCCATGTTGAAGCGGTTGGCGGAATTAAAGATTCTTGCCGAAGCACATCCCGCGCTGGCGGTGAACTTGTCCATCCGCAGGCGGGTGGAAAAAGCGATGCAAGTTCTCCCTGGGGAACGCCGCGCTTTTGGCTGGATGCTTTGGTTGATGCACCTGTCCCGCCCTGCGCTTAAAGAAATCGAAAGTAGGCTGCATTTCCATGCCAATTTGCGTGACGCCCTTTTCGCTGCTTCGAGGCTTTATTCTAGCCGTGATTCTTTTATTGGCAAGAAGCCCGGCCAGTACGTTGCTGTTTTGGACGATTTCCCACTAGATTCCGTCCGGGCGGTGTACCTTGCTATGCTGCGCGGAGAGGCGCGCCGAACCCTGCACAACTATCTGGAAACCTGGCGGCATGTCAAGCCGAAGACTACCGGTCACACGCTAAAGAAACTCGGCCTGGAACCGGGACCGAGATACCAGAGAATTCTGCACCTCCTGCGGGATGCCTGGTTGGATGGGGAAGTGACCTCTGAAGAAGAAGAGAAACGCCTGCTGGAGAAACTGGTTTGAAATAGACCCGATCGCCAAGACACCGCCTTAATACCAAAACCTCCCGAAGACAAATAGTCTTCGGGAGGTTTGCGCTTCTTTCAATCTATGGCATGGGCAGGTACATTTTTATCTGCGGGAAATCTGCTGCTGTCAGGCTGGCCGGGTCGGACTGGCTTGGGATATAAGTAGAGAGCATTTCCTCCTGCGTGGGCGTGGAGCCTTCCGGCCACAGGTAGTCAATGACCCGCGTGTGGTTCTTGTCGGCAGGCGCGCCGCCCAATTGCCACTGCCCGCCGGTCTCGGTCACGTCACGCGCGCCGTTGATGCCATAGCCATCATTCGATAAGACCGCCACCGCGTAAGCCCAGGTTGTTGGGTCGCCAGGAATGGACGAAAGCGGCACCTTGGCGATGACCATGTTTTTGCCCGGATCGGTGATGATGGTGACAGGCACACTGGTCGAGGCCTTCTCTGGGTCGGAGGCAGTGAAGAAGCCGTAGTTCCAGCCAGCCAGAGTCAAGGCGTAGTCCCAGCCCGTATCGAGGGCAGCGTTCCGTCCGCTGCGCATGAGCGGGTTTGCGCCTGCTCCTGTGTTGATGTACACATCGAAAAGTTGGATTGCGAGTCCGTTCGGCGAACCCCAGGGGTTTTCCACCGGGCCGCTCATCTCGAAGCGGAAGACGAGGTTGGTTTCATCATAGCCAACCTGGAAACTGAGCAGGTCGAAGACGCCAGGTTTGAAAACGCCGTCAGTGGGATAGGTATACGCACCGGGGCCATGATCGTCATTTGCCGGATCGCGAACCGTGACGACCCAGGTGGTGCGGCCCAGGTCAGGGACGAGCATCCGCCCGGGCGCGGCAGCAGGCAAGAGGTCCGAGGCCGTAGCAATCCGGACCTGGAGACTGTCACCGGCATCCAGGGTGGACTGCAAGTCTGCAATTGGAACGGCAACCTCCAGCGTCCCGGCCCCGCTTGCATAGGCTAAGCTTTCACTTGCAGTGGTCTGCCAGGCTGCGCCGTCCCAAACCTGGAACTGTACCATCTCTGCCCCTGCTGCCGGGCGGACGGTGAGCCGATGGGTGGCGTAAAAGTCGAGCACATCACCGCTTTCGGAGAAGGGATTTCCGGTACTCCGGGCGGGAATCTTGAGGTAGATATCAAAATCTTGTTGGAGTGCGCCAATGACGTTCAGGTATAGATTGTTTTTGTCAAAACCGAATTCCAGCGTGGATGGGTCGCCCTCAAACAGGAAAGCGCCTGCATTCTGCCACTCGGACCGGCTGGTCATTTCTCCGTCGAGTGTGGGGGTGAAGACGCCCTGCAGGGCCACATCCGGTTCGACGGGCGTTGGCTGGATGATGGGAACTGACAGGAAATCGGGGCGGTCGAGACCAAGAGCGTCATAGACTTGGCCGAGGGTCTCACGGAAACCGGCATCGAAAGCGGCGTCGTTGCCTGAGTCTTTATCCGCGCCGTACCACCAGAACCAGTCAGAGCCTTCGGCGGCCAGCATGGCTTCGTAAGCCTGTTCCACCTGATCATCGGGAAGCGTGCCGGCCAGCGACCCGTTCAGGTACTCTTCCAGGACGGAGCGCGTCTCGGCCAGGTATTCCCAACCGCGGTTCTCTTCATCTTCGCCGATCCAGGTTTGGAAAGTAGCTGAATCCCAGGAGCCGGCCCACAGGTCGGGGATGAGTTCCGGGGTCTGGTCGTAGAGCGCCAGGAATTCAGACGAGGTGACGGTCTTGATGGTCGGGTCGTTGCTCAATTCGGTGTAGAGTCCATTGAGGAAGTCCTTGCCGTCGTTCTCGTACCATTCCCAGGCATTTTCGCCGTCCAGGATGACGGTGACAACGTAAGGGCCGCCCGGCTGGTCTTTGACCTCATCGCGGATGGCGCGCAGGCGGGACATAAAGTCTGCCACGGCTTCGTCGGCCGAAATCTGGCTGTAGTCGAAGGAGACCTTGTTGGAGAGGGCGGTGTCGCGGAAGAAGATGGTGACGGCGTCGCCGCTGCTCTCCACTGTGTAGGGGCGGTAAAGGGCGGTGGCATTCACGGGGACCCCCCCGGTGAGACGGGTGAAGTCGAGACCGAGCGAGTTGGCGAGGATGCCCTCATCGGTGACCATCCATTGCACGCCGGCGCGGGCGGTCATTCCGACCATGTACTGGGCCACTGAACCCTCAGCCGGCCACATCCCGCGCGGCGGCTGGCCGAATTTCTCCTCGTAGAGCGCCATGCCGCGCTCCAGCTGTTGGATGGCGTCATCGCCATGTGTGAAGCGGACAGAGGGAAGTTTGATATCGGGCACAGCCTCGGTGGCGAGATTCGTGTCAATCAGCAGGGGCAGGATGGGATGGGCGTAGGGTGTGAAGGTGACTTCGATCTGACCGCTGTCCTGGTACTGTTTGTGGATCGGGACAACTTGCCCCATCAAGTCGGCATGCGCCTGCAGGATGGTGGCCTTGTCTTCTTCGTTGAACCCGCTTCCTTTTGCAACCAGGCTGGCGAGAGGTTCTTCAGCGAGGAAATCTGGATCGGTCCAGGCCAGGTTGAAGAGGACTTGAAGGTCCAGGAAGTCCTGGGGAGTCCACGAAGCGAGGGCGGCGGCAATCTGCTCTTCCGATGCTCCGCCGCGCATTTGTTGGAGTTCCACGTAGCGCGGGAAGCGTTCGATAATCTTGCCGTTGGTATCGAAGAAGCGCTGGAGGATGTACGTTTTTTGTTCGTCGGTGAGTTCGGTAGCAGGTACGAGAGGCATCTCCCAGACGATGTCACGCTGTCCGGCGTTGAAGGCGTCAATCTGGCTGAGCAGGGAGGGGGTCAGGTTGACGGTCATGTGGATGTCGGGATACTGCTCGAGAATGGTGACCATGTCCACGTAGTCTTTTGCGGCATGGAAGCGAACCCATGGCGCGCTGACCAGGCCGGTTTCCGCGTCAACGGCATAGAAAGGTTGGTGCTGATGCCAGATGATGTTTAGATAGATATCCGGTTCTATGGAAGGGGCGGTGGGAACAGGTGTGCCGGTGACTGCAGAGGTGCAGGCTGAGACGAGCAAGGCCAGCCCAACCGCAATATTTAGGAAGCGGAATGACTTTTTCATGATTGACTCCTTCAGTCGTTGAACTGGAGTTGGATGATTAGCGTTTCGTAGGCCGGGATCTCGGGCAGAGGAATGTAGTCCACAAAACCGCCATCCTCGGCAAAGGTAAGTCCCGTGAGCTCATCCAGTGCGCCGAGGATGGGAAAGGCGCGATACATACCCGGAGCAACATCGCTCTCCTCCAGAGACAGGCTGTATCCGCTGACCGGCGCATCTGACAGGTTGATGACCACTAGCACAACTTCCTCCGCGCTAACGCGCAGGATGCTGTACACTGCTGAATTGTCGGCGCGGACGGCGTACGTGTCGCCGACGCGCAGGGCGGCATGGTCGTTGCGGGTGCGGATGAGGGTGCGGTAATGCGAAAGCAGGGAAGCCGGGTCGTCGGTCTCGGAAGCGACATTGTTGGTCTCCCAACCCTCGCCTGGGGAGCGCCAGGGGAAGTCGGTGGAGAAGCCGGCATGGGCATCCGCGCTCCATTGCATCGGACGGCGGATGTCTTCGTCGGGTTTTTCGCCCATCAGGCCAACTTCCTCGCCATAATACAGGAAGGGGACGCCGGGGGCGGTCAAAAGCATCGAGGCGGCCACTTTGGCCTTGTTTATATCGCCGCCTAATTGAGAGAGCGTCCGGTTCTGGTCGTGATTGGTCAGGAAGGGTGCGTATTGCAGGGAAGGCAGAAGTTTGTAGGAGAGTTTCAATTCGCCGAGGGCTGTCCCGGCATTGCTCTCGTTGGCCGAAGAAACAAAGGCCTCGGCCAGCCCAAACTGGAAGGCAAGGTCGAGTTCGTCGCCTTGGATGTACTCATTGATGGCGTTCATGTCGTCCCAGATCTCGCCGACGGTCACGGCATCGGGGTTGATGGCTTTGTAGTAGGGTCGGAAGTTTTCGTACCAGGCGTGGGTTGAATCTGTATTCTCCTGGAGTACGCCTTCCTCGATCAAGTGACGGGCCGCATCCAGACGGAAACCGTCAATCCCCGTTTCTGTGAGCCAGAAGGAAATCGCTGCATTCATCTCGTCGGTCACAGCCGGGTTGGTGTAGTTCAAGTCGGGCATCCCTTCCCAGAAGAGGGCATAGTAATAGCCGGTGGAGTGGGCGATCCAGACTTTTTGTCCCCACGGGCCGTTGTAATTCGGTTTTTCATCCACCCAGATGTAGTAATCCCGGTATTCGGATGATGGATCCCTGGATGCCACGAACCAGGCGTGGTCCCGCGACGTGTGGTTAAGCACCAGGTCAATGATAACGCGGATGCCGCGCGCATGCGCCTCGTTGACCATGTTCTTGAAATCATCCAGCGTGCCGTATTCCGGATTGACAGCCAGGTAGTCGGTCACATCGTAGCCGTGATAAGAGGGGGAAGGGTTGATGGGCATCAGCCAGATACCGGTCACGCCAAGATCGCTGGTGGTCTCCGGGTTGTTGTCGTTCAGGTAATCCAGTTTGGCAGTGATGCCATTGAAATCACCCACCCCGTCGCCGTCACTGTCGTTGAACGAGCGGACAAAAATCTCGTAAAAAACGCTATCGTTCCACCAGGGATAACCATCGGTGCCCTGCGGCAATCCCATCACTGGCGAAACAACCTTCACTCCCGGCTCCGGCCGGGTCAGGAAATACCAGATTGGACCAACGATGAACGCAATCACCAGCAGAACTGCCAGGATCGTATAGACAAAACGTTTTTTCATTTCTGCCTCCCGAGATTATAAAGGTCAATCCCTGCTGTGCGCGTCCCCATCCAGACCTGGTTCGCTTGGACAACGACCACGGTAACCTCTGCTCCCGATGTCCCTGAGTTATTGGTCAAAAAAGTATGCCATTCGATGCCATCGAACCAGGCGGCTGCGCCGCCGGTGCTCGCAGGTTGCGATGTTCCCAGCCAGAGGATGCCGGGCTGGACTTCGGCCACCCAGTTGACGGTATTGAAAGGGATGCCGGAATTGCTGGTGCGGAAATATGTCCACGAGCCATTGTCCATCCGAGCCAGTCCCGCGCCGGATGTAGCCGCCCAGAGCGTGTTAAATGAGTCGATCAAGATATGGTTGACAGGCGCCTCAGCGGGAAAAAATGTCCACGCATCGTCCCGGACCTCGAGGCTGCCGACCCCGTTCTGCGTCCCAAACCAGACGGTTCCCCCGTCCGCGCTGGAGGCGATTGCAAAGATGGTCTGGCCGGCAGCCTGTTCAAGCGGCGTCCAGGTCACGCCGTTCCAGGAGGCTGCCCCTTCCAGCGTCCCAGCATAGAGGCGTCCATCCGGGGTAGCGGTCAGGGACAGGATGTAGCCGCTGGGGAGACCCAGTTCCACGGTCCCGAACGAGGACCAGGTTTCTCCGTCGAAACGCGAGAGACCGCTTGCTGTCCCAAACCAGATGTTGCCGCGCGTGTCACGTGCCAAAGAGAGCACTTGGTTATTGGCCAGGCCGGAATCTGCGGTCGTGTAGAGCAGCCAGGTAGGTTCAACGTCGGTGGTCTCCGCCGGAACCCAGACTGCGGCGCCTTTTTCGGTGGCAATGAGGAGTTGTCCTTCCTCGAGAGGGAGCAGATCATATACGGTGTTGCTTGGAAGAAAGGAATTGGCGCGGGTGATGTTCGACCAACCTACACGGCCGACGGCCAGTTTGATGGCTGCTGAGAGGTAGATGGCGGCGATAAAAAAGGCAAACGCACCGATGGCATACCACAGCCATTTATCGGGCTTGGGCAGCATTTCTTTTAGATAGTCCCAGTAGGATTCTTGGGTGCGCGCCCAAAAGATAAAGCGACGTAAAGATTCGGCTCCCATGATGCAAAGGGCGGGTGTGACTGTCAACGCGTACTGAGGCCATTTGGTTGGCCAGAAGAGCAGGAAGATCATCCCGGCTGCCAGCCAGATAACCAACCAGCGGCGCGCACTCCACTCCCGCTTTAATCCACCCAGGGCGAGGAGAGTAATGATGCCGTCAAAGCCATAGTAGAAAAACACGTTCGGATGCCAGCCTCCCGGAGGGGAGGTCAGAATCCAGATGAAGGGCTGGAACCAGGGGTATCCAACTTCTTCCACATGCTGCCCTTGCGAGTATTGAACGTGATATGCAAGCGAGTCTGAAACGCGCGCAATCGGGTCACGCCAGAGATATACATCAAGAGCGAAAAAGACTGCCAATGCAAGTAGCCCGTAGGGCAGTAGCCATTGGATTTTGATCTTTTTCTCGAAGACTGCAATGTAGCCCAACACTACCAAGATAACTGGAATGTAGGAGTACTTGCTGGCGGCTGCCACTCCCAGTGCTGCGGCGGAAAGCCAGAACCATCGGCCGGTTTTGTTCTTGTCTGTCCGCAGGAGCGCCAATACGGCTGCAATCGTCATGGCATGCGGGACGGCTTCCAGGTAAACCTGGCTGGTGTATTTAACGGCAAGCGTATGAACGGCCAGCATTCCGGCGGCCAGCGGATCTACGGCCAAGGCCAGGAATAGAACAGCCAGCACACCAAAGAAAGCCGAGATGGCCCGGCTGGCGAAGAAAGCGTTTGTCCATGTGGCGGCTTTGCCCAACGCCATCACTGCGCCACTGTAGAGCAGTTTTACAAAGGGGGGGTGCTCAGCATTCCCGGAATAATCGAGGACCCGCGCGAAATCTCCTGACCGGAATGCGTCAGCATAATCGTAGGCGTTTTGCAGATAGACCGGTTCGTCGAAATCCTGCGGTAGCAATGAGACTGCCCAGACGCGCAGGAAGATTGCCAGTAGCAGGGCGAGCACGATTGGTTGGACTGCTTTCAGCCGGGCCAGGAGGCTCATGTGGACTGTTTCCCGAGCACGACCCCGCTGCGAGGAGCCAATTTCAGACCCCTGACCTGACCCGCGGTAACCTGGGCTTGGGCTTCGCCAAAGAGTGTTGTTAATGGGCCGTCTGCCAGTTGCGGAGGGGCAGGGAGGTCGGCGATAGCGGTATTCGCCCCGGCGTTGATGGCGACAATGACTGTTTCCTCGTCTGTGCTGCGGGAGAAGGCGTAAATGTTTCCCTTGGCGTAGAGCCGCTTGTAGTCACCTCGACGGAGTGCCGGTTGAGAAAGGCGCAATGAGATTAATGATTTCGCATAGCCAATTACACCAACATCCCACTCCTTCATATTCCAACTAAAAGAACCTCGACAAGCCGGATCCGGGCCTCCTGCCATGCCAATCTCGTCTCCATAATAAATGCATGGTGCGCCAACGTAAGTAAAGAGAAATAGCCAACCCAGTTTCAGGGCAGAGAGGTCGCCGCCGGAGGTTGTAACAAAACGCGGGGTATCGTGGCTGTCAAGTAGATTGAATTGAGCGTAATTTATAGCCGGATCGTACAGACCAAGCAGGTAATCTATCCGGTCTGCGAATTCTTCAGCTTTGATGGCTCGCAGGTATTTGTGATAATCGCCGATTCTGAAAATATAGTCGGGGAGGCGATCCCCGATGAGCCAGCCCATCAGGGCGCCTGTGACGAGGTAGTTCATCACTGCGTCAAATTGGTCACCTTGCAACCAGCGTTTGGACTCGTGCCAGATCTCGCCGACAATGTAGGCATCTGGATTTTCAGCCTTCACCCGGCGGCGGAACTCCTGCCAGAAGGAGTCATCGTCAATCTCGGCTGGCACGTCCAGCCGCCAGCCGTCCGCGCCGAATTTGATCCAATGAACCGCGGCATCAAAGATGAACTCTCGCACGGCGGGCGTATTGGTATTAAGTTTGGGCAGGGCAGGAAAATTCCACCAGGCGCGATAACCGAGTGCCTCATAACTTGCAACCCCGTTTTTGAGTTGGTCCTGTTCTTCCAATGTCGGATACGCTCCCCAATGTTTCTTGCCATTCAGGTGGTCGGAATTGAAGTGGAACCAGTCCACATAGGGTGACCCGTCGCCATTTTCCAACACATGATGGAATTGCCAGATGCCGCGGCTGGCGTGGTTGAAGACCCCATCGGGGACGACGCGCATACCGCGGGCGTGGGCAGCATCCAGCAGTTCGCGGAAGGCTGCGTCCCCACCCAAGAGCGGGTCTACTTTAAAATAGTCGTATGTGTGATAGCGGTGATTGGAGGCGGAGGCAGTAATCGGGTTCAGGTAGAGGGCGTTGACGCCCAAGTCCTGGAGATAATCGAGATGCTCAACGATACCGAGCAGGTCGCCGCCCTTGAAGCCATAGACGGTGGGGGGGGAATCCCAAGGCTCAAGTTTGAGTCCCTGCTTTGAGACACGTTCGCTTTTCGCAAAGCGGTCGGGAAAAATCTGGTAGAAGACAGCGTCTTTGACCCAATCAGGTGTAGTAATGGACATAGCGATTTCACCGTAAGGCGGAAGATTTTTATTACAGAGACCTTGAGCTAATAAACGCACCGGATTGCGGCGGCAGGTGGATCTCCAGTGTATCGCTCAGGACCCCTAAACTGGCCGCTCGGGGCAGTTTCTCGACCCGGTTCCCGTTCAGGAGGTCGGTTGCAGATTTGAAGCCGGGGTTGGCGAGCGAGATAGTGCGCTCCGATTTGCTGACATTAATGGCGACCAGGACACGGGTCGAGGAGTTAGACCGGAGATACGCGTAGGTTCCAGCCTCGGAGTCGAGATGAACAACCTGGCGCTCTCCTGTCCAAAGGACCGGGTGTTCCTGCCGCAGGTGGTTGAGGCGGCGGTAGTAATCTTGCAGGGAGTCGTCCGCGGTCTCCCAGTTCATCGGCAGGCGGCATTCTTCAAAGATGTTGCGCCCATTCTGGTACATGGGACGCTCTTGCGAGAGCCCTGTCTCGGTCCCGGCGTAGACGATGGGTGGCCCGGCAAGCGTGTAGTGGACAAGCGCTGCCAGCCGAAGTTTGGCTTTTTCGTCCCCGGCGAGATGCAGGAAACGGGCTTCGTCGTGATTGTCAAGGAACGACGGGCGGATGTGCTCAGGCGGGAAAAAGGCTTCATGTCCGGCAAGGAAAGACTCGAATTCGGCCAGCGACATGTGCTCCAGGGCAAAGGTCTCGCGGAGGGCGCGGGTCAGGTAGAAATCAAGCGTGCCATCCATAATGCCGGTATAAGAACGCAACCATTCAGCGGTATGGATAACTTCGCCGAAAATCCAGCAATCAGGGTTCACTTCCTGGCAGGCGCGGCGGAAATCCACCCAGAAGTCGTGAGGGGGGCCATAGGCAAAGTCGAGTCGGTAGCCGTCAAAACCCTCCCGCAGCCAATGTCGCGCCACCTCGAGCATGTAAGCGCGCGCGTCGGGGTTGGCGAGGTTGATCTTGGGAAGTTCGCGCACCTTGAAGTAACATTCGTAGTCATCCGGCCATTGGTTCCAGAAGTACCAATCCCGGTAGTGGCTTTCCTGTTTTTTCTGCGCATCCTGAAAAGTGAAGTGGTCTTTCGACCAGTGATTGGCGACAAAATCCAGGATGAGCCTGAGGCCGCGAGCGTGTGCTTTCTCGATGAGTTCCTTCAAGTCTGCGCTCGTCCCCAGGCGCGGCTCAACAGTATAATAGTCGCTGGCGTTGTATCCGTGGTGGCTGTTTGTCTTAAAAAAGGGATTGAGCCAGATACTGTTAAAGCGGAGCGATTGGATGTCATCCACTTTGTCAATGACCCCGCGCAGTGTACCGCCGAAGAAATCCAGCAGGGATTGAGTCTCGTTCCAGGTACGGCCATCGCCAGGATAGAAGCGGTCAGGGAA
>JACQYE010000093.1:16574-25259 GCA_016208355.1 Chloroflexota bacterium | reverse complement strand
GCGTTGGCCAGGCTGAGGATGGGGCGCGGGTGGCGGACCTTCTCGAATTTTTCCGAAGGCGCACCTCCGGCGCGCTGGCTGGGCGAATCGGGCGTGACCCAGTCCGGGTGTTCGGTTTCGATTTGTTTCAATTCGACCACCAGCCGGTCGAATTCCGCGTCGCTGATGAGCGGGTCGTCCAGCACGTGGTAGCGGTGGTTGTGGCAGTGAATCTGTTGCTTGAGTTCTTCGTAACGCTGACGGGCAGGGGAGGTGTCCATAAGGGCTCCAGGAGAAAGGTACCGGGGGAAACGGAACAATCTTATTATAGTCAGGAAATTGGTACTTGACAAACCAGAACAAGTGTTCTATACTACTCAATATAGAACACTTGTTCTAAACCCGCACTGTTCCTTCCTATACCCTTAATTCACCGCCCACCCTGAAAAGAACAGTCCCACATTTCAATCTTTTTCGTGCCGAATAACAACAAAGGAGGTTGTTATGAACACAAATCTCTTCAGGGGCCGCGGACTCGGTTCCATGCTCAAGGGAGTCACTCTCCGGCGCGGACTGGTCTGGGGCATCATCATCCTCTTCGCCCTGCTGGCCTTCGAAATCTTCAACTACAGCACCACCCAGTTTGCCCTGCTGGACGTGCTGGGCGATTTGAAATTCGCCGGTATCCGCTGGGCCACCATCCTGGCCATCGCTTTTTGCGGTATTGATTTTGCCGGTATTGCCCGCCTCTTCACCCCCGAGCAGGGCCGCGATGAGCCTGCTGAAGTCTGGTATCTTTTCGGCGCCTGGCTCCTGGCGGCGGGGTTTAACGCCATGCTGACCTGGTGGGGCGTCTCGGTTGCCATCGTCAGTCACAGCAGCCAGGCTGGCGGCGTGGTCGTGACCAATGCCACACTGACCAAGGTCGTACCGGTCTTCGTCGCCGTCATGGTCTGGCTCATCCGTGTGCTGATCATCGGCACCTTCTCCGTGGCCGGGGAAAGGCTGTTCAGCCATGCAGATATGCGCTCCCATAAGCCCGCCAGCGGCCGCCCGGTACTCCGGCCCGCCAGCAGCCTGAACTCCCGCCCGCGCCCGGTCTCTTCGAACGCCTTCCGCACGACCAATAAACCGGCGCGCCCCGAACCAACCTACCATAACGTGTCCATGAATGCCAAATCCGCCCGCGAAGCCGAGTACGTGGACACACCCTACTCTTAATCGTTTTCTGGAGCCATGTCCCTGCACCGCTCCCCCCCTCCTTCCACAGCAGCCGTCTCCGCCGGAGACGGCTGTCTGTCTGGTTTCCTGCTCCCGCCATTGGCCGTGCTGGTCGTGGGCGGGATGATGGCTTTTTTCCTGCTTAGACCGGCGGATGTCGCGGCTACGGCGGGAGAGGCGCTCCTGGTGGAAACCACGCTGGAAGCCCCCTTCTCTCCCGTGCAGGGGAACCTGTCTCCTGTTTTTACGGACGAGGTGGACTACTGGGCCGAGGCCATCCTGCGCTGGGCAGCCGCTGCGGGTCTGGACCCGAACCTGGCCGCGACCGTGATGCAGATCGAATCCTGCGGTGACCCGCGCGCCCTCTCGAGCGCCGGGGCGATGGGTCTCTTCCAGGTGATGCCTTATCACTTCACGGCAGACGAGAATCCCTATGCCCCGGATACCAACGCAACCCGCGGGTTGGATTACTTGCGCCGTTCGCTGGAAGCCGCGGCGGGCAACCCGCGTCTGGCCCTGGCCGGGTATAACGGCGGCATCGGTGTCATTGGCCGTTCGGAATCCACCTGGGCCACTCAGACGGTTCGGTATGCGTACTGGGGAAGCGGCATCTATGCCGAAGCCTCCAGCGGCGCGGAGGAGAGTCTGCGTTTGCAGGAATGGCTGGTGACCAGCGGCCTCAGCCTGTGCCGCCAGGCGGCGGAACGGCTGGGGATTAGCCCATAATTACCTGATACAAAAAGAGTGCGGACTTAAGTCCGCACTCCGTTTTTTATCCTCTCTTGAAGGTTGCCACCCTGCCAACCAGCCAATCCGTCCAATCTTCCACCCCTTCCCCGGTGCGGCAGGAAAGCGGGAAGGTGACCACGTCCGGGTTCAGGATCTCCACCCCCTGTTTGAAAAAGTCCATGCGAAAGTTGATGTAGGGGAGCAGGTCAATTTTGTTGAGGATCAACACGTCCACGCCGCTGTACATGCCGGGATACTTGTGCGGCTTGTCGTCACCTTCCGGGATGGAAGCCACCAGCACTGACAGGTGTGTGCCCAGGGCAAAACTCGCCGGGCAGACCAGGTTGCCGACATTCTCGACGATGAGCAGGTCGAACTTGCTCAAGTCCAACTGGTTGAGCGCCTGCTGGAGCATCACCGCGTCCAGGTGGCAGTCGCCGCCGGTGTTGATCTGGATGGCGGCTTGCGCCCCGGCAGCCGCGGCGCGGTCGGCGTCGAGGGAGGTGGCAATGTCCCCGTCCACCACAGCCACGCGCAGTTTCCCGGTCAGGCGCGGCAGGGTCTGTTCGATCAGCGAGGTTTTCCCCGCGCCAGGTGACGCCATCAAGTTGATGGCAAAAACCCCCGCCGTGTCCAGCCGGAGGCGATTTTCCGCTGCCAGGCGGTCATTGGCATTGAGGATATTTTCGACGACAGCAACACGTTGGGGCATAGATTCTCTCCAATTACTCGACATCCATCGCATCCAGGCGGAATTCCTTCCCGGTGATCACCTTCACGCGGGCGCTGTGGCAGGCCGGGCAGGTCAGGTCGCCGCCGGGCGAATACTCGTGACCGCACTCCAGGCAGGCCAGACGCGCTGGGATGCGCTGGAAGTGTAGTTTCGCGCCCTCGGCAAGCGTATCCTTGCTGATGAGGTCCCAATAAAACTGGACCGAGTCATCCACAATGGACGACAACTGTCCGATGACCAGGTATAGATTGATAACCCGCTTGGCCTGCGACTCTTGCGCGTGGCGAAGGGCAATCTCCAGGATGCTTTCCGTAACCGACAGTTCGTGCATAATGCCCATGATTGTATCAGGCTTGGAGGCAAGAAGCAATTTGTCAGGTGTTCAACCCCACTCAGGGAGGGTGTCAAAATCGGGAGAAAGCAGTATCCTTAACCTGTTGCATCAGACTAAAATAACCCTGGGAGAAACTTTTGGATACCATCACATCTTTGCTCATTGTTGGAGGAAAGCCATGAAGAACATCCTCCTCCTGAAAGGCAGCCCGCGTGAAAAGGGCAACAGCGCCATCCTGGCTGACCGCGCCGCGGCCGGCGCACTGGAGGCCGGAGCGCAGGTCGAGAGCATCTACCTGCACGGGCTGGACATCCGCCCCTGCGACGCATGCGACTTGTGCACTGATGGTATGTGCGTTATCGAAGACGACATGCAGCCGCTCTACCCCAAACTGGCTGCCGCGGACGCCATCCTCCTGGCCTCGCCGGTGTACTGGTTCACGTACAGCGCCCAACTCAAAGTCTGCATTGACCGCTGGTACGGCTTCCAGGGTCACCACTGGAAGGAAATCAGCCGCAAACAGTTCGGCGTCATTCTCACTTACGGCGACACCGACCTGTACACCTCCGGCGCCATCAACGCCATCCACACCTTCGAGACCATGTGCCGCTTCCTGAAAAGTGAGATCATTGGCATCGTCCATGGCTCGCTGGGTGACGTTGGCGACGCCGAAAAACATCCCGATTTGCTCCAACAGGCCTATGATCTCGGAAAACTCCTGGCAACCGAAAAGATAAAGTGAACGTCTCATCCTCCTCCAAACGCCCCTCAGGCATGTTTGGCCTGACCATTGTCCTGGCCGGGCAGGCTGTCTCAATTCTGGCTTCCAGCATGACCGGTTTTTCCCTGGCCATCTGGGTCTTCCAGCAGACCAGCAGCGCCACCTCGCTCGGCATCATGACCAGCGCGTTCACGCTCCCTTACCTGCTGGTCATCCCCCTGGCCGGGGTGATGGTGGATCGCTATAACCGTAAACTGATGATGATGGTCAGCGACCTGGCTGCGGGTCTGGGCTCGTTGACGATCTTCATCCTGCTGGTGACCGGCAGCCTGCAAGTCTGGCACTTCTACCTGATCAACATTCTGATCGGCCTGGGAAATGCCTTCCAGTGGCCGGCCTATTCCGCGGCCATCACCACCATGGTCCCGAAAGAACAGTACGGGCGGGCAAACGGGATGATGTCTTTCGTTCAGGCAGGCCCGGCGGTGGTGGCTCCGCTCCTGGCGGGCGCGCTCCTGCCGGTCATCGGTCTGAACGGCATCCTGTTGGTTGACATCGCCACCTTCATCCTGGCAATTGGCATGTTGATGCTGGTACACGTGCCGCAGCCTGCCCGCACCGTGGAAGGCATGGAGGGCAAAGGCAGTCTCTTGAAAGAGGCGGCTTTTGGTTTCAAGTACATCTTCAAACGCCCCAGCCTGCTGGGATTCGTGGTGATGCTCTTCTTCGCCAACCTGTTCCTCGGTTTCCCGAACAGCGTCCACGTGCCGCTCATCCTCTCCCGTACCGGGAACAGCAGCCTGGTTTTGGGCGCTGTAGAGACCGCCGGGGCCATCTCCTGGACGCTCGGCTCGGTTATCATGAGCGCCTGGGGCGGCCCGAAACGCCGCATCCACGGGGTGTTGATCGGGTGGATTGTCTACTGCCTGGCCGGGAATATTGTCTTCGGCCTGGGGCGCGGGCTGGGAGTCTGGGTCCCGGCTATCCTGGTGGCAGGCGTCGGGTCGAGCATCGGGATTGCCACCAGCCAGGCCTTGCTGCAAGTCAAAGTCGCGCCCGACGTGCAGGGACGCGTCTTCTCTGCCCGCCGCCTGCTGACCTGGTTCCCCGATATTTTCACGCCTGTGCTGGGCGGCATGCTGGCCGACTATGCCATGGAACCTGCCATGCAAAATGGGAGTTGGGTATCCAGGCTGTTCGGTTGGATGGTCGGGACAGGCTCGGGGTCCGGGATGGCCGTGATGATGGTCATCTTTGGGGTGTTGACCATCTTGGCGCTCCTGTCGGGGTACGTGTTCCCGAAAATCCGCATGATGGAAGACATCCTGCCCGATCACGACCAGTTGGCAAAGGTTGAAGAACCTGCTCAAGGATGAACAAGGAGGTAGATGATGAACCCGCGAACGACCCTTACCCGCCGCGACTTCCTGCGCCTGGGCCTCGTCACGGGCGGGACACTCATTCTGTCACCGTTCCTGAAAGCTTGTACCGGCCTGGAAACAGCCACACCCACCGCCGTCCCTTCGTCGACTCTCATCCCTACGGAAGACTTGCTCGCCGGTCTCGATGGGCTGGACATTGACGCTTTATTCGAGGAAGCCTACCGCCGCTGGCTGGTGCGCGACCCCGAAAACCTGACCACCCTCGGCCTATCCGACTTCTACGGGGTGGGCGATGCAAACCTGACCGACATCTCCGATGCCTTCATCCGCCAAACCCAGGCGCTCGAAGCCGGGACGCTGGATCTGCTGCGCGGCTACGACCGAGCGGCATTTTCCCCTGCTCAAGCCCTTACCGCGGATGTCTACGACTGGTTCCTGGACGACGCGGTGCGCGGCCAAGTGTTCATGTACGATGATTACCCGCTCAATCCCATTGTCACCAGCGTCCACTACAACCTGTACATGCTTTTCACAGCCTACCACCCGCTCAACAACCGGCAGGATGCGAACGATTACATCTCCCGCCTGTCGCAGGTTGGAAAGAAGATTACCGACTTGATTGACGGCCTCCAGCGAAGACAGGAGCGCGGGGTCGTCCTGCCCGCATTCATAATCCCTTATGTTCTGTCTGACATCAACGAGACCGCAAGAGAAGGCGCCACTCATCACCCTTACTACACCACCTTCGACAACCGGTTGACCGGCGTCTCCACCGAGGACAGGGCCGCCTTGCTGACCCAGGTGGAGGAACAGGTCGAGGCCGTAGTCATCCCCGGCTACCAGGGACTGGCCGGCTATCTCGACGAACTACAATCCCAGGCATCCAACGACATTGGCGTCTGGCAATTCTCCGACGGCGCGGCCTATTATGCCCAATCCCTGCGCCGTCAGACCACCACGGAACTGACTGCCGACGAAATCCACGAACTGGGCAAACAGCATGTCGAACGCATCCAGGCCGAAATGCGGATCCTGTTCGCCAGCCTGGGCTACCCGGATGGGGAAAGCATCCCTGACTTGTACACCCGGCTGACGAACGACAGCGGCATCTACCAGGGCCAGGAAGCCGTGACCGCTTACGAACAGGCCATCCGTGACGCCGAGGAACTGTTGCCCAAGGCTTTCGACATCCTCCCGCGTGCCAGCGTTCAGGTGGTGGGCGGCACGGATGGCGACTATTATGTGCCGGCATCATACGACGGCTCGCGCCCCGGCCTTTTCTACGCCCGCACCACCGGCCAGACCCCTAAATTTGGTGTCAAGACTCTGGCCTACCATGAAACCATTCCCGGGCATCATCTCCAGATTGCCATTGCCCAGGAGCAAACCGGTTTACCTGCCCTGCGCCAAGGCATGCAGTTCAACGCCTACACCGAGGGCTGGGCGCTGTATGCCGAACGCCTGATGGCCGAACTGGGCGCCTACGCCGACGATCCGCCGGGGGACCTGGGCCGCCTGCGTCTGGAAGCCTACCGCGCCGCGCGGCTGGTGGTGGACACCGGCATCCACGCCAAACGCTGGGGCTTTGATCAGGCCGTGAATACCCTGGTCGAGGCCACCGGCTTCCCGGTCAGTTACGCTCAGGGCGAGATCACCCGCTACAGCGTCTGGCCGGGTCAGGCCACGTCTTATTACATCGGCTTCTTGAAATTCTTGGAACTGCGCCAAAAGGCAATGGAAGCCCTCGGCGACAAGTTCGACTTGAAAGCATACCACCACGTTGTCCTGGTGAACGGTTCTGTGCCTCTGTCTATCCTCGAGCGGCTAGTGGACAACTACATTGAAAGCGCTGCATGAAAATTCCCACTATCCAGACTCATCGCCTGTTCCTGCGCCCCTGGACCCCTGAAGACGCCCCAGTGCTTTTCCAAATCCTCCAGGAGCCGGAAATCTTCCAGTATTTTCCTCCTTCGCCGCCGCCCACACTGGAAAAAACAGGACGTTACATTACCCACCAGCTTGCCCATTGGCAGGACCGCGGCTATGGACACTGGGCAGTGATCAGCCAGGATGACAATCGCGTGGTCGGTTGGGCCGGATTGGAATACCTTCCAGAGTTGGATCAAACGGAGGTGGCTTATCTCCTGAGCAGGAAAGTATGGGGCCGAGGGTATGCCACTGAAGCGGCGCGCGCCGCTGTCGGTTTCGGCTTCGAGACCTGCCGTCTGCCGGGCATTATCGGCCTGGTTCACCCTGAAAACGCCGCCTCCATCCGTGTCCTCGAAAAATGCGGCCTGGTCTTCACCGACCGTCTCACCCTGTGGGGACTGGAGATGCTGCGTTATTCTGCCCGCAGACAGGAATAAAACGGCTCCCGGAGACGAAAGGTTGGTCTCCGGAAGTTTTTTGCTCAAGTTTATGAGGGAAATGACAACTTCTTACTGTGCTTATGCCTGTGCGCCTTGCTGCCCGATCTTGACGCGCGGATCCACCATCACATAGATGAATTCCAGCAGGAACATCGTAATCGCCAGCAGGTAGGCAAAAATCACCACGCTGCCCACAATCACGGGGACGTCAAAAAGACCGATGGCCTGGAAAATCTGCCTGCCGAGGCCCGGCCAGTTGAAGACCGTCTCAAAGATCGCTGCCCCTTGCCAGATGCCGATCAGCACGAATGCGAAGGTGGTGATGATGGTCGGCAGAGTCGGGCGCAGGACATAGCGGCGCTCGATGCTGCGGGCGGATAGTCCCTTGGCTTTTGCCATTTCCACATAATCTTCACTGGAATAGATCAAGAAAAATGTACGCCAGGCATACACATTATTGATCACCTGACTCACGGCAAGCGCGATCGCCGGCAGGATCATGTGCTTCAACAGGCTGAGGAAATATGCCAGCGACCAGCGCGCTGGCGGCGGCGCATCCACCATGCCGCCAAATGGCAGGATCTTCAACAAGGCCGCAAAGATCAGGATCAGGAAAATGCCATAGAACCATCCCGGCGCCGAATTCATGGGCGCCAGGGTCACAATGATCTTGTCCAGCGCGCTGGCATATTTCCTGGAGAGGAACAATGCGATGAACAATTCCACGAAAAACAAGATAAACCCAACCGTGCCGAACAGGATCAGGGTCGGTGGCAGGCGTTCCAGGATGATGAGCCGCACCGTGCGCGAACCGGTGTCGCTGGACATATTCTGTGAGCGGCCCAGGTTGAGGGTTAAGGCATCGGCCATGAATCGTAATGTGCGCTCTATGAAGGGTTTGTCCAAACCAAACTTCTTGACCTCAAGCGCCACCCGTCCATCAATCCAGGCCTGCCGGGCCTCCGGCGCTAAAGACCTAATCTCCGGTCTAAGCATCGCCTCCTGGCTGATCCTTTCGATAATATCGGCCAGCCGGAGATCATCGAGATAACCACCCATATTGGCGATGATGATGGTCAGGAAGACACCCACCACCACAGTCAGGAAAGGGTGATGGCGCGGACAATCGTGTAGCGCGCCACCCGGCTGAATGTACTGCGGAAGGCCTTCCTGGAAGCCGCGGCATCCGGTTTCGGCTGTTGGTTGTTGGTTTCTTC
>JACQYE010000093.1:0-16520 GCA_016208355.1 Chloroflexota bacterium | reverse complement strand
GTTTCTTCACTCATGGGAGCACCTTTCGAAAAACAGGTCGTGCGTGGATACTGCGATGCAGGCCCTGTTTTGACTGATCGAGACAGCTAACCGGCGGTTCCTGCCGGGAGGTGTTCACCCACACCTCCCCGGCAGAGTCCCACCTCATTATCAGGCCGGTGCAGCTACCAAGACTTCCGTCTGACTTCTCGCGCACCCGGCGATATGGCCTGATAGAGAAATCCAAAATAACGCGAACCTGACCTGGCATGCCGCCAAAAATGATTTGCGGCGGGTGACCCGGACCAGATGTACCCTTTCCCAGTCAACTATACAGGGCATGGCCTTCTTACGCACGAGACCTCAAGCGGGTTTCTCGCCCCTTTCCGGCAGGGAATTGCCCCCGTCTCGGGGCGGGCGAGGCCAGCATCGGAATCCATCCTTTGGAGGGGTGACGGGACAACATAAACCCCTCTCTGGGAGGGGAAATTCACCCGCCCGGGGTCAGCCTTCCAAAGTTTTCATGGGCTATACTTTGGCAAGGATGTTCGCAGGACAGTCTGACTCAGGCAGGAAGCAGTATAATTTCGTCAACCTCCCACCGGGAAGGATAAACTTTGCACGCCAACTCTTTTGAAAGCCGGCTGACGGGAAAATTCTTACTTTCCTTGCTGGTCTTGAGCCTTCTGGCCTCCTGCACTGCTCAAGATAATTTTTCCGCGCCGGACCTCCCAACTGCCCCCGCTACCGAACAGATTCCGCCTGCGGAGCCCGCCGTTCAATACTCCGAACCGCCTCAAAACATCCGCTTCAGCCAGATTGGCCCACAAGAAGGCCTTTCGCAGAGTGTTATTCATGCCATCCTGCAAGACAGCCAGGGATTCATGTGGTTTGGAACCGAAGACGGTCTGAACCGCTACGACGGATACTCATTTGTCATCTTTCGCCCGGAGCCGGGCAACCCCTCCAGTATCAATGATATCTGGATCAATACGATTTTCGAAGATTCCCAGGGATATATCTGGATTGGAACCCGGCAGGGAGGCTTGAACCGCTACGACCCTCGCACCGGAGACTTTACGCATTACGTCAATGACCCGCTCATCCAAAACAGCCTGAGCAGCAATACGGTCAATGCCGTCCAGGAAGATAATCGCGGCTGGCTTTGGGTGGGCACCGACGAAGGACTCGACCGTCTCGACCCGGCAACCGGCACGTTTAAACATTTCTACCTCAGCCCTGCCGGGATTGACGCTCCCCTGAGTGACAATATCACCGCAATCATCAAAGCCAGCAATGGCATCCTGTGGATTGGCACCGCGGATGATGGCCTGAAACGTTTCCACCCTACCACCGGTTCCTACCGGAGTTACTCTCACGATCCGAATATCACCAACACCCTCAGCAACAACCATGTACACGCCCTCCAGGAATATCGCAACCAAACGATCTGGATCGCCACAGACAACGGCTTGGACTTGCTCGACGCGGAGACCGAGATTTTCTCCCACTATTCCCATTCAGAAGATCCCGACAGCCTGGTAAGCAACGTGGTCCTATCCCTGTACCTGGACAGGGGAGGTAACCTTTGGGTCGGTACGAACAAAGGGCTGGACCTGTTCCAACGCCAGACACGTTCATTCATCCATTACCAACCCGACCCCAGCGCCCAGACCAGCCTGAGCAATGGTACGATCCTGTCCATATACGAAGACCGCGGCGGCGTCCTCTGGGTTGGCACGTATGGCGGCAGCCTGAACTTGTACGACCACGTACAGGATATCTTCCAGTACTACTATCATTCTAGTGACCCGAATAGTTTAAGTGGGAATATTATCTTTCCAATTTTTGCCGCGCCAAACGGGATGATCTGGATAGGCACGTATGGTGAGGGGTTGAATCGATTCGACCCGGCCAGCGGGATATTTACTGTCTATAAGAACGAGCCGGGGGATCCAACTTCCCTGCAAAGTAATGAGATTTGGTCCCTCCTGCTGGACAGCGCCGGCGACCTGTGGGTGGGCACCTCCACAGGCCTCGACCACATGGTTATCGCGACCGGCGTTTTCCAGCACTACGGGAACACCCCGGGTGATCTGACCAGTCTCACTCCAGGGGAAGTCCGCGCCATCTTTGAAGACAGCCGCGGAGACCTCTGGGTGGGTACCCAGCACGGACTTAACCGCTTCGACCCGGCAACCGATACCTTCGCACGCATCATCCACGTCACCGGTGACCCGGCCAGCATTTCCCAGAATGATATTACTGCTATCATGGAAGATGATACCGGGATGCTCTGGGTAGGTACTTCCCGCGGCGGCTTGAACCTCCTGGACCCGGCAACGGGTGTGTTCGCCTCCTACCAGCACGACCCCACAGACCGAATCTCCATCGGCAATAACTCGATCATGTGCATCTACCAGGACAGCCAGGGCAGCCTCTGGGTTGGGACCGCTGGTGGGGGGTTGAGTCGCTATGATGTCGAGACCGACACTTTCGACAACTTCACAACCGGCGACGGCCTGCCCAATAACGTGGTCTATGGCATCCTGGAAGATGAAAACGGTTTCCTATGGCTAAGCACGAACTTCGGTCTATCCCGCTTCGACCCGCGCGCCATCACTTTCCAGAACTTCACCGCCAGCGATGGCTTGCAGGCCAACGAATTCAGCATGAACTCGTATGCACGCGGCCCAGCCGGGGAAATGTATTTCGGAGGAATCAATGGCCTCACGGTTTTTACCCCGGCCAGTATTACCAGCAGTGATTACATTCCTCCCATTATCCTGCTTTCCTTTGCCCAGGGAGGCAACCCGCTTGAGTTGGATATGCCCATTGAGCAGGCGCAGGAGATCACGATTGAATGGCCGGACAACAGTTTTGAATTCGAGTATGCTGCCCTGAGTTACGGCCAGCCGGAACAGAACCAGTACGCGTATATGCTCGAAAACTTCGACGAGGATTGGTTCTATGCCGGAACGGAACGTAATGGGCGTTATACGAACTTGCCGGGTGGCGACTATACCCTGCGCCTGAAAGCTTCCAACAGCGACGGGGTCTGGAACGAAGAAGGCATTGCCATCAAAATTATTGTAGTCCCTCCTTTTTGGCAAACCACTCTCTTCCGCGTCCTGACTGTTCTGACTCTCTTCGGGTTGGCGATGGTTGTCTACCAAATCCGCGTAAAGAGCGTGCAGACCCGTTCTCATGAGCTGGAACGATTGGTGCGTTCACGCACGACTGCCCTCGAAAAACGCGGCCAGGAAATGGAAGCACTCTATTCCGCTGACGGCCGGATGCTGCGCACCCAGACCCTGGAGCAGGTGTACCAGACCCTTGTGGATGTCGCGGAAGAAATGCTTCATGCTGATAAGAGCGCCGTCCTCACCTGGGATGAGAAACAAGTGCGGCTTTCGGTGCGCGTCAGCCGCGGGTTTAGCCCGGCCACCCTCCAGAGACTCAGGTTCTCCAAGGGGGAAGGAATCATCGGCAAGGTTGCAGAGACCGGCCAGCCTGTCATTGTTACCGACCTCGCTTCCGATTCAATCCGGGCCGATATGAACCCGGAAATGCTCGCCGCCATCCTGTCTGAAGGCATTTCTTCCTTCCTGCATTTGCCGATCACCATTGACAATCGCACGATTGGTGTGTTCACCGTCGGGTTTACCCGCTCCGATGCTTTCAGCGAGGATACGGTACGGCTTTTCTCTTCGCTTGTCCAGCGTGCCGCCCTCTCTGTGGAGAATGCCCTGCTCTTCGAGCAGACCAAGAAACTGGCGATTCTGGAAGAGCGCAACCGCCTGGCGCGTGACCTGCATGACAGCGCCAAACAGAAGGCGTTCGCCGCCCTGGCGCAAATGGGGGCCGCCAACGGGATGCTGAAAGGCGGCCGACAGGGGATCAAGAATCACCTGGAAGAAGCAGAAAACCTGGTGTACGAGGTAATTCAGGAATTGACCTTCCTCATCCAGGAGATTCATCCCTCGGTGTTGAAAGAAAAAGGCCTGGCTTCGATGCTGCGGGAATATGTCTTCCAGTGGGAAAGCCGCAATGATGCCGGGGTAAACCTCAAGATCGAGAACGAGCGCCGCCTGCCACTCGAAATCGAACAGGCCTTCTACCGCATCATCCAGGAGGCGTTGGCGAATATCACCCGCCACAGCAGGGCCACCCATGTAGACGTCACGCTTTCGTTCCAGGAGACGGAGATCCAGGCCGCGGTTGCCGATAACGGCCTCGGGTTTGACTGTACACAGAAACCCACCGGGCTGGGATTGCGCTCCATTCGCGCGCGCATCGAGAGCATCGGCGGGATCTGCCAGATAGAGAGCGCTCCGGGGGAGGGGACCAGGATCCAGGTCCGCGCGCCGCTTGAAAGTCCGGAATGAGAACAGGAGATCAATATGCCTAATCCAATTACCATTATTATCGCCGACGATCACGAAGTCGTCCGCAACGGGGTCCGCTCTTACCTTGAGACCGTGCCCGATTTCCAGGTCGTGGGGGAAGCCTCATCGGGGGAAGAGGCGATTGCCCTTGTCTCTGAACTGATCCCGGATATTGTCCTGATGGATTTGATTATGCCCGGCCTGGACGGGGTGGAGACCACCCGCCGCATCAAGAAGATCAGCCCGCGCACGCAAGTCGTGGTGCTGACGTCATACCATGAGGATGTGCACATCTTCCCGGCCCTCAAGGCGGGAGCGATCTCGTATATCCTGAAAGACATGAAAATGGAAAAGTTGGTGGATGTGCTCCATCGCGCCGTGGATAACGAAGTGACCCTGCACCCGCTTGTAGCAGCGCGCGTCCTGCAAAACATCCGCGGTGAGCTGGGCGAAGACCAGCCGCTTTTTACCGAACTAACCGAGCGGGAACTGGACGTGCTGAAACTGATTGCCAATGGGTACACCAATACCCAGATTGCCGGGGAACTGGTCATCAGCGAAAATACAGTCAAGGGGCATGTCAGCAATATTTTGAGCAAACTGCACCTCGCTGACCGCACGCAGGTGGCTGTCTATGCCTGGCAGCAGGGTATTGTGCGGCGCGGGCAGCCGGAGTAGAGAGGAGCGAAACGATGGGCGTCATGATGCAAACCTTTTACTGGGATTGCCCGCGTGAAGATGGGAAAGAATTCAAATGGTGGAACTATGTCCGTTCGAAAGTGCCGGAGTTGTCGGCTACAGGGTTCACAGCGCTATGGCTTCCCCCGGCGCACAAACCAGCCAACCTGAATGGGCCCTCGATGGGATATGATCCTTATGACTACTACGATCTGGGCGAGTTCGACCAGAAGGGCGCTGTCCCCACCTGGTTTGGGACGAAGCAGGAATTGTTCGACCTCATCCAATCAGCACACAGACACGGCATGACGGCCATCGCTGACATGGTCATCAACCACAACAGCGGCGCGGACGCGGCGGAGTGCAACCCGCTCACTGACCAGGAACGCTGGACACTGTTCCAACCCAAGAGTGGCAAATTCTTCCGTAATTGGGAATCCTTTCATCCCAATATGTACGAATCCTGGGACGAAAGCACCTTCGGTGACATGCCCGACCTTTCGCACCGCAACCCGCAGGTTTTCGGGGAAATTCTGGAACTGGCGCGCTGGTTGGTGGAGGAGATCGGTTTCGACGGTTTCCGCTACGATTTCGTCAAGGGCTACGGCGCGGCTACTATTGCCGCCATCCAGGAATACCATTACGTGCGCGATGGCGAGCAGTTGATTCCTTACGGGGTGGCAGAATTTTGGGACTCCGCCCGCGCCATCGAAGGCTGGGTCAATACGACCAATTTTTCCAACACCAACCCGGTGGATGCTTTCGATTTCCCCATGCGCGAGATGCTCAAGGCGCTCTGCGACCAGTATGGCTTCAGCCTGCGCAGCCTGCCAGCCTGGGAAACCGTGCTCCAGAAGCAGCCGCAGTCGGTGGTTACTTTTGTGGAAAATCACGACTTGCGCGACGAAGGCCGCCCCATCAGCAACGACAAACTACTGGCTTATAGTTACATCCTGACCCACGAGGGTTATCCCTGCGTTTTCTGGAAGGATTATTTCAACTATGCTCTCGGCATGGACGGTACACCGCACGGCATTGCCGCCCTGGTGCGCGCCCACCAGGATTACGCCGGGGGCGGGACCGAGGTCCTGTACGCCGATGACGATCTTTACATCATGCAGCGCACGGGTTACGACGACGCGCCCGGCCTGGTCTATGTACTCAACAACCGCGGATTGGGCTGGAATGGGAACTGGGTGAATACCCGCTGGCAGAATACGGCTTTTGCCCCGGCGGCCTGGTGGAGCCGCACCGACCTGCACCGCCCCGGCGACCAGGTTACCGGTCCGGACGGCCGCGGCCAGTTCTATGCCCCGCCGCGTGGGTACGTGGTCTACGCGCCCAAGAGGTGAGCGTGGATTTCGCCCCCATTCATTTTTTCGATACTCCCATCGAAGTTGCCTTCGACACGCCGCCCGTCCGCCAGAAATCCCCGCCCTGCCCGGATGGTTTCACGTGGGAAGGCCGTACGCATCGCGTGGTCGAAAAACTGGCTGAATGGGTTGATTTCTCCCGGCGAGGGCGGATGGCGCGCAATATGCGCCCGGCTCATGCAGCCGTTGCCTCCGGGCGCGGCTCGCTCGGGGTGGGGCGCTTCTACTTTCGGGTACAGGTGGACCCGGGACGAATATTTGACATCTATTACGACCGCGAGATCAAAGATGTGGATGACCGCCTGGGCCACTGGTTCCTGTATCGGGAGCTTGCTCCCGGCGGCGTCCCCGCCGCCGGGGACGGCGGCTTGAGCAATTTCCTATGATCAAAGAAATCCAGGCGAAAACAATGCTTGCCCGCGTCAAAGGGGAAGACGATTGGTTCGGGTTGTATTACAACATGAATCTCTACCGCGGCTGCCAGCACCAGTGCATCTACTGCGACTCTCGCTCCGAGTGCTACCAGATCGAACACTTCAACACCGAGGTGTTGGTCAAGGTCAATGCCGTCGAATTGCTGCGTAAGGAACTGGCCTCCAAGCGAGTAGTGGGGACGATTGGCACCGGCTCGATGAACGACCCCTACATGCCGCTCGAAAAAGACATCCGCCTGACCCGCCGCGCCCTCGAGTCAATCGCCGAATTCGGTTTTCCTGTCCACACCATTACCAAATCGGACCTCGTCTTGCGCGACATCGACCTGTTTGCGGCCATCCAGGAAAAGACCTACGCCGCGGTGACTTTCACCGTCACGTCAGTGGACGACGACTTGAGCCGCAGACTGGAACCCGGCGCGCCCGTCTCCTCCCGGCGGCTGGAGGCGCTCCGGACCTTGAGCCTGCGCGGCGTTTTGACAGGTGTCACCCTGATGCCTGTACTCCCTTTCATTGAGGACACTGAGGACAACATCCGCCAGATCGTGACCCGGGCCGCTGAGAACGGGGCGAAATATATCCTCCCGGCTTTCGGCATGACTCTGCGCGACCGCCAGCGCGCCTATTACTACGCAAAACTCGATAAACTTTTCCCCGGCATTCGGCCGCGCTACGAAAGGGCCTTCGGCGAGCGGTATTCCGCTTCCGCCCGGAACGCCAGGCGGCTGGGGGAGGTTTTCGCCGAACTTTGCAGCCGCTACGGGGTTTCCCGCAGGATGACCGTGTTCACCCCCCGGCAGCGAACTCGCGCCGAGAGCCTCCAACCGCGCTTGTTCGATTAGCTCATCGGGCGCTTTCATTTCCCCACGCTGGTGATACAATCGAATTGTTGAGTTGTGGAAAGGAGAAATGCCATGAAAAAATCATACTTGGCGATGCTCGGCATCGTCTTGATCTTGGTTCTGACAGGTTGTATCCCCTCGCTGGTCGGGACATCCACTCTTACACCGACTACGATCGTCATTCCCTCACCCACGCTGATAATCGCCTCACCCACCTTCACCATCACCACGCCTGAGTCTGTACCGACACTTACACCGACAACCGGTATTCCCGCGCCCACCGCTACGGCGACCGCTTCCAGCGGAGGCGGACCTGTGATTGTCCCTGGCTTGCCTTCGGGACCGTATGGCGTTATCCTGGTTGCCCCTGGCGACGTGCTTAATATCCGCTCCGGGCCCGGGGTGGGCAACGCGGTCACCGGGTCTTTCCCCGCCACTGCCACCACCGTCATGCGGACAGGGCCTTCATCCACCGTTAGCGGCGACTTGTGGGTGGAGGTCCAGAAACCGGGCGGCGGCAATGGTTGGGTAAATTCCACCTTTCTGACTGAATATGTTGCCCCGGCGACGTTCTGCGCCAATGCCAGCGTCAACAACCTCATCGCTAACCTGGATACCGCCCTGACCACCAACAACGGCGTGCAGTTGTCCGGTCTGGTCAGCCCGGCGCACGGGATGACCGTCTACCTGTGGCGTTATGGGAACCCGATCATCTTCGAGCAAAACGACGCCCTATGGGTGTTTGCAAGCACCTATGAGCATAATTGGGGCGAGGCGCCCGGTTCCGGGCTGGAAACAGTCGGCTCGTTCCAAGGGGAGGTACTGCCATTCTTGCAGGAAGTCTTCAACGCCGGTTATTCGTTGACCTGCGATTCGCTCGGCACCGCCCCGCAGTACGGCGGCGAACCCTGGCCGATCCTCTATACCAACGTCAACTATTACACTGTTTACAAGCCCGGCACCCCCGGCGTGGACTTGGACTTCCGCTACTTCCTGGTGGGGGTGGAGTTCGTGCAGGGTCAGCCATACGTTTTTGCCCTGATCCACTTTGCCTGGGAGCCGTAGAGACACAATAGTTTCATGCAAACAAATATGCAGACCCGTTTCCGCGAGGAAGCGGGTCTGTGATTAAACCTTAACAAGACCTCTATTATCGCATATAATTGTTATTGATAATAATTGCAATAAGGAAATAAATATGTCCTGCACACCCCGGCTGACCCAACTCCTGCGCCTACGCGGTTTCCGCATGACCCCCCAGCGGCTTGCCATCCTGCAAGCCCTGCATGACGGCGGGCATCTTTCCCCAGGCCAGGTCTACAAGCGCGTTGCCCAGACCGGTATGATGGAAACAACCGTCTACCGCACGCTGGACTTCCTGGCCGAGAACGGCATTCTGTTCGTAACAAACCGCGCAAAAGGTCACCTCGCCTACGAACTGGCCAGGGCGAGTCACCACCACCTTGTCTGCCGCACCTGTGGGGCGCAGGTGGACCTCGAGCGGGAGGCTCTCCAGCCTCTGGTTGATCAACTCTTCCAGCGCACCGGCTACCGCCTGGACGTTGGCCATTTTACCTTCAGCGGGCTTTGCCCGGTCTGCCTGCCTGATTCAGAGTAGGAGTTTGACCATGTTGTTGTACTCTCCCGTTCAACCTATGCATATTCCGGATGGGTTCCTTTCTACTTTAGTAGCGCTTGCTTTGTGGGTAATTTCCGCCATATCCGTTGCCTAAGCCCTGCGGCGCGTCGGTAAAGACCTCGGCGAGCGCCAGGTACCGCTGATGGGCGTGCTGGCGGCGGCCATCTTCGCCGGTCAGATGCTCAACTTTACGGTCGCGGGGGGCACCTCCGGCCACCTGATGGGGGCGGCCATCGCCACCATCCTGCTCGGTCCGTGGGCAGCAGTCATCGTGCTGACCACTGTCGTTGGCGTACAGGCGCTCATCTTCCAGGACGGCGGTCTGCTGGCGCTGGGCGCAAATATTTTCAACATGGGCATCATAGGTGTGGCAGTCTCTTATTTCGTCTATCGCAGTTTCCTGAAACTCTCCAAGGGAAAGCGGTGGGGCATATTTGCGGGCGGGTCTTTAGCTGCCTGGTTTTCGATTGTCATTGCGGCGCTGGCGGCGGCTTTGGAACTGGCGCTATCGGGCATTTCCCCGGCCAATATTGCCGTCCCTGCAATGGGCGGCGTCCATATGCTGATCGGCGTCGGCGAGGGACTCATCACCGTTGGAGCGTTGGCCTTCCTCTACGCGGCGCGGCGCGACCTGCTTCACGTGGGCGAGGCCGCTCCGGAAGGCGGCAAGGCCGTCTGGGTTGGCGGCCTGGTCATCGCTGTCCTGCTGGCTGTTCTCTCCCCTCTCGCCTCGGCCCATCCCGATGGGTTGGAATGGGTGGCCGGGCAGCAGGGTTTTTTGGACGCTGCCCAGACTCCGCTTTATAATGTCATCCCCGATTACATCTTCCCCGGCATCACAAATGGCGCCTTCGCAACCATCATCGCTGGAATTGTGGGTGTGGCCATTGTCTTTGGTGTGGCGCTGGGAGTAGCCTTCCTGCGGCGGAAGAAATCGTCCTGATCCATCAGGCGGATGTCGTCTACCATGCACGTACACTTCCTCGACCCCTATCGGCCGCGCACCAGTCCGATCCACGCGCTCGACCCACGCGTGAAATTCGTGCTGACCCTGGCCTACATCCTGACCGCGGCGTTGACGCCCATCGCGGCTTGGCCTGTCTATATCCTTTTGTTGGCCGCGATGCTCTCGGTGGAGATTCTCTCCAGCCTGGGGGTTAGGTATGTGTTGAAGCGCGCCAGCCTGGCCCTGCCGTTCGTGCTGGCGGCATTCCCGGTTATTTTTACCAACGGGCAGACCGCGCTTTTCTCCTTTTCCATCGGCTCCCTTACCCTGACCGGCTACGCCGAGGGGCTGGCGCGCTTTCTCAGTGTGGCGCTGAAATCCTGGCTATCCGTCCAGGCTGCGATTGTACTTGCCTCCAGCACGCCCTTCCCTGACTTGCTCCAGGCCATGCGCGCCATCCGCATCCCGCGCCTGCTCGTGGCCATGTTCGGATTGATGTGGCGCTACCTGTTTGTGCTGGTGGACGAGGCCATGCGCCTGATGCGCGCCCGGGCGGCGCGTTCCGGTCATCGCGCGGCAACAGGCCCTTCGCCCAGGCTCAGGGCAGGCTCCCGGTCCGGGGGGAGTGTGGCCTGGCGGGCGCGTGTGGCCGGGGGCATGGCCGGCAGCCTGTTCCTGCGGGCCTTCGAGCGCTCCGACAGGATTTATATGGCGATGGCCGCGCGCGGCTACGACGGCGAAGTCCGCGCCTTGCCCCTGTCGTCGGTCAAACCGGCCGCCTGGCTGGCGCTGGGCTCCGGGCTGGGGATGCTCTTCCTGCTTCTCCTGCTCGGTGTCCTTTTCTGGGGCTGACATGCACCATTCGATTGAAGTTGACCATCTCTCGTTTTCCTATCCCGACAGCCATGCTGCTTTACGGGACGTGTCGCTGCGGATTTCCCCTGGCGAGAAAGTGGCGCTGGCGGGGCCGAACGGTGCGGGCAAATCCACGCTCATCCTGCACCTGAACGGGATTCTCAAGGGCGATGGGCAGGTGACCGTTTGCGGCCTGCCTGTCGAGCAGAAAAACCTGGGGCGGGTGCGGGCGGCGGTAGGGCTGGTGTTCCAGAACCCGGACGACCAGTTGTTTTCCCCGACAGTTTTTGACGATGTGGCCTTTGGCCCGCTCTACCAGGGACTCCCGCCTGCGGAGGTCGAGCGGCGCGTGACCTCGGCCCTGGCCGCCGTGCGGATGAGCGACTATGCCAGGCGCGTCTCGCACCACCTCAGCACCGGCGAGAAGAAGCGTATTGCCATTGCGACAGTCCTCTCGATGGAACCCGAAATCCTGGTGCTGGACGAGCCGACGGCGGGTCTCGACCCGCGCGCCCGGCGCGCGCTCATCAACCTGTTACGCGGCCTGCCGCTGACCATGCTCGTCTCCAGCCACGACCTGGCAATGGCGCGCGAACTCCTGCCGCGCATGGTCGTCATGGACGAGGGCCGCATCGTTGCCGATGGGCCGACACAGGAATTGCTGGGGGACGAGAAACTACTGGAAGCGCACGGGCTGGAGAAGCCCTGAACCAGAAGAGTCGCTTTTACCTGCTTACTTTATGGAAGGCTAGTCATTAACAACCCTGCCCCAGCATTGCGCTGGGGCAGGGTGATTCAAAGCAAGGAATAATCAGGCGTACAACTGCTGGCGAATCTGCACCACCTGGCGGCGCACCTTGTCGTCGCGCTCCAACAGGTCGGCAACTTTCTCGCAGGCGTACATGACTGTGGTGTGGTCACGCCCGCCCAGCGCCTGCCCGATCTGCGGCAGGGCAAGGTTGGTCTCGCGCATCAGGTACATGGCGATCTGGCGGGGCAGGGCCACGTCGTGCGTGCGCTCGGCAGAGAGCAGACGGTCCACCGACAGGTTGAAGGACCTGGCCACCACGTCCACCACCGCGCCGGGTTTCACGTCGCCGCGCTGGGGCAGAAGGTCGGCCAGAGCCACGTCGGCAAGTTGCGGGGTGAGGGCCATGCCGCTCAGTTCGGAGAATGCTATGATGCGGTTCAATGCGCCTTCCAGTTCGCGGATATTGGACTGGACGCGATGGGAAATGAGTTCCATGATCTCCGGGGGTACGCTGCGACCCAGCCGCTCAGATTTGATGCGCAGGATGGCCAGGCGCGTCTCGAAATCGGGCAGTTGTATGTCGGCGGTGAGGCCCCACTCGAAGCGCGAGCGCAGGCGTTCCTCCAGTGTGATCAGCGATTTGGGCGGCCGGTCGGAGGAGACGATGACCTGCTTGTTCTGCCCGTGCAAGGTGTTGAAAGTGTGGAAGAATTCTTCCTGGGTGGATTCCTTCCCGGCAATGAACTGGATGTCATCCACCAGCAAAACGTCGGCGGAGCGGTATTTTTCGCGGAAGGCCTGGGTGGCGTGGGTGCGGATGGCGTTGATCAAGTCGTTGGTGAACTCTTCGGAGGAGACATATAGAACGTTCAGCCCGCGTTCCTGGCAGGAATTGCCGATGGCGTGCAGGAGGTGAGTCTTGCCCAGCCCAACGCCGCCGTAAAGGAAAAGTGGGTTGTAAGCGGTGGCGGGGTGTTCCGCAACAGCCTGCGCGGCGGCGTGCGCCAGGCGGTTGTTCGCGCCGACAACAAAATTATCGAAGGTGTAGCGGGGGTTAAGCGTGACGCTTTTCGGACCCCGGGAGGCGGACAGGGTTTCCGGGGAGGTCTCTTCCGCCGCGGCCGGTTCCGGGTCCGACGCCGATCCGGTGTTCCCATTTGAATTGACAACAAACCGGATGTCAACGTCCCGGTTCATAATGCCCATCAGCAAGCGGGTTGCAGTGCTGGAAAGGCGGTTTTCCAGCCAGTCGCGGGCGTAGGCGTTATGTACACCAATGGTAAATTGCCCATCTTCATAGGCAACGAGGCTGGTGTCACGAACCCAGGTGTCGAAAGATGCTTTGGGCATCTCCATCTGGAGCTGGCCAAGGGCCGACTGCCAGGCTTGTACGGCGTCCATATTCTCTCCTCCAAAAGTGCGATGGGTCGGCGTCTGGGTACAGGGACAGAAACCCGCTGCCTGCACAGCGGGAACCTATTCTTTTGGGCGATTTGTACCTTTAACCTTACGGGGAGGGGTGCTGCCCCTTCTTGACGCTATAAGTATTCTAGCAGAAAGGAGGGGTTTCTACCATACGAAAAACCTACGCTATCTTAAAAACCCATATATGGGGGTTAGAAATTCCACTTGCACACCTACTACTCCAGGGAGCATTAACCTTAAATAAACGTCTTGTCAAGAGAGGCAGGGTTGATGTTTTGTGAAACGCCGGTTCTTGCGTTTCGGCCTTCGCAAACCGGTAACTTAGGCCGCGCTGGCGGTCGAGGCGCGCGGCACCCAGGCGAGAATGGTCGTCCCTTCGCCGGGAGTCGAGGTGATGTCCAGGTCGCCGCTCACGGCCGCGACGCGCGACTGCATATTGGCCAAGCCGTGACCGACTGTCTTGCTGACAACGTCCTGCTCGAACCCGCGCCCGTCGTCGCTGACTTCGAGCAGGACGCGATCGGATGTTGTCCACAAGTCTATGGAAACCTTGCCGGCGTTGGCGTGTTTGGCAATATTGGCCAGGGCTTCCTGGCAGATATGGAATAGCGCCATGGCATTGGTCTGCGGCAGGTCGTTGAGGAATTCGTTTTTCGGCCCGGCCAGCGAGACCTCCATCTTGGTATTCTGGCGGAACTCGGCCACCAGCCGTCCCAGTCCGTCCACCAGGCTTTCACCGCGCAACTGGCGCGGACGCAGGTCGAGGATGTAGTTGCGGATATCGCGGATGGTATGGTTGAGGTCTTCCATTGCCTTGTTGAGGCGTTCTTCGGCAATCTGGGGGTCTTCACGCAGCAACAGGCGGGCATTTTCGAGCGAAAGCCCCACCCCGTAAATGGACTGGATGACGCCGTCGTGCAGGTCCATGCCGATGCGGTCGCGTTCTTCCAGCACGGCCAGGCGGCGGGCGTTGTAATGCAGGCGGGCGTTCTCGATGGCCGTCCCGGCTCCCGAACCTACCGAGACCAGCAACTGGACCTCATTGTGCGAGAAGGCTTTGCGATTTCGGGTGGCGAGAGTCAGCACACCCACCACCGCGCCGCGCGCCGTCAGCGGGATGCAGGCGATCTGTTTGAACCCGGCCTCCACAACAGCCTGGCGCACTGCCGGGTCATCGCGCTCGAGGTGGCTGCTGATGACCGGAGTGCGCGTCTCGGCAGCCTTGCCGATCATCCCTTCGTCCACCTTGAACCGGTTGCGGGTCCAGAACGCTTCGGCGGCCTCCCCCCGGTGCAGGGTGAGGCGCAGGGTCTCGCCGTCTTCTTCCTTCAGGAAGATTTCCCCGGCCTCCACCTTGAAATGCGCCATTAGCAAAGCCAGGGTCTTGTTCAGAATCTCATCCAGTTCGAGCGAAGAACCCATCGCCGAACCGACCTGGTTGAGGAGCGCCAGTTCGTCGTTGCGGCGCGCCAATTCTTTATCGTGGTCCTTCAACTGTTCGTAAAGGCGGGCGTTTTCGATGGCGACCCCGGCATAGGCGGCCAGCATCTCGATGATCATCTCATCGTCGGAAGTGAACTCCGGGGCGCCTTCTTTTTCAGTCAGGTAGATTTGCCCCAACTGGCGCTTGCCCAGCCGGATGGGCAGACCCAGGAGGGAGTGCATCTCGGCGTGGCCGCTTGGGAAGCCCACGCTGCGCGGGTCGGCGGAGATCTCCGGGAGGCGGATGTTGTCGCTGTCGCCGCGCATCAGCGCGCCGATCAGCCCTTCCCCGCGCGGCGGGTGGGGGATGCGCTTGACTTCCTCGGTCGTCATCCCGACCGTGATGAACTGTTTGAGTTTACCGTCGTCGTCCAAGACCCCCACCGCGGCGTAACGCGCCCCGGCCTGCTCACAGGCTAACGCCGCAATACGCTCCAGGAGCGTTTCGAGTGATATATTTTTAACCAGCTCCAGGCTCGCCCGGTGCAATGCAATCAGTCTCTCTTGCAGTTCTTCGCGCGTCAAGAGCATGGGGACACCTCGGCGGTAATTCTACTCTAGATGTCCGAATTCGCCAAGTTTGATAGGTTTTGCCAGAACCAGCGCATAAAATAACCCCATGCCTATTTCCCGCATCCCCGGATTCTACAACCTGCCGCTGGACAAACGGCTGGACAGCCTGGCCGAAGCCGCCGGATTGTCCCCCGATGAACTTGCTGCATTCCAGACAGAAAACTTGTCAGCGGACCAGGCCGACCACATGGTCGAAAACGCGGTCGGGACCTTCGGCCTGCCGCTCGGCATCGGGCTGAACTTCGTCGTCAACGGACGCGAGGTGCTCGTCCCGATGACCATCGAGGAGCCGTCGGTGATTGCCGGGGCGTCGTTCATGGCGAAACTCGCGCGTGCGGGGGGCGGATTCACCGCCACGACCAGCGAACCCCACATGATCGGACAGATGCAAGTGTTGGACGTGGTCAACGTCGAGGCGGCGCGGCTGGCAATTTTGGAACACAAGGCCGAACTTCTGGCTGCCGCGGACGAGATAGACCCAATCCTGAAGAAACTTGGCGGCGGGGCGCGTGACCTGGAAGTGCGCGTGCTCTCCGATACTTCCATCGGCCCGTTCCTGGTGGTTCACCTGATCTACGACGTGCGCGACGCGATGGGCGCCAACGCGGTCAACACGGCCTGCGAAAAACTTGCCCCGCGCGTGGAAGAGATCACGGGCGGACGCGTCCACCTGCGGATTCTCTCCAACCTGGCGGACCGGCGTCTCGCCCGCGTGCGCTGCAAGATCCCGGTGAAAGAGTTGGCCTTCGACGATTTTTCCGGCGAACGCGTCCGCGACGGGATTCTCGAGGCCTGGGCTTTCGCCGCCGCCGACCCCTACCGCGCCGCCACCCATAACAAGGGCATCATGAACGGCGTGGACGCGGTGGTCATTGCCACCGGCAACGACTGGCGCGCCATCGAAGCCGGGGCGCACGCTTATGCCGCGCGTGACGGACGTTACACCAGTCTCTCCACATGGGGCAAGGACGCGGACGGCAATCTGGTCGGCACGCTGGAAATGCCGATGGCCGTCGGCATCGTCGGCGGGGCGACCAAGGTCCATCCGGGCGCGAAGGCCGCCCTCAAACTGATGGCCGTCAAGACCGCTGCCGAGTTGGCCGAAATCATCGTCGCAGTCGGGCTGGCGCAAAACCTGGCCGCCCTGCGCGCCCT
>JACQYE010000039.1 GCA_016208355.1 Chloroflexota bacterium | reverse complement strand
CGGCTGTAGTAGCCAAGTCCTTCCCAGAGTGCAAGCACGTCCTGTTCGGTAGCCTCTGTCATTTCCTGCACAGACGGGAAATGCTTCATCCAATGCTCGAAGTACGGGATGACCGTCTCCACCCGCGTCTGCTGGAGCATGATTTCCGAGACCCAGACCGCGTACGGGTCAGGATCGCCGCGCCAGGGAAGTTGACGGGCGTTTCGCGCGTACCAATCCAAAAGTTTTTCAGCGAGGGGATTCACGAGTAGCCAGCGAGCAATATACAGTCACCAGCAATAACCAGTGAGTTCAGAATTGAAAGCCGCCGCGCGCCGGGACAATCTTGCAGGTATAGTTGCGCACGAGGGCAAAGAGCTTGTCATGCAGATCGCGCCAGCCATCGGAGTTGATGGCATGGCGGGCAGTGTCAAGCGAGGAAGCGAGCACACTGACCTGGATCTGGGGGTATTCTCCATAAACAGTGGCCCAGGCGTCGGACGGCTGGAGGCCGAGTCGCTGGAGGCCTGGAACGAACTCGCCCAGGACAAACTCGAAATAGTCCTGTTCGTGGTCGGGGGAGATGTCCCAAGTTAGAAGGAGCTTGACGGGGGTTTCCAACCAGGTTTATTCCTTCTGGTAATTCAGGACGATGACCTTGGTCTCGTCTGGCAGGGAGGATTTACTCACCTTCAGGCTGGCGACAGTTTCGGCTTCGTGCAAGCCCATCTCTTTCAGGAATTTTTCCAGCTGGTCGAGGGTCACTTTGGCGGCAGGAGTGTAATAGTGCATTGGGATGACAATGCTGGGTTCCAGCAGGCTGACGACTTCTGCGGCCTTGGCAGCATTCAGGCTTCCGCCATCTCCAACCGGGACGAGCGCCACGTGAACCGTGCCGAGGGCTTCGATCTCAGCCTGGGTGGGAACGGAGCGCAGGTCGCCAAGGTGGGCAACTGTAATACCCATATAATCGAATACATAAAGCGTATTGCGGGGTTTATCGGCGGCTTTCTTCCCGGAACCGTCCGTCTGGACGCCGGTAATGAAAACGCCGCCGATCTCGAATTCTCCCGGTCCGTCTATTACATGGCTGGTTCCTTTAACCGCGCTGGTGAAGTTATGGCCCGGCGCGTCGTGGCTGACGGTGACGATATCCGCCTTGAGTCTGAGCGGTTCATAACCGACGGCATCGCTGTCGAATGGGTCAGTGACGACAGCGGCGAGGCCGCGCTCGGTCAGGCGGAAGCAGGAATGTCCGAACCAGGTAATTTCCATGAATGATCCTCCGGGCGCAATTATACCCGCGTCCCAGAACAAATAACAAAAAGCCCGGCTAGCGAAAGGCCGGGCCTTGGAAGGCAGATGTGTTTATGGCGTGTATTCTTTCTGGCAAATCTCGATATTCGCTGTTTTGAGAAAGTTCATGGCGTTTTCATCGGTACGGTAGGCAACGCTGTAAACCAGCCGAACGATGCCGGCATTGATAAGTGCTTTCGTACAATTGATACATGGCAGGTGGGTGACATAGCAAGTGGCGCCTTTGGTAGAGACGCCGTGCAGGGCAGCCTGGATGATGGCATTCGTCTCAGCATGGATGGTGCGGACGCAGTGCCCGTCCACCATCAGGTGACCGGATTCGTCGCAATGCGGCTGGCCGGCAGGCGACCCGTTGAAGCCAGTGGTGAGGATGCGCTTCTCCAGCACCAGCACACAGCCGACAAAGGCGCGGTCACAGGTGCTGCGTTCGGAGACAGCATAGGCTATTTTCATGAAGTATGAATCCCAGTCCGGGCGCATGAGAGCCTCCAAAAAAAACGATATCCTCCCGCAGGCTTGAAGTCTGCGGGAGGATTGGACTACATCCAGAAATTCGGCAGAACCAGTCGCAATACAACATCCGCGATCAGGCCGAGCATGAACCACATGCCGAAAGCCCGGTTGTTGACAAAAGCCTGCGGGGCAAAGTAGAGCGGCCAGCCGCCCTGTCCTTCCGGGAAGCCCTCGGGGCGAGTCTCTGGTTTAGGCTTGAGGAACTGCGGGTAAATTTTCAGGAATTGCGGTACAGCGAGAAAGACAACCAGCGTCACCGGGGTAAAGTAACGGATTACCACCAGGTATATAACCAACAGGTAGGGGGCGACCATCATCGCCAGCACAGCAAAGCGGGCAGCTTTCTCGCCAATGACCACCGGCAGGGTGAAGATTTTCTTGGCCTTGTCAATGGAACGCTTGTCAATATGTTTGCCGAAGATAACAGTGGTCACACCCAATACGTAAGGCAGGCTGGCCCAGACCACGTTCCAGACCCATTGTCCGGTCAGAACATAATAGCCGCCGCCAATCATCAGCGGACCCCAGACAATAAGAACTGCAATCTCACCCATCGCCAGCCCCTTCATCGGCCAAGTGTAAAACAGCACAAAGACCGCACCCAGCCCCAGCAGGAGCCAGATGACCGGGTCATTGCCATTCGTCAGGATGAGGAACAGGCCGCAAGTCAGGGCGAGCAGACCGGTGATAGCGAAATAGGTCAGGTGCTGGCGCTTCGTCAGCAAACCGTCAGCAACTGGCTGAGGTCCGTACTGGGTACGGAAGTAGTTGTCCTTGTCCACGCCACGTACATAATCGGTGTAATCGTTGAAGATGTTGTTGGCCGCATGAGCGAGGATCAGGCCCAGGGTCAGCACCAGCCAGGCCAGCGGGTTTACCGGGTAACCATCGTGGAGGGCAAACAATCCGGCCAGGACCGCCGAGAGAAAAGTCATCACCAGCACCGCGGCGCGGGTGGCGATCAACCATTTTGAGATGATATCGAGCGCGTCCCATTCTTCTTTCGAGACATCCGGAATAACAGTAAGGGCTTTACGCCACATGGCGAAGTTCATAACGTGATCTCCTTTTTAGTCAAGTTGTCCGATTATACCAGCGCAAGACAGTGAAATTTCCCAAGATGATTGGAAATCCACTTGATATAAACCCTCCGACTCATAGAACGAGGCTTACATATACGGCCTGTCAAACGGATATTTACAAAGGAAGTTAATCACCCAAAACCGTGACTAACTATACTGGCGTATTTGTCCCAAAAATCACATACTAATGCCAACAAGAAAGATTGCGTTCGCCGTAAAGTCTCGTTACATTTCGGAGGTGTCGCTTGGAGATTACGCTATCCCCAGTAAGTTCCTCTTTAAGCAAGACATTCTTTGCCAGTTTGTATGAATTAACCAACGGCGAACGGATTCGCACCTGCCTGCAATGCGGCACTTGCAGCGGCATCTGCCCGTTCGGTTACATCATGAAATTCCCACCGGGGAAAATGATTGGCGCACTGCGCGCCGAGATCTTCGACCAAGTGATCAAGGCTGACAGTGTCTGGATGTGCGTTTCCTGCAACGCCTGCTCGGCGTTCTGCCCTTCCAACATACCAATTACAGCCGCGCTGATGACCCGCGCGAAAGAAGAAATGCTGCTGGCCGGGAACATTCCCACCGAACTCCAAGCCGCCCTTGAAAACACACAGCGTTATGGCAACCCGATGGGAGAATCGCCCCGCAAGCGGGCGGATTGGACCCTCGGCCTGCAACCGGAAGTGAACATCCTCGGCAAAACCCGACAGCCGGTGGACGTGTTGTGGTTCGTTGGCGATTACGCGTCATTCCATTCCCGTATGCAATCAGCCACCCGTGCACTTGCCAAAGTACTCAATGCACTCGGGATAAAGTTCGGCATTTTGGGGCCGGAGGAGAACAGCGACGGCGATTCCCAACGGCTGGCAGGCGAACGCGGCCTGTTCGAGATGATGGCGCAAAAAAACGGTCAGATCTTCAAGCGTTACAAGTTCAATGAAATTATCACCACAGATCCCCATGCGTTCAACGCCCTAAAAAATGAATACCCGGCATTGGGCATCTCCCATCCGGTGAAGCATTACACGCAGTTCCTGTACGAACGGCTAGAACAAATCAAGCCCCTTCTGAAGAACGAAATCAAGGCCCGAGTTGCCTATCACGACCCGTGCTACCTGGGCCGCGTCAACGGCATTTTCGACGAGCCGCGCGCTCTCTTGAAAGCCATTCCTGGCATCGAACTGGTGGAAATGTCCCACCAACGCCTCAACAGTTTGTGCTGCGGCGGCGGAGGAGGAGGAATGTGGCTGGATGGCTTCCAGTGGGAAAAGGCGCATACCCGCCTCTCCGAATGGCGGGTGCGCGAGGCCGTGGTGGCCAGCGCAGAGATACTCGCTGTGGGCTGCCCCTACGAGCCGCCGCGCTTCGAGGATGCCATCAAGACCATCCAAAATGCCAGTCAATTGAAAGTAAGAGAAATCGCTGAATTACTCGCCGAGGCGATGGGCCTCTAGGAGGAGAAGCAATGAAAATAGCAGTTCCTGTCAAATTCGTACCCGACCTGGTGGAGGAACTCACCATTGATCCAGGCGGCGCCGCGCTGGACACAACCTGGTTGCGGCTTATCATCAACGAATTCGATGACCATGCCGTTGAGCAGGCCATTCTTCTCAAGGAGCGGGGGAGTGGCCAGGTCGCAGTGACGACCATCGAATCAGAAGGGGCAGACGACTTCCTCTTCGCAGCGGCCGCAAAAGGCGCCGACCAACTCATCAAGCTCACCGGCGATTTCAGCAGCGCAAATAATCACGCCCTTGCGCGCGTCTATGCTGACCTATTGAAAGAATTACAGCCCGATTTGATCCTCACCGGCGTCCAGGCGCACAACGACCTGGACGGTTCGGTAGGACCTCTCCTGGCGGAACTCCTCGGCCTGCCCTATGTCGGTTACGTGGCCGGGCTGACGGTCACTGGCGATAAAGTCGTCGCCCGCAAGGAATACAGCGGCGGGCTGGTGGCCGAAGTCGAGGTCAAGCTCCCGGCCGTGCTGGGTATCCAGGCCTCGGAACAACCGCCGCGTTACGTCGCTTACAGCAAGATCCGCCAAGTAATGGGCACGGCTAAGATCGAGGAGAGACCAGTTTCGGGTCTGGACCCGTCTGGCGGGACCGCAGTCAGCCGCATGTTCCAGCCTGAGGTTGCAGAACGCGCGACCATGCTCGAAGGTGGAGCGGACGAAGTGGCCGATAAACTCGTTGGAATTTTCAAAGAACTAGGCACCCTGTGAGCGGGAGGCAGCCATGAGCCAGGATATTTTTGTCGTTATCGAGCACTTGCGAGGCCAGGTATCAGATACTTCTTACGTGATGCTGGCTGGAGCACGCCAGTTATCCCAGAGCACCAGCGGGAATGTTACGGCCGTACTTCTGGGCCACAATGCCCAGGGCTTGGCCAGCAACCTCGCAGCGGACAAAGTATTGTACATGGATCACGCGGCATTGGCTGAGTTCACCTCAGATGCCTATCAGATTGCTCTGGCCGGGTTGATCCAGGAACACTCGCCGCGCGCAGTCATTTTCGGGCACAGTTCCATTGGCATGGACATCGCCAGCGGGCTGTCGGCGAAACTGGGGACACCGGTTGTCAGTTCCTGCCGCGCGTTTACCACGGACGGAAAATACGTCAGTCAGATCTGCGGCGGGAAGATCATGGCAGAAGGCGAATTGCCCGGTCCGGCCGCGCTCGTCACCATGGTGCCAGGCGGATACAAGTCTGAACTTGGACAGAGCGCTCAAGCGCCCGCACTCACAACGGTCAGTGCGCCCACGCTGGAAGGTTTGCGCGTTACGCTGAAACAATACATCGAGCCAGACACCAGCGATGTGGATATCGCCAAGGAAAGCATGCTCGTGTCCGTTGGACGCGGTATCCAAAACAAAGACAATATCGAACTTGCGAACGAACTGGCAGCCGCGCTGGGCTGCGCAGTCAGCGCCTCCCGCCCGGTGGTGGACCAGGGCTGGATGCCGACCACGCGTCTGGTCGGCAAGTCCGGAAAACGTGTCAAGCCCAAGATCTACCTGGCGCTGGGCATCAGCGGTGCGCCGGAACACGTCGAGGGAATGGGTGAAAGCGAAGCCATCATCGCCATCAACACTGACCCGAATGCACCCATTTTCAACATCGCAAAATACGGTACCACTGTTGACATGTTCGACCTGATCCCTGTGCTGACCGAAAAAGTCAAACAGGCCAAATAAGACTGATTCAAGGGAGCAAGGGACATGCCTATCCGAGATACTTTCTGGAACATCCCGCACTGGGCGGAAACAGCGCAGTACATCCTGGCGCTGCTCACGGCGATCGTCTTTCTATATGGCGTCACCCGCCGTGTCCTGCGCTGGCGAAAAGGCCGGTCTGAAAAACGACCCGGCAACTTTGGAGCACGTTTATGGTCCATCGTTACGCAGGTCTTTGGCCAGCGCCGCACATTGGAAGAGAAGTATCCCGGACTGATGCACTTCACCATTTTCTGGGGGATGCTCGTCCTTGCCATCGGTACTGCCCTGGCGACCATTGACTGGGATGTCACCCACCTGTTCTTTGGATTCCAGATCCTGACCGGCTGGATATACGTTGTCTACGAATTGATCCTGGACATTCTCGGCTTGTTGGTTATCGCCGGGCTTTGCATGGCGATCTACCGTCGCTATATTTCCCGTCCCTCCCGCCTGCAAAACTTCCCGCTGAACCTTTTACCAAACTGTTCCACATCCTCTCCGTACCGCTCAACATCTATTTCCGTTCCCTGAAACCTGCCGGGGCGCTCGCACCGGCAGTGATGGACGGGGGCATGGGCGTGAAAGAGTGGAAACAATTCACCTGGAAACAATTGCTCGACTTCGAGTCCTGCACCCGCTGTGGACGCTGCCAGGATGTCTGCCCGGCTTATGCCAGCGCTCAAGTTCTTTCGCCCCGCAACATGCTGGTCAAACTGGACGCCCATCTCTGGGAAAAAGCCAATGGCCGCGCCCTGCACGGCGGCGTAGTCAGCACGGACGAATTGTGGGCCTGCACCACTTGCCGCGCCTGCGTCCAGGTCTGCCCGGCTTTCATTGACCACGTCACCGCCTTCGTGGACATGCGCCGCCATCTCGTTGACCAGGGCAACATGGACAAAATGCTCCAGGACGCCCTCGCCAACCTGGGTCGTTACGGCAACTCTTTCGGCCAATCGGACCGGATGCGTGCGAAGTGGACAATGGGCCTGCAGCCCGCTGTCAAGGACGCCCGGCGCGAGGCTGTTGATTATCTCTGGTTCGTAGGCGATTACGCATCCTATAACTCCACGCTAACCGATGTCACCCGCAAGACCGCCGACGTGTTCCAGAAGGCCGGCCTGAACTTCGGCATTCTCTATGATAGCGAGCGCAATGCCGGTAATGATGTCCGGCGCGTTGGTGAGGAAGGATTGTTCGAGATGCTGGTCGAGAAGAACAGCCAGGTGCTGTCGAAGGTAAAGTTCCAGACCATCGTCACGACCGATCCGCACTCCTACAACACCCTAAAAAACGAATACCCGGATAACGGCAATGGCCGTCCCGCGGTTCTGCACTATGCCGAATTACTGGATAAGATGATCTCTTCCGGCCAGGTCAAATTCAGCAAGAAACTGGGATACAAAGTCACCTATCACGACCCGTGTTATCTTGGTCGCTACAACGGTATCTACGACGCCCCGCGCCGGGTTATCGAAGCCACGGGCTGCGAACTGGCCGAGATGCCTCGTCACCGCGAACGGGCTTTCTGCTGCGGTGCAGGCGGAGGGCGAATTTGGATGGAAGAGAAAGAGGTCAAGGAGAGGCCGAGCGAATCGCGTATTCGGGAAGCGGTATCTGTGGACGGTGTGCAAGTCCTCATTGTTGCCTGCCCAAAAGACTACACGATGTATAAAGATGCCGTCAAAACCACCGGACACGAACAAAAACTTGTTGTCAAAGACCTGATTGAGTTGGTGTATGAGGCATTGTAGAAAATTCAGATCTGTCCGAAGAGGCTGACAAAGACTCTGCGAAGAATTATGGCTAAAACAAGGAGAGTTCTGCTGGATTTAGGCTCTCGTCTGAAACGTGGCGTCAGGAGTTCAATTGCCACCAGATTATCCTTGAATCTTGTGGTCATCCTTGCTCTTAGCGGTCTACTATTCACAGTTGTCGGTGTAGAAACAATTTCAAACCTGATCGTCGCCGAGGCCGAAGAGAGAGTTCGAAACGATCTAAATACGGCACGATTGATCTACCAGGCCAAGTTGGATCAAGTCAGTCAAGCAGTTGAGTTCACAGCTGTCAGAACCTTTATAGAAAACATATTACTGGAAGAGGATGTTGACCTGGGCTATGTTGATGAACTGGTACGCTTCAAAATAAACGAAGGCCTGGACATTCTGACTTTCACCGACAACAACGGTATCGTGGTTCTGAGAACGAATAACCCGGATCAAAAAGGCGACGATCAGAGCGAAAAGGCATTGATCAGCACAGTCATGAGCACGAAAGCGCCCGCGGCAGGCACGGTAATCATGTCCGCCGATGACCTGGAGAGCGAATCGCCACAACTGGCTGAGCAGGCGCGCTTTGTCTTTATTGATACCCCGATGGCAATCCCCCGGGCTGAGACCGAAGAAACAGCTGGGATGATGTTAATGGCAGCAGTCCCCGTCTTCGGCGATAATGGTGACCTGATAGGAATTGTCTACGCTGGAACGCTATTGAACCGGAACTATGAAATTGTTGACGATGTTAAGCAGACCGTCTTTCAAGGTGCAGTCTACAAAGGCAAAGATATTGGCACAGCAACGATCTTTCAAAACGATGTGAGAATATCTACAAACGTGAGCAACAACGATGGTTCTCGAGCAATAGGTACAAGGATCGCCGCAGACGTTTATGAGCAGGTAGTTGTAAAAGGAGAGCAGTGGGTAGGGCGCGCATACGTTGTTAATGATTGGTATATATCGGCCTACGAGCCAATTATGAGTATTGATAACGAGATTGTAGGCATACTTTATGTTGGCATCCTGGAACAGAAATATTCGGACATTAACAATCGGGCTGTACTGGTCTTTTCCGGTATCACCTTTACCGGCGTTGTTCTCGCTATTTTCATTGCGCTGTTGATTTCAAGAGGCATCTCCTCTTCGATCAAAAACCTTGTCACAGCTTCAAAACAACTGGCAAATGGCAATCTGGAGGCCAAGGTCAGCAAGGTTTCCAATGATGAACTTGGTGACCTGGCAGATACGTTCAATATTATGGCCACGGCCTTAAAAGACCGCGACGAAAAATTGAAAGAATACGCCAAAAAGAAAATAATGGAATCAGAGAGGCTGGCACTGATCGGGCAACTGTCTGCAAATGTGGCGCATGAACTGAATAACCCCCTTCAAGGGATCGTTACTTATTCTTATCTGCTCCTTGAGGATGATGCGTGCAAGGATGATGCAAAAGCGAACCTTCAAAAGATCGTTGTACAGGCCAACCGCTGCCGGGACATCATCCGCGGGTTACTCGACTTTTCCCGCCAGAAAAAACCCGACAAGACGCCATGCAACATAAATGCGTTGCTACAAGGCTGCGTCTCATTAGTTGAGAAACAGGCACTTTTTCAAAATATCAAAATCGTCTGGAATCTGGACGACAATCTGCCCAGGGTCATCCTGGACCCGTCGCAAGTTGAGAGGGTGTTTCTCAACCTGATTATTAATGCGGCGGAAGCCATGGACGGTAATGGCAAGTTGACCCTCACAACCAGGCATAACCGGAAAAAGAGAATTGTCGAAATCAAAGTACAAGATACCGGCCATGGCATCACCGAAGAAAACATCAGTAAGATTTTCGACCCGTTCTTCACTACCAAAGAGACTGGTCATGGCGTAGGCCTCGGTTTGGCAATCAGTTACGGGATCGTGAAAGAGCATAAAGGGAACCTGTACGTCGAAAGCGAATTGGAAAAAGGCACGACGTTTATAGTCAGTTTTCCGCTGACAATGTCTAGCACTGGTACTGCGAATGGAAAATAAAAATAACTCCAAGATATTGATTATAGATGACGAAGAAGTCGTCTTGGACTCCTGCACTCAAATTTTGAAGGGCAGCAGTTATAAACTCGCGACCGCTGCCAATGGAACCGAAGGACTGAATCTCGCCAAGGAATTCCAACCGGACCTGGTATTTGTTGACCTGAAAATGCCGGGCATCTCCGGCTTCGACGTACTCGACAAAATCCACGAGATTGATCCGACCATTGTCACCGTTGTTATTACCGGTTTTGCCACGGTTGGTTCCGCCGTTGACGCCATGAAAAAGGGCGCCTATGATTTCCTGCCCAAACCCTTCACCCCGGACGAATTCCGGTTAATCACCCGCAGAGGCATCGAGAGACGGAAACTTGTCCTGGAAACCATCGCCCTCCGCAGGGAAAAAGAAATGTTAAGGGAGCAATTCGCCTCCATTGTCTCTCACGAATTAAAGGCCCCTCTGGGAGCAGTCCAGCAGAACCTTTTTGTTCTCGAATATGAACTCGCCAGCATGCTCAACAATGAACAAAAAGAAAAACTGGAACGAATCAAGATCAGGATTGACGAACTTATCAAACTCATCAACTCATGGTTACGAGTGATTTCGGTTGATATCGACAAACTAAAAGCAGGTTTTGCGCCAATTTCCATAACTGCCCCTCTGTCTGGCGCGCTGGAAAGCATGGAACCATATGCTACCAGGAAAAATATTGAAATTGTTTCAGACATTAGAGAACCCCTGAGTCCAATCTTAGGCGACAGTCTCAGCCTTTCAGAAGTATTTGTCAATATTATCGGCAATGCCATCAAATACTCCCCGGACGGCACAAAAATCACGATTAGCGTTGAAGTGAAAGAAAACGATTTATTGGTTTCGATACGAGATAGCGGTGTTGGAATCTCGGAGGAAGATATTCCCCACATCTTTGAGGGATTCTATCGGGCCAAGTCCGGCCAGACAATGACCGGACAGGGGATCGGCCTCGCTGTCAGCCGCCAGATTGTAGATGCCCATAGTGGCTCAATCACAGTAGAAAGCGAATTGGGCAAAGGGACTACGTTTGTGGTCAGTTTGCCTTTATCAAAAGCTTAACCAACACTGTACAGGGCAACTTGAAGAACTACTTTATGGAGGCGTATTATGACCAAAAAACTATTAATGATTGACGACGATCCGGATTTCGTCGCAGGTATTAAGGCAATCCTCGATAACGCGGGGTTTGAGGTTGAGGTTGCCTACAATCCAAAAGAAGGTTTACATGCCTTGCAGACCAAACAATACGATTTGTTGTTGCTCGATATCATGATGGGTCGCGGCGCAGAGGGCATCATGATCGCACGTAAACTCAGGAAAGACGTAAAACTGCGGGAAATGCCCGTGTTAATTATCACCGGCATGAGAGAGCAAATTGCTTTTCTCTTTCCCGGCGAACCGATCCATCCCCGCTTCGTGGAAGTGGATGAACTGGTTGAGAAACCAGTAGAACCCAAGATGTTGATTGAAAAAGTCAACAGCCTGATTCTGACCGCTGAGACCAAGAAGGCCGGCAAGAAGTAAACCTATCTTCCTGTTGCCGCAGAACCCTTATTTCTCCTGTCCGGCAACTTAGAGAGGCTAACCCCATGACAGATACAATATCATTCAGCCAAGAGGTATCCAACCTCTTATACGCCGCCGAAGGGGAGCCAATCAAGACTTGCATTCAGTGTGGAACGTGTTCCGGTACCTGCCCCGTGGCCGGTTATATGGACTACACGCCCCGCCAAATCATTGCCATGATCAATCAGGGAATGAAAGAGCAGGTACTTGAGAGCAATACTTTCTGGTACTGCGCCTCCTGCTATCACTGCACTGTACGGTGTCCCCAGGATATCAATATCACTGAGTTGATGTATGCCCTGAAGCGATACTCCATTTGGAAGGGTCAACACAAAGAGGGGCTGATTGGTCCTACGTTCTCGGAAGCCTTCGTGAAGATGATCGTGCGCGGGGGCCGCTCCTTTGAGCCAATCCTGGCGCCTTCTTACATCTTCAGTTTTGGCTTGCGCGAACTTCTCCAGGAAGTTACCAACGCAACGGAACTCCTCCTCAAGGGAAGGTTGCCGATCCTCCCTGCCCGTATCAAACGCCTCGATAATTTCAAGCGCATAATCGGCAGGATCATCCCGATGGGAGGACTCGAATGAAAGAATACGCATACTTCCCGGGCTGCTCGCTTGAGAAAATGGCTGTCAGTTATCACCTGTCCGCACTGGAAACCACCAAGAAACTCGGCATTAAACTCAAAGAACTCGACGACTGGAACTGTTGCGGCGCTACAACTTACTTCTACATTGACGAACTATTAGCATACACTCTCTGCGCCCGCAACCTGGCAATCGCTGAAAAGACCGGGCTCGACGTTGTTGCACCCTGCAGTGCCTGCTACAAGAACATGTATTTCACTGCAGCCCACCTAAAAAAGGATACCGACCTTGCAGAACACGTTAATTTTGCC
>JACQYE010000103.1 GCA_016208355.1 Chloroflexota bacterium | reverse complement strand
GAGAAATGATTTCTTCTTCATCGAAACCCCTCCAGCCGCCTACGTTCTCATCCAGGCGGGTTTGAGCCTGGCAATTTCATTAAAAACCGGGCAATCCGGGTCGTGCGCGCCGGGCAGGTATCCGGTGGACATCAGGAATTCATTGACAATCTCCCCGCCGGTGAAGACGAAGGTCTTCTTGAAGAGTTTCGTCCATTCCTCCAGCGAGCGCGGGTGATGGGCGTCCAGCCAGCCCTTGAACGAGCCGAACTCCGCTCGCAGACCCTGGATGCGGCGCGCATTTTCGATCGCCGCGTTGACCTTAAGCCGGTTGCGGATGACCCCGGCGTCTGCCAGCAGCCGGGCGAGGTCCGCTTCGCCATAAGCCGCGCCAACATCCACGTTGAAGCCGTCGTAGGCGCGGTGGAACTCGGAGGCGCGTTTCAGGATGAGGGTCCAGGATAGCCCGGCCTGGTTGACCTCCAGCATGAGGCGCTCGAACAGCGCCGCGTCGTCCACCAGTGGAAAACCGTACCCGGTATCGTGGTACGTTTTATTGAGCGTATCTTCCGGGTGGTCGCGGAGGTATGTGCAGTAACTCATCATTCATCATCCCGGGACATATTTCGCCCAACTGGCGTTGGGATAGACGGTCTTCGGGTCCTGCTGGTCAATCTTGACCGAGAGCTGCTGTCCCTGCTGGAGCATGGACATCTGGGCGACTTCCACCAGCCAGGTCGTGCGGGCATGGTAGGGCGCGCCGCCCGGGGGCGTAACCTCCAGGCTGAGTTCGTAGCGCGCCCATTGTGAGACGCCGCCCTCCCCGCCGCCAATGATCCCGCCGCGCGCGCTGACAATGGTCGCCGAGGCCCAGACCGCGTTGGCCTGGCGGGCGACAAAGTCTTTGGCGCGCAAGTGCGCCTGCATTTCTCCTTTGTGATGCTGGCTGACGGTGTAAACAACCGCCGCGATGGCAACGGCAAGGATAACTACCACGAAAACAAGAATGACAAGAGACAGGGTCATTTCAACTCCTTCAAACAGTCTTCCAGGAAGGAAGCGAGTTCTTCGCCGGGCGGTATGTCGTGAAAACGCGCCTGGTGAAGGACAAGTTCCGGGAATTCAATTTTGGTTTTACGCCGCGGGTCTTCCAATTCGTGCAGGATGTCGGTCCCCTGTTGTCCACACAGCAGACAGTTGTACAGGTGGCGCATGGGCATTGAATAGAGAAAAGGGCGACTCTCCTGACGGCATTGTCGGCGCAAATCCATCTGGATTTGATAGCGGCGGATGTCATCCTCCCGGCGGGCAAGATCCAGCAGGTGGGGAATCCTCTCGAGGCTGGCGAGGAATTCTTCAGTGTTCATCCGGTTTGGCCACCTTTGAATCTCACTGCCATCTTGATGACATCATCGAAATGTAACTGGTCGTGGTCTATGCTCACTTTCAGCGCCTGGATGAGATTGAAAATGCCGACAGCGGGGTCATAGCCATAGATATTACCGAGCACAGCCTGGTCCTTGCCAGTATAGTATGCATGTATCCGTGCGTGGGCGGATTCCATCTCTATTTTGAGCGCTGCCAATGGGATGGCTTTCCTTGGATTGTATTTCGGCGTCCACAGGAAACTGATCCGCATGGGGAAGGAGGGCCTTTTGTATATATTCTCGATTGTCTCCAAATAGGGCCGGTTGCGGCGCAAGCGGCCATACCAGCCGAGGGCCGCCCAGCCAAAATGCAGGCCGGGCAGCATGCTGACGAACAGGCGCACGTTGTGGTCGAGGATTTCACCGATGCACCATTCTCGAGGCGCGGGTCGCTGCCAGATTTGCTCCTCTGTCAGACCGTCGAGAGCGGCGAAGGCGGCTTCGCGCTGGGAGTCGAGCAAATCGAGGTATTGGAGAACGCTGTCAATCATCGAGTTCCCTGTCAGGGCTGGCTGAAGACACCGATTTCAGCATAGTACCATGTCTCGCCCTTGCGGACAAAGAAAGCAACCATATTCTGGAACATGGATGGATTCAACGTAGCATAGCCGCAGCAGTTGTAGTGTGGGACTTCATCATAGTCAAGCGGGATTTCCACGCCGTCGTAGTTGGCGCTGATTTTGCCGTCCCGTTTGAAGAAGTAGAACGGTTTGCCGCGGATGGTCTGGAAACCGAAGGCTTCTTCGTAGCCGTACTGCACATTGAGCAGTTCGCCGTCCACCGTGATATGGCCGATTACGTCGCTGTAAATTGTATTGCCTTCCGTCCGCTGGGTGACATAGGCCGTCTCAAGCGCCCAATGGTCGTCATACGTCCACAGTCGCTGCAACGCCGAGATGGGGCTGCCCTGGCCAAGATCAATTCGGTAGATTTCCGCCCCATTGTGCGTCACAATGACGTGGCCGAAGCCGGTGTTTTCATACTCTTCCCAGGCAACCAGTTCGTCATCCCCCAGGGTAGCGCACATTGCCATCGGATTTTGCGTCTCCACGCCGCAGTACCAATTGTCGAAGTAGAATTTGTTTGCGCGTTCATCCGCGTGGAGCAGGCGCGGGTCGCCTTCGATGGAATCGGCGAAATAGAGCAAGGTCGATTCCGGTTCCGGCGGCTGTTTCAGGGGATATTCGGCGACATCCAACTCCGCTAGGCTGGGTATTGGTGTGATGTCAGGAGTCGCAGGCCCGCAGGAGGCAAGAAAAAGGCAAAGGACAACAAAAGAGATTGGTTTCATGATTTGGCAGACGGTATGTTGTACGCGATTCTCTATCCCACCACGCGTATCTCGCGCGGCATGTCGCTCAGGCAGTCTGCATCGGTTTCGGTGATGACCACGTTGTCCTCGATGCGCACCCCGTTGCGTCCGGGCAGGTAAATGCCCGGCTCGACAGTGAAGGCCATGCCCGGCTCCAGCAACTGCATATTGTCGCCGCGCATGTACGGGTCTTCGTGGCCTTCCATGCCGATGCCATGCCCGGTGCGGTGCGTGAAATACTGCCCGTACCCGGCCTGCTCGATCACTGTCCGGGCGGCGATGTCCACGTTTGCGCACGGGACGCCAGGTTTCGCCGCGGCCCGCCCGGCGGCATTGGCCTCCTGCACAATGCGATGGATTTTCTGAAATTCGGCGTCCACCTCGCCAACCGCGAAGGTGCGCGTCAGGTCGGAGATGTAGCCATCGAAGGCCGCGCCCCAGTCCACCACCAGCAGGTCGCCGGGCTGGAGACTCCGGTCGGACGGACTGGCGTGCGGGTTGGCGCTGTTCGGCCCGGCGGAGACAATCGGCGCGAACGGCATCTCGGACTGCGACCCGCCGCGCAGCAGTTGCACCACCAGTTCCCCGGCAATCTCTTTCTCGGTCATGCCGATTTTGATGAGCGGAAGCGTCGCCTCCAGCGCGGACTGGGCAATCTGCACCGCTTTGCGCATGGCGGCAACTTCATCTGCGTCCTTGCGGACCCGCAGCCGGCTGACCACGTCAGAGGCGTCTGGGAAGTCCGGGCGACGTCCCGTCGCCCCCACTGCGGCCTCAAGGTAGCGGAACTCGAGCAGCCGCATCTGGCGCGGTTCCACGCCGATGTGTTTTCCGTCCAAGCCCAGCGACTCGACCGCGCGGCGGAATGCCCCGTCCCACTCGTCCGGTTTTTCTCCGTAGGGGAAGGCTTTTACCTCGTAAGGCAAGCCCTTAACCTTGAGCATTTCCAGTTCCGGCAGGATGACCACCGGCGGCGCGGCGGCGAAAATAACCACCACCGGGCGCTCCATCAGGTGGAAGTGCAGGCCGGTCAGGTAGGCCAGGGACGCGCCCGGGTTCAGGGCAAGGGCGTCCAGGCCTGAGGTCTGAAGGGAAGCGGAAAGTCTGTCGAGGCGGGAAGCAGGCATGGGATACTCCATCGAAAGGATTATTTTTCGGGTGTTTTCATTTTCATATTGGACCGTCCCGCAGGTTGGAAAAACCACCAGGTTTCTCGACAAAACCTGCAGGGCGTTCTGTCTTTCATCACAATTGTAAATCAACTGACAGAAAACCGGGCGAGGGAAAGTCATTTCATGGTATCATTTCCCGATACACAGGCGTACCTCATGGACGACAAAATTACCATCATTGAAGGTCCACCCCCTATTTTCGAGCCAGTCCAGGACGGCTGGGCGCTGGGTCTTGGCGAAGGCCCGCACCTGCCGCTGACTGTAATGACTCGCCTGCGGACATTCAACGGCCCGGCGCTGGTTGAGCGCTGCTACCGCCGCTGGAAAGCCAACCTGCCCATCCACCTGCACTACCGCAACGACCTGGGGTTGGAGGAAAAGGCTCCCATCGTGGCGGCGCGCTCGGTGGGGACCGAGGACGGGCACGTACTTTTGCTGTGGATCTCGCTCGATATACAGAAAGTGCAGATCGAACTCGATTCGGGGGATGACGAAGCCGGGGAGGAGTGACAGGATAAAGGTCCAGGAACGCTGCAGGCGGCCAAACAGGCCGCCTGTTTTTGTGACAATACTCACGAGGGAAGTCACTGAGGCAAGTGGTTTTTGTCATATTGACGCCCCGCCCGGAATCGTGTTACCTTTAAGGCCGCAAGACTGTCACGGTGGAACTGCCCATGAGTGTATTTTTTCCATAGGCGCGAAGTAGAGCGGGCCTCCTGTCCGGGGTGCCCGCTTATATTTTCACCAAACTCACACTTCCATTAGGAGAGATAAAATGGCTGAAAAGTTCAATGAATTCGAAATGGCGCAGAAGCAATTCGACCACGTTGCCAAACTACTGACCCTCGACCCGCAGGTGGCCGAAGTGCTGCGCTGGCCGATGCGCGAATACTCGTTCCGCATCCCGGTGCGCATGGACGACGGCTCGCTGCGCGTCTTCCAGGGTTTCCGCGTCCAACACAACGACGCCCGCGGCCCCAACAAGGGCAGCATTCGCTTCCACCAGGCCGGAACGCCTGTGCCGCGGCTGGGTGCAGAAGATGTGGAGGAACATCGGCCCGCGCCAGGACGTCCCGGCTCCGGATGTTGGCACCACCCCACAGATGATGGGCTGGATGATGGATGAGTACTCCAAACTGGTTGGACAGTACACCCCCGGCGTGTTCACCGGCAAGCCGCTGGGCGGCGGCGGATCGGAAGGCCGCACCGAGGCCACCGGCTACGGCGTCATCTATACCGTACGCGAGGCCATGAAGCACCTGAATCTTGACCCGAAGAAATCCGTGGCTGCCATGCAGGGCTTCGGCAACGTGACCCAGTACGCCTCCATCGGCTTCATCGAGATACTGGGCGGCACCGTGGCCTGCGTCTCCTGCTGGGACCGCAACGACAAGTGCGCCTACACCTACAGCAAGGACGGCGGCATTGACCCGCACTTCCTGCTGACCATCACCGACCAGTATGGCACGATTGACAAGAAAGCCGCCGAGAAGGCCGGTTACAAGGTCGAGGACGGCGATGCCTGGATCACCAAGGACGCCGACGTGCTCATGCCCGGCGCCCTCTCCGGCACAGTCAACGCCGAGATTGTCAAGAAGATGTCCAAGCGCGTCAAGATCGTGGCCGAAGGCGCCAACGGCCCCTGCACCCCCGAAGCGGACGAGTACTTCAAGGCCAACAATATCTTCGACATCCCCGATTTCCTCTGCAACGCCGGCGGCGTGACCTGCTCGTACTTCGAGAGCGTCCAGAACGACGCCAACTTCTACTGGCCGAAGGAAGAGGTCCTGCAAAAACTCGACCAGAAGATGACTGTCGCCTTCCACGCGGTGCTGGATATGTCGGTCAAGCAGAAAGTCTTCATGCGCGACGCCGCCTACATGGTTGCCATCGCCCGTGTCGCCAAAGCCATGGAACTGCGCGGCTGGGTCTAGTCAGACCATTATTGCTCCCCCGTAAATTCACAGGGGCGGCCTCTCAAGGCCGCCCCTGCTTTTTTATGCGTCGAATTATTATTTTGCTGTCAGATACTGGATCAGCCCCTGGATGAACTGGATTGCCCCGAAGATGATCGCGCCCCAGCAGAGGTAGTACGTGCCTCCCGCGGAAGCCGACGAATAGGAGGCGAGCGTGACAATCAAACCGACGATGAAAAAGCCGCCGCCGACCAGCATATTGTTGATGCCGGTTTTCTTTGTCACCGGGTCCCTGCGGGTGATGCTGGTTGTGCCTTCGATGTAACCCTGGTTTCCGGAAGCATCCTGAATGTAGATCCACTGCTGGCCGCTCTGCTCGACCAGATCCAGGAAATTCACCATTGTCCGTTTCGGCAACTCCATTTTCACCATGCTTTTGTCGGCCGTGGCATAGAGCGGCGTCTTGCGGTTCAGCGCGGCCTGAAGAAGCGAGAAGATGCGCGTCTCGCCGGGGATGAAACCTTTGGTACCGTCCAGCAGGGTAATTTCCACCCACTGCTTTCCGGAACCCTTCTTGACGCTGCCTAGTTCTGCCACGTCGCCGCGGTTCAACGTGCGCGCCGGACCGGAATTCGGGTCGGGCTGGGGATATAAGGATGCACTTTCTTGTAAAATCTTGATTTTCATGAAGTCTCCTCCGCCAAAAGGAATATTTCGACAGGACGATTATAGTCCTTAACGCACTGCTTTGAAAATGCCCAAGACCTCAACGCAATTTCTCAACATACCCTGATTACATTATTCACCCAACCTGGCAGGACTCGACTCCCATGGTCCGCATGGGTCTGGCATCCGCGAGTCCCTGTATTGACAATATGCCAGAATAACCAAAAGTTGGATAAAATAGCTCCATGAATAAACCCATAACAATAATATTATGCGCAGGTACCGGCGCTACCTGGCATGATTATCTGAATATTCCAAAACAGTTAATTCCTATCAACAACGAACCATTGCTTCAGCGTACCGTCCGCTTGGCACTCAAGCACAGCGCAGAAGTAGTTATTGTTTCATGGGATGATCGGATGAGGCTTGATTCTGCAACTTTCCATAAAGTTCCCAAAACAAGTTGTCTTGCAGAAACATTTTTGTTATCACGACCTTTGTGGCAAGAGCAAAATGTTTGCTTATTAGGCGATGTATTTTTTAGCCAGGCGTCAATACGGAAAATATTCAGGAGACAAAGTCAAGTCAAAGTATTCGGTAGGTATTGGAGAAATATATACACAGGTTGTAAATACGGTGAATTATTTGGTATCCATTTCGGAGCACAAGAATTTGGGCAAGTCGAAAAAGCCATCGAACTTGCTTATAATAACGCGAAGCAAGGTGGAAAAGGGAAACTCTGGCAGGTCTACCGCGCGCTTGCCGGTATACCTTTAGACAAACACAAGGTGGAAAACCAGATCTTCGAATCCATCGAAGATATTACTGATGATATTGACACACCCGAAGATTATGGGAGGACAATCAGTCTATTTACGCTGGCGGCAAGACCTACCTTAGAGGCGAAAATCAAACTAATCATATTTCTCACTCCCAAGAACATATCCTTGCTCCGCGAAAAAGCAGGGTGGAGAATTTCTGCATTGAAAGAGAAATGGAATCAAGTCTTCAAATAATCAAGTGCAGTCATAAACACTCCCACCATTTTCTCTAAATTGATTTCTTCTGTCACAATGCGGTAGGAAGCGGCCCCCATCCTTCGCAGACGGGTTACGTCAGACAACGCCTCTCGCAGCGCGTTTTCGAGCGCCCCCGGACTCTTCCCCTTAGGGGGCGATGTCGACAGGTTCAGGGCGTCGCCTGATACCTGCCAGCCGTTTTCGGGCTGCACCAGATCGTCGTTCGTCCCATCCCCTTGGCCCATGATGATGGGTAGTCCCCAAGACATGGCCTCCTGCACCGCAAGCCCGCCCGTGCCCGGCAGGACGAAGAGGTCCGCAGCGAGGAAGTAAGGGGCCAGTTCCGGCCCATGTTTCGCGCCGACGAATTCGGCGAAGGGGTAGATCGTTTTTGCTAGATTTTCCAGCCTGGGGCGTTCCGGGCCGTCGCCAATGATGACCAGCCGCGGCCGGGTGTCCTTGGGCAGCGACGCACAGGCGTGCAGCAACGCGTCAATTCGTTTTCGAGATTGCAGGCGACCAACGAAGAGAATGTTCGGGCGTCCGCTGAATTTATCCGGGCGGATGGGCATCGGGTGCGACGGGCGCGGGGTGGCCGCGTTGGGAGCCACGAAAATCTTATCGTCTGGGAAGCCGAGGGCAGCGTATTGATCCGCGCCGCGGCGGGAGTAGGTCAGCAGGGCATCGAACTGGCGGAGGTACGCCCCCCTCCATCTCCCCCCGTTTTTTCCAAAAACGGGGGGAGAGCCAGAGAGGGGGGCGGGCGGCGCGCCCAATCCCCACCCGATCACCGGACGGCCGCGTCGGCGCATCCAACGAACGGCAGCAGGAGTGGCAAGATAGCGCGGGTTGGCCTCCACGATCAACGCGTCGGGATTCCAGTCGGCGAGCCAAGCCGGTAGGCCGCGCTGGTAGCAGATGTAAAAGGCTCCACGCAAGAAATGAAGATTGCGAAGGTATGTGTACTGCGCCACCTGTAGTTTTTTTGTCGTGGCGATGGATTCTTCCGGGCGGGGCAGCCAGGCGCAGACCGAAAGGCTGCCGTTGCAGGATTGGGCCAGGAGGTCGAAGAAGGCCGCGCGGTAGGGCGTCAGGACACGCTGCTGGATGGCGAGTCTGCCGGGGTAACGGGTCATTCCCCGCCTCCGCAGCGCTGGTAGAGCACGGCTACCTCGTCGCGGTAGAGTTCGCACCAAGCCTGGGACTCGTCCAGCGCAGACAACAGGTCAGGCTGGGTCAGCGCCGAGACCATAAGCAGGTTCGCCCCGGTCTCGTCGAGCAAAGTCTGCCAGTTGTAGTTGGCTTCGGTAATATCTTTGTAAACCTGCCATTGTTCCACTGGGAAGACCTCGAAGCGCGTATCTATCCAGGTGGGACGCTCCGGCAGGACAAACTCGAGGTAACTGGAGAAACCGATCTCGCTCCACAGCGGACCCGGCAACTCAGGCCGGGCAGCCAGCCACTCGGTCGCGGCGATGGGCGTGTTCTCGGTGGCTTTGGGGGCGTCCGGCCACCAGGCGTCGCGGACGCCCGGAAGCAGGGCCAGCGTCAGCAGGACGAAGACCAGGCTCAGGGTCCGGTTGAGAAGCGGCAGACCCGGTTTCGGGTCGCCCATGTATTTCTTCTCCCATTCGGCAAACTTCACGGCGGTAAACACCGTCAGGATGAAAACGAACCAGATGACGTAGCGTTCGCCCCACAGCGCCAGGAAACCGAAGCCCAGGAACCAGGCCCATTCCAGCAGGCTGAGTTTGCGGGGCGAGAAAGCGGCCAGCAAGGGGAAAGCCAGCAGCCACAGGAAGAACAGGTTCATCTGCCAGTGGTCGTTGACCGGCGGCAGCCATTCGGCGGAGAACAATTGGCTGGAGGGAACGGTCAACGAGTTGACAACGTACGTCCACGCCTCGACCCCGCGCGGGTTGACGAGCGTGGCGAGCAGGACTCCCGCGGCGGCCAGCGCCAGGGGACGCCGGTCGCCCGGCCCAAAAACGAGCGCCGCGCCGGTGAGCAAGATGAGCATCACGAACGAGCCATGCAGGTTGACCCATACAAGGCTGAGCAGCGGCAGCCAGTAGACGACATTCTGTCCAGGGCGGAAGAACTTTGCCGCGAAATTTGTTGGTTTTCCTTTGTGTTCCTTTGTGTCCTTCGTGGTGAAACGCTCTTCCCCGGTTTGCCATTTATAGAGGATAAATAAGGCCAGCGCGAAGAACGGATAGGCCAGTAACTGTGGGCGCAGCGACCAGTTATTGCTGGAGGCCAGCACAGCCAGCAGGAGCGCCGCGGCCGCGCCGACGCGCCCCGCGCCCAGCCTGCGGGCCGTCAGCCAGACCAGCGTGTACGCCAGCGCCACCAGCAGGCCGCGCAGGAACACAGTCAGCGACAGGCCGCCAAGTTTGTAGACCAGCCAAAAAAGAACCGCCGCGCCCCAGGAATGGTAGGCCACTGGCGTCCCGGCCCGGGTGAAGGTAAAGGTGTCCACCTGCAGGATGGCTCCGGCTGCCAGCGTGTCGCGCCCGAGGCGCAGATACCACCAGTAGTCGTTGGGCGTGACCGGCAGCAGGAATGAGATTGCCAGCGCAATTGAAAGGACCAGTCCGAGCCAGAGAAGGGGGGCGGTGTCGGGGCGAGGTTTCATAGGAGAAAATAAAAGCAAAAAACAAGAAACGAAAAGAACGGGCGCTACCCCTTCGGTTTTGCGACGATGTACGCCTTCCAGCCCATCGCCTCCAGCGACGGGACGACCGGGAAACCTTTGCGCATCCAGCGAATCTCGTACCGGGCGGCAGTCAGCGTCTCCCAGGCAACGCGGCTGGACTCGGGTCCGTGGAGCTCCATCAGCATCAGCGGGCGCGCCTCCGCCAGCAGGCGGCGCATCCCCGGCAGGGCCAGCACCTCGCCGCCCTCGATGTCCATTTTGACGACCTGCGGCGGCGGGTTGCCCTGACCGAAGGTGAACTCGTCCAGCGAAATCCCGTCCACGGTGACATCGGACTGGTAGGGGTCATCCCGCCCGGCGGACCCGGCAGCCTTGCCCATCCCGCCGGAGGCGTGCACCAGGAAGCGCACCGGACCGGGAGCCTGTGTCACCGCTTTGGCAACGACCGTTACCTGTCTCTCCATCCCGTTCAGTTCCACGTTACGGCGCAGTTGCTCCACGTTGGACGGGAGCGCCTCGAAGGCAAACACTTTCCCGCCCTCCCCTGCGGCTTTGGCCAGCAGTAGCGACACGTAGCCGATATTAGCCCCCACATCGTAGATGACCGCGCCGGCAGGAATGAGTTCGTGCAGCGCAGACTGGATGTCCGGCTCGTAGGTGCCGAGCCAGTAATCCTTGTCCACCTGCATATCGAGCAGGATGGTGTAGCCGGCCAAGTCACCCGCGGCCACTTTGACCTCGGTCAGTCCTGCGGGCGCGGCGCGGTTCAGGCCGCGGCGGATGAGGCGGGCGAGGGGTTTGAAGTTGTAAATAGCCTGCTTGAAAGAGGCTGGCAGGATTCTGGCAGCAAAGGCTGCGATATTCAGGAGGAATTTTTGCATGAGGGTTCTACCTCGAAGGCACAAAGACACGAAATTTTATAGAATCATCCTTTTGATGCCGTATTTGATGACAGCAACGTTGAAGTTTATCAGGAAACAAAGACGTTTCCCAGTTAATTTCATCTGAGAGAGCAATTGTGCTTGGTGAACGTCATTCAAGTTTTCTACCGTTTTTAATTCGCAAATCACCTTCCCCTCGACCTACACGTCCAGACGGAGACCTTCGTTGAATTTAATCCCGTCATAGGTGATCGGTATAGATACCTGTCTTTGATAAGACAACCCACGTTTATTTAGCTCGTGACAAAAGCAGACTTCGTAAACATTTTCAAGGAGTCCTGGGCCAAGAGCTTTGTGAACAGTGTAGGCCGCAGCTACAATTTGGCTGGCAATTTTCTCGGTTCCTGGCGGTAATGGAATGTGTTCTCCAGTCCTGACCATCTCTCCTCCCGAAGGTTAATATACTAGCTACGAAGACTCAAAGGCATAAAAAAAGAGTATCTTTTTCGTGACTTGGTGTCTTGGTGGTTGAAATTCTTTCTCCTTTTTGTGACTTCGTGCCTTGGTGGTTAGCTCTTATAGGAATCAGGAAATTATACCGCAGGGGACATGATATACTGCTCCAAGCATAAATCCCTGCCTTTGCTTGTGCGGGAAATTTGCCAGTTACATGATATTTGTCTAGCTATTTGTGCAGTACCTTGTAATTTTTGGACAGGAGTTATCCACAATGTTCCAGACTGAAGGCCCCGACCGTCGCAAGGAAGAAGAGAGAATCCGCAACGAAGGCCGCCTGCCGCCCGGACAGGCGCTGACGGTCAAGTTCCCCGTCCTGCACTACGGGCCGGTGCCGCCGTTCAACCCGGCGACGTGGGATTTCCGCGTCTGGGGTGAAGTGGAGGAGGACAAAGCCTGGACGTGGGAGGAGTTCAACCGCCTGCCGCGCACGCAGGTGACGATGGACATCCACTGCGTCACCCGCTGGAGCAAGGCGGACACGCTCTGGGAGGGCGTTTCGGTGCCAAACTCAAGCCGGAAGCCGCCCACGTGATGCAGCACGCCGAATATGGCTTCACGGTCAACCTGCCGCTGGAGGTGGTCTTACAGGAAAACTTCCTGCTGGCGACCCACTTCAACGGGGAACCGATCTCCCCCGACCATGGTTATCCCCTGCGCGGCGTGGTGGGAGCCATCCCCGGCCGCGATGACCTGAAAAGCCCCTATCTCTGGAAAGGCGCCAAGTGGCTGCGCGGGCTGGAATTTATGAGCCGAGACCGGCTCGGGTTCTGGGAGAAGGCGGGATATAGCAACAGCGCGGATATTTGGAAGGAAGAACGGTTTGCGTGATTTTTTTCTTTTTTTGACACGAATTACGCCAAGTAAAAAGTAAAATCTATGAAAGCAGCCGGGCATGTTCACCCGGCTGTTTTGCTTTTTGTTTCTTGTTTTTCTCCTACGGTCTTGTCCCCAAAACCACCTCGATATCCATCTGTTCGCCGCCGCGCAGGACGGTCAGGACGATCGTCTCGCCGGGAGCCTTGTGCAGCAGGAGGTAGCGTAGGAGATCGTCGAAGAGTTGTATTGGCTGCCCGTCCGCGGCAACGATCAGGTCCCCGCCCGCATACAGGCCCTGGTAGCCCGGCGTGGTGACCTCCTGGTTCCCGGCGAGGACGCCCGCCTGTTCCGCCGGCCCGCCGGGGATGACACTGGTCACGTAAGCGCCGGTCGTCTGCGTCAGGCCGAGTTGTTCGATGACCTGCAGGGTCAGGTCGTCCATGGCCGAGAGGCCGAGGTAGGGATAGTCGAACCTGCCGTTCTCGATGAGACTGGGCACGATGCGCTTGATCGTGTTGACGGAGATGGCGAACCCGATGCCCGAATTGACCGGCTCGCCGGTATCGGTGTAGCCGGTGGTGCGGATGGCGCTATTGATGCCGATCACTTCCCCATCCAGGTTGAGGAGCGGACCGCCGGAATTGCCCGGGTTGAGCGCCGCGTCGGTCTGGATGATGTCGCCGTTGGAGAAATAGCCGCCGCCGGGCGCAACCGTCCCCGAGGGCAGGGCGCGCGCCAGCGCCGAAATGATGCCGGTGGTCATCGTCCCGCTCAGGCCAAAGGGGTTGCCGATGGCAATGACCGTCTGGCCGACCTGCAGGGTGTCCGAATCGCCGAGCGGCAGGGGGAACAGTTCGGAGGCGGGCGCATCCACCTTGATGACCGCCAGGTCAGCGTAAGCGTCCGTGCCGATCACGTCGCCGTAAGTTTTATAGCCGGAGGCGAAATCAACTTCCACGCGCGTCTCGCCCTCGACGACGTGGTTGTTGGTGACGATATGCCCGTCGCTGTCGTAGACCCAGCCCGACCCCTGGGAGGTGCTGGTGAGGATGGAGACCACGCCGGGGCTGAACTGCTCGTAGATGGACGTCAGCCGCTCCTCCTGCTGGGTCAGGCTGACAGGCTGGAGGTCCGCGGCGAGCGTGGGCACGGTATTGGCCGTAGCGGTGGGGACGAGGCTGGTGAAGTCGCAGGCCAGCGCGGTCATCATCACGGCCACGAGAAGAACCGGTAAGGCAAGTCGTTTTTTCATAGTCGTTCTCCTGAAAAACAATTCTAGACCTCCACAATACGGCGAGTCAAGCGTGGGCATGCAGGTCTAATCCAACTCTAACCTGCTCTCTTGCAGTATACTTGCCGCACTTCAAAAGAAGAAACCACAGATAAACGCAGATGAACACGGATGTTTGTAAGGAAAACCATATCCCTTTTATCTGTGTTCATCTGTGGTGGAACAAGAGGACAAATGGACTCCATCTGCGTCTACTGCGGCTCGGCTGACGGCATCTCCCCGGACTTCGTGGCTGCGGCGCGCGCCACCGGCCTGACCCTGGCCCGCCGCGGGCTGACCGTCATCTACGGCGGCGGGCGGACCGGGTTGATGGGCGCCCTGGCCGACGCGGCGCTGGAGGCCGGCGGGCAGGTCATCGGGGTCATCACCGAGAGCATGAACACGCCCGCCCTGGCGCACCCCGGCCTGACGCGCCTGGAGGTGACCGCCACCATCCACCAGCGTAAGGCGCGCATGTACGCGCTGGCTGACGGCTACATCGCCCTGCCGGGCGGCTTCGGCACCCTGGACGAACTCTTCGAGACGCTCACCTGGGGGCAGATCGGCGAACACGCCAAGCCGGTCGGACTGTTGAACGTCAATGGCTATTACGACCCCCTGTTGGAAATGCTCGACCGCGCCGTGGACGAGCAGTTCCTCTTCCCCGAACACCGCCAGCCGCTGCTGTGCGACTCAGACCCGGAGCGATTGCTGGCTGCCATGCAGAACCACCGCCACCCGCACGAAGCGGTCAGGCGGTGGATGAGGCAGGGGTAGGCAAGAAGGTAATCAGGAATTAGGGATTAGGGAATAGGAATACGACCGGAAGGATGGCGTATTTTTTTGGGCGGGAGACAATTGAATTTGCCTGGAAATTTCCCTATCGCTGGTATTAATCTTTCATCACACAAAAGCAGTTTCCCGTCAAACGTCGGCTAATACAATCGGGGAGCCGCAACAATGCAACATTCTGGTGTTATTTTATATAGATAATCGGGATTCGTTTATCAGTCCTCTTCTGAGCCAAAGGAGGCGGCCGTGAAATGCACAAATTGCTTTCAGGATGTTCCCGATGAAGCCATCTATTGCAACTTTTGTGGGCACAGGTTAAAAGCACTCGACAATATCCAGCAGCCGGTCGAGGAAGCGACGCCTGAAAGTCGCGCCCCTAAAAAGAAAGGTTGGATCGTCCTCATTGGGATCGCCGGGACGATACTCCTCTTAGGGTTGGTCGGTGTGTTTCTTTACAATGGGGGAGAAGCATTCGGCATTTTTGGGAAAGCAATTCAAACCGAGATACCCGATGATGCAATCACCCCGGGCAAAACCAATACTCCTTTTTCTCAAAAAACACCCACCTGGACAGTCAGACCGGCGACTGGCACACCGACCCGAACCCCGACCCCCCAGACCATCGTCGAACTGCCGGATTTTGTTGCGGCAGGTTACGAGAATCCGAGCGTTTTCGAATACTTTGAATTCACCGATCTGCAGGACGACGATTGGGGGTACTCAGACCAGGGCATCGAAGTGTTGCCTGTCGCTGGAGGGGAATTCGGAGCAATTAAATTAACCGGGGCAGAAGACTTTTCAACATACCTGACGAGAAATAAGCCTGTTCAGGAACTCCAGGGAGTTTTGATTTCATTTCTATATGATGGTTCTTCACCCGGGTTGGGAATCTACCTTGAGAATGGGGAGTGGAACACTTCATCTTACAAACGTTATGGAGCAGCGCTCTGGGGGTCGCCGGACTTCATTTTAAACATCTATGAGGGAACAGAATTCATTGGCGAGCCAGATCCCTATTGGGAACTTAATCCAGCCTGGTGGTATATGATGGCACTGTCCGTTGGTGATAATGGATGGTTATGGGTCGAAGTCTGGGAACGCTGGAGCGGAGAAATGATTATCGGAGTCGGCGGACCCAAAGTAGGGGATGACCTCGAATGGCGATTCTTCATGTCGGCCGATCAGGGGACGAGTGTGGTCGTGTATTCTTATACAGGATTCACATTTACAGGTCTCAAGTGACCTTTGGCCTATGAACGTTTCTAAGCGGCCCTGGAACGCCTGCTGGCTGCCATGCAAAACCACCAGCACCCGCATGAAGCGGTCAGGCGGGGGATGAGGCAGGGGTAGGCAAGAAGGTAATCAGGAATTAGGCATTAGGGAATAGGGTCAGGCGGTGGATGGGGCAGGAAAAGGCAGGGAATTAATAGGGATTAGGAGATGTGAAGCCACAGAGAGGCTGGCGTATTTTTTGGCGGCGGATTATTGAATTTGCCTGGATATTCCTAATAACTGGTATTATTGCTTCAACGTCTAAAAACAGCAAACCGTGCAATGGAAATTGACAACACGAGTCCCATCCTCTTTCTCGTCAGCATGGCTTCTGAGATACTTACGACGCTCGCTGTGGTCGTAAGCATTGCCCTGCCACGGCATCGCATCTGGCCGCCCCGCCAGCGCCATGACTGGGGACAATACGCCATGTTGATCTTGTTCAACACTTCAGCGGTGGGCGTGTTCCTGCTCGGGATTCTCGATTGGGGCAACTTTTCCATCCCGGCCTGGGCGCGCCTCCTCGCCGGAGTCCCGCTTTGGCTGGCGGGTAACGCACTGGCGCTCCGGGCAATCGCCGCGCTCGGCCTCGCCTCAACTGCAGGAGGCGGGACGGCACTCCTCCGCCAGGGACCCTATTGCCGTTCCCGCAATCCACAATACCTCGGTTTCATCCTGGCGCTCACGGGCTGGACCCTCATGACCGACTCGGCTTTGGTGCTCATCGCCGCCTCGGCTGGCTTCCTCCCGCTCCTGCTGGTCCCATTTGCCGAGGAGCCGTGGCTCCTGGAAAAGCATGGAGCGGCCTACTCCGCGTACATGAAGGCCGTACCACGCTTTTTCTCTTTCAAGAAATGAGGGAGAGGCAGGGAGAATGGTATACTTTTTTCGGCGGGAGACTATTGAATTTGCCTGGAAATTTATCTATACTGTGATTAATCTTTCGCCGCCTATAAGTCATTATACGATCCGCATAAACGCGTGTTTGGCAACCTAAGAACAGAAACCTTTAAGCAGAAAGGAAAGGAGGTCACGATGTTTCTTGTTGACGATCTAATAAATAAAGCGTTGGATGCAATTAAGGACGAAATTGTAAATCAAAGAGATGTTAGCCGAGAGACTATCGCACACGCCAGAAAATCGATGCGCAGACTAGCGGCATCTTTGTCAGAAACAGTCGAATATCTTGAGGGAGGATTACATTCTCTCAGAAGAGTTGGGGACAACAAAAAAATGTTTACCCAAGCTTTGACCAATCTTATCGATCAAGAGAATTTGCAAATAAATTGCAGCGAAGCTGGTGTATGCGAGGATCTTCGCCTCGCCCAAGACGAACTCAAAGAACTCAGTAGAAAAATGAGATTGCCGAAGAATCAGAAGGCAATTGAGGACCTGATATTTCAAATCGATGGCTATGAACGAGAATTTGTTAGAGCAGTGCGGGAATTTCTAGGTGCGTCGCGAAAGTATGACCTCGCATTCATACAAACCAAAAAAGATCTTGAACCCCAAATAGTACTTGTAGAGTTAGCGGATAAGATGGAGGAATTGAAAAGTATTGTTCGCAAGATTGATGATGTTATGGATAATCTACGACAAAATGCAATTTAGCATCTTGCGAGAAACGATAGTACACGGCTCAACGGCTGCCCAACATCGGCTCCACCTGACCGCCTTCGGCGTGGGTACGCAGCGGCATTTTGATAAGTTTCGTGCTTGAGGTGACTACTGACTTTTCAAAACCAGCGGCAGGTGGGCCCAGCCGTTAGGCGAAGGAGGAACAATGAATTCAAAGCTCCAAGTATTTATTTCATCCACATATCTTGATCTAATCTCAGAGAGACAAGCCGCTGTTGAGGCCATCCTTAAGTCAGGCAATATACCAGCAGGTATGGAATTATTTACAGCTGGCGACAAGAGCCAATGGGAAGTAATCCAAAGATGGATCAGCGACTGCGACATCTATATGATCATATTAGGAGGGCGATATGGATCCATCGAACCAAGTTCTGGCTTAAGCTACACTGAACTGGAGTACGATTTTGCGGTGAGCTCTGGAAAGCCTTATTTTGCTGTTGTTATAAACGAAGATGCCCTAGAAAATAAGATCAAGGCAATCGGAAGTAGCATTCTCGAGAAAGATAATCAGGAAAAACTCAAAAACTTTAGAACAAAAGTTTTGAGCAAAATGTCATCGTTCTTTTCTGACTACAAAGATGTAAAACTGGCAGTTTTAGAGACTATCCCTCAATTAGCACAAGAATACGAGCTAAAAGGTTGGGTGCGTGCGACGGAGATTCCTGACACAAAAGCTTTAGCAGATGAACTCTCGAAGCTCTATGCAGAGAACAAAGAGTTGCGCGAGAAAATTAATAAGCCTCGGGCAAACACGCCAAACACAGAAGAAGAATTCTCGGAGCTTTTAGACCTTTTGAAGTCCATAAAAGTGAACATCGCAAAAGCTAAACAGAATTTCAGAAATGGAGCCAGGCTCCCTAATGAAATATCTTTGCTTGATCTTGCTATAATATTCAAAGATAGGTTGATGAGAGGGGTAACTAACGCATACGGAATTGGCGAGATTGAGTACTTCGTCTTCTTTACAATTTGCCCCAAATTACAAACTTATGACTTGGTACAAAACGAGAAAGTCGCAGGAGTAAGTTACAGAAGGTATTCTGTCAGCAAGAAGGGAACTCAATTCTTTGCGTACATCGAAAAAATGTTGCACAAAAAGACTCTTAAAGCGACAACTCTAGGAGCAGAAGAGGAAGTGGTAAGCAAAGAGAAAAAACAAAGTGTCCAGCCATCAAAAAAGAGAAAGAAATGAAGGCACATCACCCAACACAGTGGCAGCCGACAAGTGGGATTCTGCTCCCAAGCCTTATCGCATCCTGTCCACTTGCGGCTACCGATTACTTGCAGTGTCAAGGCTTGGGGAAATAGTTCTCGGTTACGACTTTGTGGGTGATCTTCCACGGCTGTGAGAACAGCCGTTTTTTTATTTTCCGTCTTGTCTCTCTATCCTGGGGAAACGCGCCGCCGCCCCCGTCAGCCTTCTTTTTTTGCGTGAGGGGGTTCCAGTTGCTTTTCTTGGAATGTAATTCCTCAAGGACTCCCCCACTTACACAAAAACGAGAACAGCCACTGCGAAGAGCGCCGTTCCCGTTTTGGATGGGGGGGTGAGCCCATTTTACCAGAACTTGCTTGCGGGAAGACGCTTTGTCAGGGCGGCTATGCGGCGATGCCCAGCTCCTCCATCCGCGCCAGCGTTTCCTCTCTCGACGCCACCCGACGCGGGACATTCTTCCGTACAAAGCGCGTGATGTCGGTCTCGATGCCCAGTTTCATGAGCGCATATTTGGCGAACTGTTTATAGGTCAACCCCAGCCGGGCGCTTTCGTCCATGTCCCATGCCAGAACCAACATCTTGTAGGCCAGGTCTTCTTCGCTGGCGTGTTCGTCGGTCTCTTCCTTCGTCAGCACATACCACACGGCGACCAGCAACTTCCGGGCAATCACTACAATCGCCTGATTCGGTCTCCTCATGCGGCGCAGGTACGTTTCATACTGCTCTTTCCAGTACGGCGAAATGCGAATAGCGCGCCAGGCGGCTTCCACCATTGCCCAGCGCATTTCCTTCCGCCCGCTCTTGGTGATCCGTTTCTCGATGTGTTCCTTGCCGCTGTCGTGCACGCCTGCTCCCAACCCTGAATACCCCACCAGTTTCTTTGCGCTTTCAAAGCGGGTAATGTCGCCAATGGCTGACAAAACCGTCATGCTCAGCACCACGCCAAACCCCGACAGTTGCAGCATCCGTACCGCCTGTTTCCCCCACATTTCTCCCAATCAAGTTATGGCGGTGGATCATGCTCTGCAGGCGGTTCCTGATCATCGTGCTGGTCTTGACCAACTGGTGGCGATACGAGATCATCCCGCGCAATTCGCGCACTTCCACCGGCGGCACCCACACCTCCGGCACGATGTCCGCAATCAGCAGCCGGATCAGGCGCTTCACATCTTCCTTGTCCGTCTTGACGCGCGCTTCGGCAATCTGCCGTACCCCTCCGGCATGCGCCACCACCACATAACTCACCAGCGGCGACACAATGTCGTAGAGGTCCCATACGTTGGTAGTCGTCTCGATCACCCCTGCGTCCCCCATCCGCAGGTTCGCCGCCGCCCATTCACCAAACTTCTCGTTCGCCACCCGCCGCGGCGTCAGCACCCATTCCTGCCGGGCGTTTTGTCCCCCCACCAGCGTGTATTCTTTGTGAATGTCCAGGGCGATGTACCTTTCTATTCCGCTTGTATCTTTTTCAAATTTCATGCTACACTCCTTGTGTTCAAGTTTGGGGCGTGGATTTTAGGGTTAGAACTGCATCTACCGATTCGGGTTCCGGCCTGCGCCGTCCCAGATTAGTTTCCGCAGGTATCCAAATAACGCAGCGGGCTCAGACTCCTTCAACTCGTCCCATAGCGGCTTCCGGACACCCACACGCTCACGCCCTGTCAGCGTCCCCGCGGCAGTATCTCTCCGAGGATACTCTGACACCACGTCCCAAACAAGAACATTCTAATAACGCAAACCGTTGAAACTGTCGAAAAAGTAGTAGGTGAAGTTGCAAAAAACGGTCTGAATAGAGTATCATCCGGGGGCAATGACCCCCTCCCAACCCTCCCCCCTCTTCCACATCGGCCGCGTGCCGGTGCATGGCGACGCGATCCTGGCCCCGATGGACGGCTTCTCGGATTGGCCGTTCCGGTCGCTGTGCCGCAGTCTCGGCTAGGTGTTGCTGACCTGCCCCACACAAAGGGGTGAGCCAGTCCCTTGGGCAGGTCTTTTCCAAGTAAAAAGTGTTAAAATAACAGCATGAAAGTTTACCTTGATTTATGCGCCATTCAAAGGCCGCTTGACACCCCGAATCAAGTTCGGATTGCATTAGAGTCAGAAGCCGTTCTTGGAATTATCACCTTTTGTGATATTGGACAGGTTGAATTGCTTTCATCAGAAGCTTTGCTCTATGAAAGCGAACAAAGTTCAATGCCAACACGAAAAG
>JACQYE010000038.1 GCA_016208355.1 Chloroflexota bacterium | reverse complement strand
TTACCCGTTTCTGGCAAACTATATCGGGCAGGAATTGCTCGCAGCAGCGACGAGGCCGTGAGAAACATGCCCCCCCGTGTCCGTGGGAGGGAGATTGATCAAAAAAAGGAGTGCGAGCGGCGCGAAGCGCCAGCTCGCACTCCTTTTTTGAATTATCGCTTATCAAACTATTTCACTCTCACAAACCGCCGCTTGCCAACCTGCAACACACCCGGGTGCGGGAAGGGGGCGTCGAATTTGTCCAGCGCCTCCCCATCCAGGCGGACGCCTTTCTGGTCTATCATCCGGCAGCCTTCGGACTTACTTGCCACCAGCCCGGCAGCGGTCAACACATCCAGCACGGTCTGGCCGGGCCGGAGAGCGTAATCGGGCATCTCGTCGGGGACTTCCTTATTCTGGAAGACTTTCTTGAAGGCTTCCTCGCCCCGGCTGGCGGCATCGTCGCCGTGGAAGACGGACACAATCTCACGCGCAATCGCCATCTTGGCGTCGCGCGGGTGCAGCGCCCCGGACTTGAGGGCGGCTTCGGTTTCGGCGACCCGGTCCGGGGTCCAGCGCGTGACGAGGCGCATGAACTGGCCCATCGCCTTGTCCGGCACGGACATGATCTTCCCGTACATGTCCTCCGGCGTCGAAAGGATGGGGATGTGGTTGCCGAGCGACTTGCTCATCTTGATCTCGCCGTCCGTCCCGGGCAGGATGCCGAGGATGATGGCAATGTTGGGCTTGGCGCCCAGGGAGGTCATGACCTTGCGGGCGGCGGTCATGATGTTGAACATCTGGTCGGTGCCGCCGATCTGGACGTCGGCCTTGAGCATGTAGGCGTCGTAGCCCTGCATGAGGGCGTAGAAGGTCTCGTGCAGGTAGATGGGGTCGCTGTTCTCCCAGCGCAGGCGGAAGTTCTCGCGCTCGCGCACGAACTGCTGGAGGGTGAAATTGGAGGCCAGGCCGATAAGTTCGGCGAAGGTCAGTTCGGAGAGCCACTCGGAGTTGAAGCGGATCATGGTCTTCCTGCGGTCGAGGATCTTGTAGGCCTGCTCGGCGTAGGTGGCGGCGTTGTGCTGGACCTCCTCATGCGTGAGGCGCGGGCGGAGTTTGTCCTTGTCGGACGGGTCGCCGATGAGCGAGGTGTAGTCGCCGACCACGAAGGTGACCTCACAGCCGAGTTCCTGGAACTGGCGCTGTTTGCGCATCGGGACGGTGTGGCCGAGGTGCAGGTCGCTGGTGCGCGGGTCGAAGCCGCAGTAGACGCGCAGCGGGCGACCTTCCTTTTGGGCTTCGAGCAGGCGCTCGCGCAGTTCGCGGCGCATGGTCTCTTCGAGTTCCTTGTCGCCGTATTCGGCGCCCTGCATCAGGAGGGCGACTTGCTGGTCAATGGTGAGGGGGGTCATAAGCGCTCCGGGGTAGAAGATGGATAAATGGAGGATGGTTAATGGAGAATAGTTATTGGTACAAACGAAAACGCGCCCGCTGCGGCAGGCGCGTCAGTCCCTTCCGCAGCGTGGATTATGGAAGGGGATAATAGGAATAAGCGAGGGCGTTCATTGGGGGGTATTATACAGCAGAAATGAGAAGAGGCAGGCGCTTAATTGTAAACACATTGAACATGTCATTCCCCTGCGGGGACGATGTGGCTGGATCCACGGTGTTTTTAAAGTCGCGGCGGCGTCACTTTGCCTTGGGTATTCGGCCACGAATTCCACGAATTGACACGAAAAATACGTGAAATTCGTGCAATTCGTGGCAAAAATCTTTGAGACGCGCTGCTCAACTCGACTTTAAGAAAACCCTGTGGCTGGATCGAATGCATATTGAACCCGGGTTGTGAATTTGCTATACTGAATGTAATTCTAAACGATCTTTTATTCAATGCCGCCTAACGCTCCAAACCGGTTAGGCAGTTAGACGGGCCGTCCATAGTCTATTAGGCCGTCCGTATAACCAGATGTTAGCCGTCGAAGATTCTCGGAGATTATTATGTCACCCGATTTATGGTCGCTTTATGCCCTTATGCTGAAAAGCCGCTTGTTCGAAGAAGCCATTGCCCAACTCTGGCACGACGGCTTAATCTCGGGCGAGATGCACCTGGGAACAGGCGAAGAAGCGATTATCGCGGGCGTTGTTACCCAATTACGTGAAGGCGACGCTATGGCTTTGGATCATCGGGGCACCGCGGCTTTGCTCATGCGCGGCGTAGACCCTGTCTTGATCCTCCATGAATTGCTTGGCAATCCAGACGGGTTGTGCGGCGGCATGGGCGGGCATATGCATTTGTTCTCTAAAGAGTACTTGGCTGCTTCTTCGGGGATCGTCGGCGCAGAAGGACCAACCGCAGTTGGCTTTGCGCTATCGGCACAATACTTACATCCAGGTGCAATCGCCGTTGCATTTTTCGGGGATGGGGCCATGAACCAGGGTATGTTGATGGAATCGATGAACCTGGCTTCGGCCTGGAATTTGCCTGTGTTGTTTGTCTGCAAGGATGACGGCTGGGCCATCACCACTCAATCCAAAAGCGTGACCGGTGGCGATTTGAACGAACGAGCGCGCGGGTTGGGCATCCCTGCTGCTGAAGTTGACGGTTGCGATGTATCCGGGGTGTGGGAGGTTTCCCATTCGGCAATTGAACGCGCCCGTTCCGGTCAGGGGCCGACCTTCCTGCATGCCCGATGCGTGCATTTCGAAGGTCACTTTCTGGGCTTGCAACTGATAAGGATCGTGCGGGATCCCCTCAGAGAAATGCCTGAAATCGCCGTTCCGCTCACACAGTCATTCTTACGTCCTGGCGGGGCTGCTTTGCGCGAACGCCTGGCAGGGCTGAAAACAGTTCTTGCGGCGGTGTTCTCACCGTTGTGCGATCCACGCCGGGATTCGGCCAACGACCCGGTCCGGAGTGCGCGCACAATCCTGCAATCAGACCCGGTACGCTTGCAAGAATTGGAAGACCAGGTTGAGAAAGAAATAAGCAGCGCGCTTGCATCTGCCTTAGTGGAGGTGCCATCATGAGAACCATGTTTTTCACGCAGGCCGTTGATGATGCGCTTGCCCAAGCCATGGCAGATGACCCGCGTATTATTCTTTTTGGTGAAGATATCCCGTTACTGCGGCGTAACCTGCTCGTGCGATTTGGCCCCAGGCGCGTGCGAGGTACCCCCATCAGCGAAAGCGCCTTTCTGGGGGCCGGCGTAGCTGCCGCAATGGCTGGATTATGCCCAGTGGTTGAAATGTATATGGTGGATTTCCTCGGAGTGTGCATGGATGCCCTGCTCAACCATGCTGCCAAAGTCGAAGCGTTTTCAGGCGGCAAATGGACTGCGCGCGTTGTGGTGCGCGCGCCTTGTGGCGGCGGTTACGGCGACGGCGGGCAGCACGAACCGTCTTTGTGGGGCTGGCTGGCACACATTCCGGGACTAACTGTACTGGTTCCATCTACACCGGCCGATGCGGGCGGCCTGATGCTAGCCGCTCTACAGCACAATGGTCCAGTCATCTTCCTTGAGCATAAACTCCTCTCGGAGACTTGGCTTGAATTCTTAGGTTCAGGAGCGCGACGTACGGTTCAGTATGATGTTCCTGCCGAGGGCGCAAAAGGCGCTGTGCCTCAAAAGTGGGAACCCGTTCCCATCGGTAAAGCTGTCCTTCGCCGGGCAGGGGGTGATGTAACAATCGTCAGCGTGGGCGTGGGCGTGCACCGCACTCTAGAAGCCGCAGAAGCACTTGAGGCAGAAGGAATTTCAGCAGGTGTGCTGGACTTGCGAACCATCTCTCCGCTGGACAAAACGGCGGTCTGCGAAGCGGTCGCTCAGACTGGGCGTCTGTTAGTGGTGGACGAAGATTACGAGGGTTTTGGTCTCTCAGGCGAGCTGTCAGCGGTCGTGCTGGAGGCTGGCATATCCTGCAAGTATGCCCGCGTCTGCACCCAGACGACCATCCCCTATGCTCGTCATCTGGAAGACCAGATTCTCCCCAACAAACAGCGCATCAACGCCAGCGTAAGACAGCTGATGCAGTGATTATCAAAAACATGCGAAGAAAATGACGGCTAACAACGGGTTGCAGTTGACGCCGCAAAGAACGCGGCGCAACTGAACCCGACCGTTGAGACTGTCGAAAAAGTAGAAAATGGAGCAAAACCAAGCTGTACAAAGCCAATTCACTAATGAAAGACTTGCGCTTATTGAAAATCCAGAAATAGGTTTTTCGACAGTCTCGTTAGGCGGCAATCACTTTATTACGTGTAAACGAGCGCAATTAAGAAAGGCAGGTTCTGCCATGTCTCCTTCTTCAACCATCCAGGGATATGCAGCGAGAGCGGTGGGACAACCACTCGAGTCTTTTTGCAGGGACGGTCATGCGGTCAATGCGAGTGGTGCTTGCAGGGAGAGACCCAGCTCTGCATGGAGATCGAAAACACGACCGTGATGGTTCCCTACGGTGGGTTCTCGTCGTCTGTCGTCGCGGATCACCGCTTCGTGTACCCCATTCCCCAAAACATGCCCTCCCAGGCTGCCGCGGTGCTCATGTGCGCCGGGGTCACGGTCTATTCGGCGCTCAAGACGCACGTGACAAGCCCCGATCTCAAGGTCGCCATCCTTGGCGTGGGAGGGCTGGGTCACCTGGCCATCCAGTTCGCCCATGCCTTCGGCTGCGAGGTCACGGCAATGTCCTCCTCGCCGGAAAAGAAGGAGCAGGCTCTTAAGTTTGGCGCAGATCACTTCATCAACTCTACCCACTTCACCAGTTCCACCGACGACAGGGATGGCATGCGACAGTTCGATTATTATTATGATCTCGTATTCTGCACAGCGAATCATGGAATCAACTGGTCGCCGCTCCTCATGTCATTGAAGAAAAGGGGGAGGCTGGTCCTGCTGGGTTTCCCGGACATAGAAATGAATTCCACCAATCTCGTGGCGCACGAACTTTCGATCACCGGCTCTCTCATCGGCAATCCCCCAACGATGCGAGCGATGCTCTCGTTCGCGCAGGAGCATGGAATCACTCCAGTGGTCGAACTGATGCCCATGTCACAGGTAAACGAAGCACTCCAGAGAGTAAAGGAGAACAAGGCTCGTTACCGGATCGTACTAGCCAATGAAACAACGGACGCAAACCGTTAGCCCGCCCTTTATCTATCAATCAACCGGAAAAGGATGAAACCTATGAATAGTAAAGCAGGATTAATAACAGGCATCGGGTTGACCATCCTGGCTTTTTTCATCGGCCTGTTCGGTATTGCCATCCTCATAGTGGTTGGCGAGGCCGCTAACAACACCATCGCAGCATTCGCCGCCGTCTCGTTTCCATTTGCGTTGCTGGCAGGATTCTTGTCGTGGATCGTACCACGAGCCCGCTGGGCAATTGCTGTGGCCATGTCCGCTCCCGTCGCAATCATCTGTATTGTGGGTTCCTGGTCGAGCGCCTTCTTGATACCTGGAGCCATTTGGACTGTTGCGCTGACATGTGCAGGCGCTTACATGGGCGGGCGATTAAGATTATCCAGGTCTGGTCCCCAACAGCCACCGCCATCCTGATCTTCATCGTCTTCCCTGTGGCCTCGGCGCTGCGCCAAACTTCAGGGGCAGCCAACCGCCTCTTAGCGAAGGAGGTATACCCAATATGAGTCCAGCCCGCATGTCACGGATAGAATCAGCGACCCGCATCGTCCTTGATTTCTATGCCGCATTCAACCATCATGATGTCGCCGGGATGATGCGGCTGATAAGCGATGATTGTATCTTCGAGACCGCCACCCCGATCCCCGATGGTACAGTGGTCGCGGGGAAGGAAGCAATCACCCGGTTTTGGCAGGATTTCTTCCGCGAATCGCCCAAGGCTCATATCGAGATCGAGGACATTTTTGGCCTCGGTCTTCGTTGCATCATGCGCTGGAAATATGAATGGGCGGATACGGCAGGGAAGAAGGGACACGTGCGAGGAGCGGACCTGTTCCAGGTGAGGAACGGTTCCATCTGCGAAAGGTTGTCCTACGTCAAGGGGTAGAGAAAGCATCCATGATTTCAGCACATCCCCAAAAGACGCGCCGGAAGAGATGGCGCGTCTTTTCGTTATAGTGAGAGGATGATTTTCTTCTTCTCCATCCAATACGCCGCCGCGCTCAACGCACCCACCAGCGCGGCGCATTCCACCAGGACCAGCCAGGGCGGGGCTTCGGCATACAGGACTGGAACATTCGGCAGGTAGACGATCCCGATCAACAGGTAATGCAGCACGTACAGCGCCAGGGGATTCTTCCCCCAGGCAGACAGGAAACGCCCGCCTCCCCTGATCCGCTCCGAAAACAGGTGGAAAACCAGAAACAAAACGGCGCTGACGCCCAGGCTGACGAGCACGTACGAGGCCGAGACCCGGTTCTTGCTGACTGGCACGAGCAAGGCCAACGCCAGGCTGGTAAATAGCACCGCCGCCCCCGCCGCGCCGAACCATTTGCGTTTGCTGGGATCGTGAAAGAGGTCGGCCAGGGCGGTCGCCAGGACTAGCATCGCCGTCCACGAAAGCGAGCCGAACAACCCACCATGCGAGGAGCGCAGGACAGTCTCCAACACGAATTGGTCGAGGATAACCTGGTAAACAGCCAGCAGCCCCAGCCCGATGAGCGCCCGCCAGGGTGCGGGCAGGCGGATGACCGTCAGCGTGAGCAAACCGGCCATGCCGATGGCCTGCAGGACGCCCCAGTCCACGCCGCTGGTGTTTTCGCCGATCAGCGTCTCCCCGGCGGAAATAATGGCGCCGATGCCCAGGATGGCGAGGTAACGGACGGCAAAATGCCCGTAGGTTTTGGCAGCCGGTTCCCGGTCCAGCCGGCGGCGGAAGGACATACCGTAGGTTAATCCGATGGCGAAGATGAAGAACGGGGCGATCAGGTCAATCGCGGTCAATCCGACATCGGGGGCGTGTTTGAGCCAGGCCGGGACGACCGTCATCCCACCCGTGAAATTCGCCAGTACCATCGCCAGGATGGCAAAGCCGCGGAACTGGTCAATGGAAGAAATACGGTCGGTTGGCATCTCTCCTCCCAAGAAGTCCTATCTCCGGTCAGGTTTCAGGAACAGCAAAAATCCCACCAGCCGCAGCCCGGCGCTGACCAGCAGCGCCCCGCCCAGCCCGATGGTGTCTGCCAGGGCTGTGCCGATCATCGGAGCGGCAATGGTGGAAAGGTATTGCATGGACTGCGCCAGCGAGACAAAGGTGGCGCTGTATTCCGGCGGGACGGTCTTCATCAGTTCGTCGAAGAACACCAGGTCGAGGCCCGCCTGGAACAACCCGGCAATCCCGGCGTAGACCAGGATCCACTCCACACGCGGCGTGAGGGCGGTCAGCGCCGGGTAGAGCACCATCCCCAGCGTGGTTGCCAGCAGGACGAAGCGCCCGCCGCGTTTGCGGGAAAGGCGCGGCCACAGGAAATAGCCCACCAGCATCACCAGGGTGAAGACCATGTTGATGGAACCGATCTGGGCGTCAGTGGCCCCCACCCGGCGCACCAGGAAGAGCGGCATGACCGGGGCGCTCAGAGCCAGCGCCGAGAAGTAGACGAAGCGCTTGGAAGCGAATGACAGGAAGGCCGGTGACGTGCGCAATAAGTCCCGGTAGTTGCGCAGGCTTTCCAGGGGTGAGCGGCTCTTCACAACGGGCACAGGCAGCTGGTCGGGGATGCGGATGCGGTTCGAGAAGTAATAACTGACCAGCCCGCCAAGCGAAAGCCCCAGGAACATGTAAGCGTAGTTGGTCGGGAAGGGGACCAGGTTGATGACGCGGGTGACGAGGAACGTCCCGATGACGCCCGTCAGCCCGAAGATGGCCCAGCGGCGGCTCAACAGGGCGTAACGCCCTTCGGGCCCGGCCCCGGCGTTCATCACGACTGAAAATGCCACCGCCAGGGCCACTTGCGGCAGGGTGGCAGATGCCCAGATGGCCAGCGTGGAGGTGATGAGGATATTCTCAGGCAGGAGCAAAGTCAGCAACCCGGTGAGGGCAAAGCAGGAAATGACCATCAGCCGCGAAAGACTGAACCACGGAACGATCCTGCGGAGCGTCTGGAGGAAGCGCCCGACAATGATGGCAAGGATGAGACCGGTGACACCCGGCATCGAGGTCAGCAGTCCGACCTGGAAATTGCTTGCGCCGAGGCGCGTCAGGAAGACCGGCAGGAACGGCGCGGCGACGTTGGAGATGCTCACGCCGATGGCGTCAATCTGCACGTTGCGGAAGTTACGTTTCTGAGTCTCTACGGAGGAGTCGGGAGCGGTGGTCATGTTTCAGGACGCCCCAGCCAGGCAGGCAATTGTTCAATCAACCCTTCCATAACAGTTTTCGTGTTCTCGTGGAACAACTCGATATTGCCATACGCCTCCCCGCCCTCGGCGCTGACCAGGTCGGTGACCCCGCGCAGGATGAGGCAGCGCACCCCGTTCTTTTTCGCCACCCAGGCAATCGCCCCTGACTCCCAGTCTGCCGCGACGGCCCCGTACTTTTCCACCAGCATGGGAATGTCACCAGCCATGATGTCGCGGTCGGCAGAAACCAATAGACCGCGGACGATGGGCGATTGACCATGGTCCATCGTCTGTGGTCCACCCTCCGGTAACCACGATAAATCCAACTCTGTAGAATATTTGGCAATCGCTTCGTCCGGGTCGGACATCTGCTCGATGATATCGTAGACAATCGTTTTCGTGACGAGGATAATCGTCCCGCGCTCGATGCGGCCTTTGAAGCCTCCGCAGGTGCCAAGATTGATCAGCAGGTCTGGCCGGAAATGGCCAATGACGTATTGCGCGGTCGCCGCGGCGGAGATCTTGCCCCAGCCGCCATGGAAGAAGGTCAAAGGTCGAAGGTCGAAAGTCTCGAACCATTCGCCCAGCGGGGAGGTTTGGATTTCGATGGGAGAAAGGATTTGCTTGACCGCCCGCCATTCGGTATTGGCAGAGATGATGACGACGATGTTCATTTTCCGGGGAGTTTCCCTTCGAGGTAATCAAGCACGAACTGGAGCGCGGCCTCGGCAGAGAGCGCTTTATTCTGCTCCCGGTCACCCTCCCAGCAAAAATAGCGCGCCCAGGTCCCATCGGGAGCGGCCAGCCCGATCCAGGTGGCGCCGACCGGCTTTTCCGGCGACCCGCCCCCGGGTCCGGCCACGCCGCTGACGCTGACCGCCACGTCCGCGCCGGTGAGTCCCCGCGCCCCCTCGGCCATGGCGCGCACGGTCTCTTCGCTGACCGCGCCGTACTGGGCCAGCAGCCCGGCGGGGACATTCAACACGTCCATTTTGACCTGGTTATCGTAGGCGACCACCCCGCCCAGGAAATATTCCGACGACCCCGGGATATTCGTGACGCGGTGCGCCACCAGCCCGCCGGTGCAGGATTCGGCAGTGGCCAGTTTCAATTCGCGGGCGCGCAGGAGGGGACCAATGGTTTGTTCGAGGGGGCAGTCCATGCAAACATTTATACCATAAGGAAAAGCAAACTTCCCGCAGGTCGCTGCGGGAAGTTTCAAAGGAAAAATGAGGATTAATAGTTGAAGTACTGGTTCATCCAGTCGGGATTGCTCAAGCCAAGCGCAACGCCGGCAATGGCGTTGACGATGGTGGCGAGCAGGCCGAGGGCGGAGAGAACGATGCCGACAATCGCCAGGGTCTTCTGGGACGACTTGATGCCCAGGATGCCAAGGATGATGCCGACGATGGCCATTGGGCCGCCGCAAATCGGCAGGAACCACGAGCAAAGGTTCAGGATGCCGAGTACGAGCGCTGCAATGGCAAGGCCCTTCTTGTCGCCAGCCGGAGCCGGGACGGGTGCGGGGGTAGGAAACTGTTCAGACATGACTCCTCCTGTGAAAGGTGAAAGAATATACCCTGTTATATCATGAATTTGGGGCGCGATTCAAGGGTCTGGGCATCGTTCAGCAGGGTTTTCTTAAAGCCGAGTTGAGCAGCGCGTCTCAAAGATTTTTGCCACGAATTGCACGAATTTCACGTATTTTTCGTGTCAATTCGTGGAATTCGTGGCCGAATACCCAAGGCAAAGTGACGCCGCCGCGACTTTAAAAACACCGTGCATCGTTCAGGACTATCATCCAGCCTTGGAATCCAGCACTACGGGCTGGTAGCATACCCAATTTTCTCCATGAATGGCCCGCTGGAGCCGGTGAACCACATGTGGAAAACGCGCCCATCGAAATAGACGCTCGGCTCATAGATCGCCTCGGAACTCCATTCGCCAGCGTCACCCTTCTCAATGACTGCATCCGGGGATACCGTCCAGTCAATGCCGTCCGGCGACGTAGCCAGGCGGATGCCTTCACTGCTGAACCACATCATATATTCTTCATCAACCATGATAACAGCCGGATAATAGGCCGCCGTATCCGGGCCAAGATCCACCACCGGATTGCCCTCGAACTTGGTCCAGGTGACACCATCAGGAGAGGTCGCATAATTAATGGTTATCCGCCCAAGTTCGTCCATGCCGTTGTACCACATCTTGAACAAATCCTCCTCGACGATCACCATGGGAGCCAGCAAAGTATAGCCGTCATGACTGCCGACCGGCCCGAGGTCAATCACCGGCTCTCCGCCGGTCACCCAGTCAACGCCGTTGGGTGAAGTCGCCAGGAAAATACGCTGGCCTACTCTCCCATCCAGAGTAGTGCCAACTGTGTAATAGACATAATACTCTGCCGCATGGATCACGCCGCCGTGCCAGAGCATGCCGAAATCGCTGCCCTCCAGGCCGATGATCGGATTGCCGGGCGCTTCCGCCCAGTTGATCCCGTCTGATGAATGCGCCAATCCCAGAGCATAGCCAAAGAATGGGGAAATCTTGCTGTCGCCCCCGAGTGTACCGTCCTGCCCGACAAAGATCATGTCGAAGCCAAAGTCAGTTTTGAACACACGCGGCTCACCCACCAGCGCGCTGTTCCAGGAGCCTGTCACGCCGACATCAATCACAGGGCTTTGGTGTACGGTCCAATGAATGCCATCTCCGGACGGTTCAGGGGTAAGGCTGGGGCCGAAAGTCGTTGTGGCGGGCGGTGGAATTGTTGGAGATACGCCCGCCGGACTGCAGGCAGTGAATAGAATGATAAGTGTGAGGGCAAAGTATCTCCTGTACATTTTTTCTCCTTTGGTTGACAAAACTGACCAATTTTGTCTTATTGCGCAGTATATCATGGATTAGCATCCGGGGAATCAGGGCAATCGCAGTAAAATAGACCCATGCTCGAAATCAGCGAACAACTCCAGGGCGTGCTCGCCACCCTCCCCGCCAAAACCGGCTGTTACATCATGAAGAACGCCGAGGGGAAAATCATCTACGTCGGCAAAGCCATCAGCCTGAAGAACCGCGTCCGGTCGTATTTCCACGCCGACGCCAGCCACGACAACAAGACCCGACGCCTGGTGCGCGAAATCGCCAATATCGAGTGGATCGTGGTCGGGTCGGAACTCGAGGCGCTCATCCTCGAGATGAACCTCATAAAAAAGCACCGACCCAAGTACAACGTCCGCATGAAGGACGACAAGCGTTATCCTTACATCAAAATCCACTGGCAGGAAGCCTTCCCGAAAGTGACCGTTACGCGGCTGATGCAGGAGGACGGGGCGCGTTACTTCGGGCCGTACACCTCCGCCTGGGCCGTTTACCAGACCCTGGACGTGCTGCGGCGCGTCTTCCCGTACCTGACCTGCGACCGGGAGATCACCGGCCTGGACCCGCGCGCCTGTCTCTACTACGACATCAGACTCTGCCTCGGCCCGTGCATCGGCGCGGTGAATCAGGAACAGTATCGCCAGATGATCGCCGACTTGCAGGAATTCCTCAATGGGCACTCGGAACCCGTCGTGGCGCGTGTTCAAAAGGAAATGGAACAGGCCTCCGAGGAACTCAACTTCGAGCGCGCCGCCGCCCTGCGCGACAAGATCAAGGCCCTGCAAAGCATCGTCGAGCGGCAGAAGGTGGTCTTCCCATCCGACTACAAAGACTCTGATGTCCTCGCCCTGGCGCGCGCCGATAACGAGGCCTGCGTACAGATCTTCTTCATCCGCGGCGGCAAACTCATCGGGCGCGAATATTTCGTGCTCGAAGGCACCGAAGATACCGCCGATTCGGAAGTGATGGCGCAGTTCGTCCAGCAATTCTACGCCGAGGCGGCCAACGTCCCCCAGCAGGTGATGCTGCCGGAGGAGATCGAGGAAGCCAAGATCATCCAGGAATGGATGCGCTCGCGGCGCGGCGGCGGGAAGGTGGAAATCTTCGTGCCGAAGGAAGGCCAGCCGCAGGAATTGGTCCAAATGGCGGCCGAGAACGCGGCGGAAACCCTTTCCGCCCTGCGGACGCAGTGGCAGGCCGACACGCACCGCCAGGAACAGGCGCTGGCCGAACTCCAGTCCGCGCTGCAACTCCCCAGCCCTCCCAACCGGGTGGAGTGCTACGACATTTCCCACACCCAGGGCGTGGCAACGGTCGGCAGCATGGTCGTCTTCTCTCAGGGCGTGCCAGACAAGAAACTCTACCGGCGCTTCAACGTCGAGACAGTCTCCGGCGCGCCGGAAGTCTCCGGCGCGCCGGACGACTTCGCCTCGATGGAGGAGGTGCTGACGCGCCGCTTCCGGCGCTGGCAGGCAGCCCAGGAGGGCGCGGCAGGCCCCGGGTCCAAGCCGGATGAATCCTTCTCGTTCCTCCCTGACCTGTTGATTGTGGACGGCGGGAAAGGCCAGTTGAGCCGGGCAGTCAGCGTTCTGGAGAAATTCGAGTTGACTGACAAAGTCCCGGTGGTGGGGCTGGCGAAACAGGAAGAGGAGATTTTCTTCCCGCACAAGTCGGACTCGCTGATGCTGCCGCGCCACTCACAGGGACTGTATCTCATCCAGCGCATCCGCGACGAGGCGCACCGCTTTGCCATCACTGCCCACAGGTCGCGGCGCTCGAAGCAGGGCATGGCCTCGGCGCTGGATTCGATCCCCGGCATCGGCCCGGCAAAACGAAAGAGCCTCTTGAAACATTTCGGTTCTGTGGATAAGATTAGGGAAGCAACACTGGACGAGTTGGCCGCTGTATCCGGTATCAACAAAGCCCTGGCAGAGACAATCAAGGCAAGCCTGGAATGAAACAAATCTGGATCGTAGACGATGACGAGGAAATGGTCCGCGCGGTGCAGTTGATGCTCCGGCTGCTCGATTTCCAGACGCGCTATTTTCTCGGCGCGCGCCCGGCGGCCCGGGAATTACTGGACGGCTTCCACCCGGACCTGTTCATCCTGGACATCAACATGCCGGAGGTCAGCGGACTGGACCTGCTGGAGTTCCTGCGCCGCCGAAAGGACTTCAAAGAAATCCCCATCGTAATGCTCTCCACCGAGGCGGCAGATGTGCTGGTAGACAAGGCGCTGGCGATGGGCGCGGACGCCTACGTCACCAAGCCGGTGGCAGTGGAAGAGTTGGAAGCCGCCATGCAAAAAGCCTTCCGCGCGCATGGCGTGACAATCTAAATCGTTGTGAGGAAAAATGACGAAAGGTAATAAAAGCAAGTTGACTCAATCTCAGCGCAAGACACGGGCATATCAAATCCTGTTCGTTGTTGTTTCGATCATTGTTCTGCTTTCCATGATCCTTTCGCTGGTGGTTAATTACTAACTGCGGCAAGGAGGGGAAACCTGCCATTCATCCGCCGCAGGAGGACTCTCTCCGGGGTAAAACTGCCTTACAGGAGTGATATAATCGGCGGGCGCTGGCAAAAACCAGAGCACGTAAAAACCGGCTGTCAAGTGGTCGGCTGAAAGTCTTTATAAAAATTTCTATTGCTCCAGCCGCCGTCCCTTCGATAGACTCAGAGAGTGTTTTGAAAGGAGTGTTTTGAAAGTCGGTTTTTAACCACAGATAAACACAGATAAAAAGGATTTGGGCATTTTTAACCGGGGGTTTATCCAAAAAATCAGTGTTCATCCGTGTTCATCTGTGGTTGCTTTTGACTTATGAAACAGTCTCTCAAGGCAAGCCTCGGCGGCGGGGACGCCGCCAAGAGCAAGTTTTTATAAAATTTATTTCGATCGACTACTTAGAAGGACTTTTATGCTGGAAAAATTGTCGGGAATTGAGGCGCGTTATGATGAAGTCAACCGCGCACTGCTGGAAGTGGGCGGGGACTACGAACGCGCTGCCGAATTGAATAAAGAACGCATTGACCTGGAGCCCATCATTGGAAAAGCACGCGAGTACCATCAGGTGCTCAAGCGCCTCGAGGATGCCCGCGCACTACTCGGCACGGAGGAAGATGCCGAAATGCGCTCCCTGGCAGAGATGGAAATCGCCGAACTGGAGCCGCAGGTGGGTATACTCGAATCAGCGCTGAAGTCCATGCTCGTGCCGAAAGACCCGCGCGACGAGAAGAATGTCTTCGCTGAGATCCGCGCCGGGACGGGGGGTGAGGAAGCCGCCATCTTTGCCATGGACCTTTTCCGTATGTATACACGCTACGCCGAACGCCAGGGCTGGAAATACGAGATCATGTCTGCCAGCGACATCGGAATTGGCGGCTACAAGGAAGTCATCTTCGAAATACGCGGGCACGGGGCTTTTTCCAAATTAAAGTACGAGTCCGGTGTGCACCGCGTCCAGCGCGTCCCGTCCACAGAATCGTCGGGGCGCATCCACACCTCCACGGCCACCGTCGCCATCCTGGCCGAAGTGGAAGAAGTGGATGTCGAAATCCCCGCATCGGATATCGAGATCGAAGTCTTCCGTTCCTCGGGAGCAGGCGGGCAGAATGTCCAGAAGAACTCCACCGCTGTGCGCCTGTACCACAAACCAAGCGGCATGGTCATCACCTGCCAGGATGAGCGCTCGCAGTTGCAGAACAAGACGCGCGCCATGTCCATCCTGCGGGCGCGGCTCTACGAGATGGAGGAGGAGAAACGGCGCTCCGCCATCGAGTCCGACCGGCGCTCCCAGGTGGGGACCGGCGAACGGTCCGAGAAGATCCGCACCTATAATTACCCACAGAACCGGGTCACCGACCACCGCATCGGACACTCCATCTTCAATCTTCCGGCAGTTATGGACGGGCAGATAGACGAGTTCATCAGCGAACTCTCCACCCGCGACGAGGCCGAACGCCTTTCCTCCTCCGGTTTCGACGAAGAATAACCGTAGGGGCACGACGCGTCGTGCCCCTACCTTTTTGGAGGACATATGAACAAACCCAATCCGTTCCACCAATTCCTCGCCGATGACTGGGAAACGCGCATGCAGGCCGACCCGCTCTTTGCCACCTATACCGGCGACAACCGCTTCAACGACCGCCTGCCCGACATTTCCGAGGCCTACTACGAAAATTACCTCTCCGCCCTGCGCGGGCTGGAGACGCGCCTCGGCCAGTTCGAGCGCGCCTCCCTGCCCCCCGCCGACCAATTGAATTTCGACATCTATTCCCGCCTGCTTGCCAATGAGATTGGCCTGCTTGGCTTCAACGCCTACCGCATGCCCATCTCCAAGGCGGGCGGTTTCCACACCTATTTCCCCGAACTGTACCTGCAAATGCCGATGGCAAGCGAGCAGGATTACGAAAACTACATTTCCCGCCTGGCGGCTTTCAAGCAATATGCCGAGGGGCATATCGAGGTCATGCGCACCGGCATCCGCGAGGGACAGATCCCGCCGCGCGTCACCATCGAGGGCGTGGCGGATTCGATCCGCCCGCAGATTGTGGACGACCCGGCCCGCAGCCTGTTCTACAAGCCTTTCGAGCAGGTCCCTGGCTTGGTATCTGGACTCGCCGCCGGGCGGCTGAAAGAGGCCGGGCTGGCCGCCATCCGCGAGTCGGTCCTCCCCGGCTACACAGCCCTCCTGCGCTTTGTCCTCGACGAGTACATGCCTGCCGCCCGTACCTCCATCTCAGCTGCCGACCTGCCGGATGGGCGCGACTACTACCGGCTGTGCATCCGCCACTTTACCTCGCTCGACCTGACGCCGGAGGAGGTCCACCAGACCGGGCTGGACGAAGTGCAGCGCATCCAGGCCGAGATGCAAGCCGTCATCCATCAGGTGGGTTTCGAGGGTGATTTCAAGGCCTTCGTGGAATTCCTGCGCACCGATCCGCGTTTCTACGCCGCCACACCGGAAGCGCTGCTGGAGAAAACAGCCCTCGTCCTGAAACGCATGGACGGCGAACTGCCCGGCCTGTTCAAGACCCTGCCGCGCCTGTCCTACGGCATCCGCCCCATCCCCGACTACGCCGCGCCTGGCAGCACCACCGCCTACTACCAGCCCGGCGCAGGTGACGGCTCGCGCGCCGGTTATTACTACGTCAACACCTACGACCTGAAAAGCCGCCCGTTCTACGAGATCGAAGCGCTCTCCCTGCACGAAGCCGTCCCCGGCCATCATCTTCAAATCGCCCTCCAGCAGGAACTCGACCTGCCCAACTTCCGCCGCTTCAACGGCTTCACCTCCTTCGTGGAAGGCTGGGCGCTCTATTCCGAGCGGCTTGGCCTCGAGACCGGCTTCTACACCGACCCCTACAGCAACTTTGGCCGCCTGTCCTACGAAATGTGGCGCGCCTGCCGCCTGGTTGTGGACACCGGCATCCACGCCCTGGGCTGGACGCGCAAGCAGGCCATTGACTTCATGGCCGGGCATACCTCACTGACGCTGCTCAATATCACAAATGAAGTTGACCGCTATATTGCCTGGCCCGGACAGGCGCTGGCTTACAAAATCGGCGAGATCAAAATCCGTCAGTTGCGAACGCAGGCCGAGAAAGAACTCGGGGCGCAATTCAATCTCCGCGAGTTCCACGACGTTTTGCTCACCAGCGGCGCGGTGCCGCTCGACGTGCTGGAAGCGACGGTCAAGACCTGGGTGGAAAGCCGCAAATGACCACCGTCTCCGGCTGCCTGGAGGAACTATCCCGGCGGCTTCACCCGGTTTCCGACACTCCAGACCTGGACGCGCAAGTCCTGCTGGCACGGACGATGAACCGGCCACGCTCCTGGCTGGCAGCGCATCCCGAAACGCAGCTGGACCCGGAACCGGCCGCCGCGCTGGAGGCTTCCGTCCAACGCCTGGAACGCGGCGAACCGCTCCCCTACGTGTTGGGCGAGTGGGAATTCTTTAGTCTGCCCTTCGATTTGACCCCCGACGTGCTCATCCCCCGCCCGGAGACAGAGTTGCTCGTGGAAAGAGCCATATCCTGGCTCCGTCATCGCCTGACGATAAACCGTCAGGTTACTCTTACCAAGTCCGCTGAAGCGGACTCCCTTCCACGCGTTCTGGACGTCGGCACCGGCTGCGGGTGCATCGCCATTTCACTGGCGGTCAACGTGCCGGAAATCCGGGTGGTCGCTACAGACATCTCCCCGGCCGCGCTGGAGGTGGCGCAACGAAATGCCGTGAAGCTGAATGTCGCCGATCGCATTACTTTTCTTGAAGCTGATTTGATCCCTGATGCCTTTCCGCCTGACCCTTTCTCCCTGATCGTCGCCAACCTGCCCTACATCCCCACCAAAACATTGCATACCCTCCCCATCTATACCCGCGAACCGACGCTGGCGCTCGACGGCGGCGCGGACGGGCTGGCGCTCATCCGGCGCCTGCTGGAGAAAGCCCCCGGAGCGCTCGCCCCCGGTGGGTTGATGCTCTTGGAAATCGAAGCCTCCGAAGGCCCGGCTGTTCTTTCTCTGGCATACGATGTCTTCGAGCGGGCTGATATCCATCAGCACCAGGACTTGGCCGGACACGACCGGTTGTTGGAAATCCAAATTTGATAAAACCTCCCGCGGGTCTGAAACCCGCGGGAGGATGAAACTTGAAACTTCATGAATACAGAGATACTGCCCGCGGTTTCTCCCCTTTCGCTCTCCCGTGCCCTCGAAATCCTGCGCCGCGGCGGGCTGGTGGCCTTCCCCACCGACACGGTCTACGGCGTCGGCGCGCTGGTTTTTAACGGGGAGGCAGTCGAGAGCATTTACACGGCCAAAGACCGACCGGAGGAGAAAGCCATCCCAATCCTGCTCGGCAGCGAGGACGACTTGCCAAAAGTCG
>JACQYE010000096.1 GCA_016208355.1 Chloroflexota bacterium | reverse complement strand
AGGGTCTTGCCGTTCTGCCTCAGCCAGCGGACGTGCAACTTATACCCCGGCATGATTTCGCTCACGCGCGCCCAGAACGTTTTCGAGTGATTTTTGATCTTCGTGTGCACCAGTTCGTGGATAACGACGTAATCTATCACCTCGGGCGGGGCCATCGCCAAGCGGTACGTGAAACTGAGGGTGCCCTTTGAACTGCACGAGCCCCAGCGGGTGCGCGCCGAGGAGATGCGGATCTTCTCGTAATGAAAACCGTGCTTTCGGGCGAGGAATACGGCGCGCTCCAGGAAAACCAGCGCGGCTTGCCGCTTATACCAACGGACGAAAGCCTCTTCCGCCTTCAACAGGGCGGACTTTGCCAGATGGAAGGTCGCGCCGTCGAAGGTCAGGGCCGAGCGCTGGCGCGGGATGATTTCCAGCGGGTAGGATTGACCGAGGTAGAGAAAGGTTTCGCCGTCTTTATATTTTTTATGCGGGGGTGGGGCGTACTTCTGCGCCCGTGTCTGGTTTTTGGTGATCCAATCGGCGTGCTGTTCCACGAATTTGCGGACGTGCGCCTCGGGTATCTTGAGCGGCGCGCGGACAAGCAATGTCCCATCCGGTTGGACGATGAGGGCTATGGTCTTGCGCCGGGAGCGGACGAGGCGGTCAATGGCGATTGGCATGAGAGGATTCTACTCGATGATGGGTATCAAGGCGCCACTCCCCATAATCGGACCGTGCCATCCTCACCTGCCGAAACCAGGTACTTTCCATCCAGAGGAAAAGCCAGACTCAGCACCCAGGCCGTATGACCAACCAGGCTGCGCAATTCTTGTCCGCTTGCCACATCCCATAATGTGATCGAGTTATCGAAATTCCCAGTTGCCAGAATACTTCCGTCCGGTGAAAAAGCGACACAGAACACCCAACCGGTCTCTCCATTCAGAGTGCGCAGTACCTGGCCGGTGGCAACATCCCACAAGATAACTGTCTCATCGTAACTTCCCGAGGCTAGCATGGTTCCATCCGGTGAAAAGGCGACACCCAGAACTCCATACGCATGTCCACTGAGGGTTTGCAATTTCTGGCCGGTGTTAGTGTCCCAGAGTATCACTGTACCATCATCGCTTCCCGAAGCCAGGATTGTCCCGTCGGGCGAAAAGGCAACACTGTTCACCCAGCCTGTATGCCCGGTCAAGGTGCGCTGTTTCTGGCCGGTGACAGTACTCCAAAGGATGACCGTGTTGTCATGACTACCCGACGCCAGCCTGCTCCCATCAGGAGAAAAGACTACACTCGTCACCCAGTTTGTATGTCCATTCAGGACATCCAATTCATTTCCAGTACCAATATCCCAAAGGATGATGGTATTATCTGAACTCCCCGAGGCGAGAATATACCCATCTGGTGAAAATGCCACACTCGACACCCCACGAGTGTGACCGTTTAAAACGCGTATTTCCTGACCAGTGGCAGCATCCCAAAATCTCACTGTGCCATCAAAACTACCTGTCGCAATGACTGTCCCATGAGGTTGAATGGCCACACTAAATACCGCGGAGGAGTAATTCAGGGTCTGCAAATCCTGACCGTTGGTAGGGTCCCAGAATTTCACAGTGCCATTACTTCCCCCAGATACCAAGATTGTCCCGTCTGGGGAAAATGCCACACCTCCCCCTGCCATTTCTTGCCCGCTTATGGTTAGCAGGATGCTGCCATCGCCCACATCCCAGATTATGACAGTTCCATCGGAATTTTCTGCGGCTATCGTATCCCCGTAAGGCGAGTAGGCGATATCCCAAACCAAAGCAGGGTTTGTCATGGTGCGGATTTCTTGACCGCTGGCCACATCCCATAGGATAACTGTCCGGTCAGCGCTTCCGGTAGCCAGCGTCTTTCCATCGGGCGAAAAGGCGATATCGTACAATAGATCACTGTGTCCATCCAGGGTGTGCAGTTCCTGACCACTGGCCACTTCCCATAGTTTCACGATGTGATCCTCGAAGGAGCCGGCTGCCAGGGTGGCGCCATCCGGTGAAAATGCGACCGCCTTCACCTGGTAGGCAAGGCTAAAGGTGCGGATTTGCTGACCGTTGGAAAGGTCCCATAAAATGACAGTGCGATCCATGCTTCCCGAGGCAAGTATAGTTCCGGTTGGAGAGAAAGCCAGGTCTTCTATCCACCAGGCATGCCCGCTGAGAGTACGCATCTCTTGTCCACTGGCCACATCCCATAACCTTACCGTGCCGTCATTGCCTCCAGATGCCAATACATCTCCATCCGGGGAGAAAGCTACACACCATATCAGATCCCCAGTCTCGATGAGGCGCACGTCAGTTTGGGTTTCGATATCGAATAGGTAGGTTCCCAAAGATGTTGCCACAGCCAGCATTCGGCCATCGGGACGCCAGGCGACCTGGTGAATCGTCCCCTTTCCCCAGCGGGCCAGTTGGCGCAGGCGATCAGCGTTTTCTAGTAAAATGGTTGTTTGCGGTACAGGAAAGGGTGTGCCTGCAAGGACAGGACCGGGTGTGGAAGTAATTGTCGGTGTAGTTGTTGGTCCAACAGGAGTCGAAGTACTGCCTGTAGGGACATTACAAGCCAAGATGGAGGCAATAAGAATCAGCACGGGTATCCAACGATTGATTTTCATCGCATCCTCCAATTCTCAATACAAACACATCTTACATCTTTCAAAGAGCATTTACAACGACGTTATGGAATGAACTGATCCAAACTTATTCCAACTACCGTGTCACCCTAAGCCGAAGCGGGGTTGAGATAAAAACAAACGCCCTCTCCTATTGAAAAGAGCGTCACCTTCTTCCTCATCACTTTTATTACTTTACCCTTCTTACTACTTACTTTTTCTCCTCCATCATCCTCGCCGCCCTCCGCCCGATCTCCACGGCAAAATTCGTACCCCGGTCCCAAGGGTAGACCTGGCTCATCGAAGCAAAATAGATTCCCTCAACTGGCGTCTGGATGGCGGGGATATTCTTCGAATGACTGACCAGCGGCACCGGCTGGGCGTAAGCCGTGCGGAACAGCCAGGCCTTGCGCACCCAGTCCCGCTCGAACTTTGGGTTGAACTTCTTCAGGGCGGGCAGGAAACGCTCCAGCAGTTCCTCCTGGCTCAGGCGGAAGAACTCGTGCTCCGGCTCCAGGTAATCGCCCATGTAAACGATATGATCGCCGCCGAACTTGTCCGCGCCTACGTAGTTGGTATGCTCCACCAGCGCCAGGAACGGGTAACCAGCGCTCTTCGGCAGGTTGTACCAGTAGTAGCCCTCTTCCGAGAGTTGGTGCTTGAGCGCCAGCGTCACGACCACCGCGCCCATGGACTTCATGTTGCGCAGTCCGTGCAGATACTCTTCGGGTAAAGACGGGACAAGCCGGCTCATCGCCTCGGGCGAGAGCGTGACCAGGACCTTGTCGTACACCTCGGTCGTCTCACTACGGACCGTGACCAGACCGGAACCTGCCGCCCGTTCTATCGAAGTGACCGGCGTCTGGAGGCGGATCGCCACGCCCATCTCCCTCAGTTTGTCGGCAAATAGATCCGCGAAATTCTGGAAGCCGCCCTCGAACGTGCCCAGGCGCGTGGTGCGCGCCTTGAGCCGTGCCCACATCCAGGCCATGGTTACCTGTTTGTAGTAACGTTCGCCGAACTTACCGATAACCAGCGGTTCCCACATCATTTCGTAGACCTTTTTCCCGGCCCATTTGCGCAGCCACTCGTCCACAGTGTACTTTTCGAGGGCGCGCCAGTTGTTCGTCAGGCGCAGGAACAGCCCCACGAGTCCGAAGCGGAATTTGTTGATCCCAAACCCCAGCCCCGGGAATAACAACGCTTTGACAATGGAATCGAACGGGTAGAATTTCCCCTCGTGGTGCATCACCGTCAGCGGGCGTGGGAAGAGCACTTTATCCTCCCAGCCCAGTTCCTTGATGAGACCGAGCATGTGCTTATCGCTGGCAAACCAGTGGTGATAGAACTTCTCCACTGACCAGTCCCAGCCAGGTTCCTTGAACCCGCTTGCCAGCCCGCCGACGTAGCCCGCAGCCTCGTAAAGGGTCACCGCGTGACCCGCCCGGCGCAAATCCCAGGCTGCGGCCAGTCCGCCAAACCCCGCCCCGATGATTGCGATTTTCATGGTTTCACCTTTTAACACGAAGGACACGAAGTCTTACGAAGGATTCTTTGTGTGAGTCTTAAACCGTTGTGCCTGTTGTGTCCTTTGTGTTTAAAACCGTTTCAGCCCGCAGCGCATCGCTCCACTTGAGGCCCTCTTTCGCCAGGTAATATGCCCCCAACACTGTGATGGGCACCCACAGGGCGAGATGTAACACCAGCGTGTAGCCGGTGGCAATTGCTTTGTCCACACCGCTGGCCTCCAGCACGGCAATACCCGGAGCGTCGAAAGTGCCCAGGTAACCGGGGGCGGCCGGGATGGTTGTCGCCAGGTTGACCACGCCGTTCATCAGCATCAAGGTAAAGAAACTGACCTCCCCCTCAAGGCCAAAGGCGTGCAACACAAACCAGTACTTGATCGTCTCCAACAACCAGATGATGACCGATGTCAGGAACACCATCAGCACATTGGCTGGCGAGCGCAGCGACTCCAGTCCATCCAGGAATTTGTGCATGATGCCGCTGGTTTTCTCCCGGATGCGGACCGGCAGCAGCCGGTCAACGAACCACTGGCCAACCCTTGCCGTCACCTTCGGGAACATGGCTGCCAGCAGGAAGATGACCAGCGCCCCGAAGAATGCCGCGCTGCCCCAAATGGCCAGGTCTTGAATGGTAATTTCCCAATTTCCCACGGGCACAGACACATCCGCCAGTTTTGCCAGTTGCGCCAGGTTGACGAAGACGAAGGCAAGCATCACCACCCCATCGAAAATACGTTCGACGATGATGGTCGCCAGCGAAGCCGAGATCGGCACGCCCTCCTTGCGTTTCAGGATGACTGCCCGCAACACCTCTCCTGCCCGCGCCGGGTAGATGTTGTTGCCCATGTACCCTATGCAAGTGATTGGAAACATCACCCGTGTCTTGATCGGCTTGATCGGCTTTAGCAGGTAGTGCCAGCGCCAGGCGCGCGCCCAGACGGCCACGAAATACACCGCCACGCCCGGCAGGATCCACCAGTAGTTGGCGCTTTGAAGCGCCAGCCAGAAGTCCCCCCATTCCAGTTTTCGGACCACAAAATACAGGAAAACAGCGCTGATCAGCACCCCGAGCCAGAATTGCCATCGTTTCATGGTATCAATTCTACCATGCCGCTGGTGCACCATTGCCCCGTTTCATGCTAGAATTAGGGCGTGATCGAATCGTTCCAGAAGATAGACTTCATTCGCAAAACCCACCTCTTCCGCCGGCTCACAGACGAGGAGTTGGCTGCTATTGCTGAAAAACTGGCCGATAAAATTTACGCGCCCGGAGAAGCCATTGTCCGCCAGGGGCAGGAGAGCGACTACTTTTACCTTATTTACAGCGGAAAAGTGAACGTGACGCGCAGGACCGGATCGGGTGAACAAACCCTGGCTGAACTGGTGGATGGCGACCACTTCGGCGAAGACGCCCTGCTCAAACAGACCCGTCGCACTGCCACGGTCACGGCAATAGAACAAACCACCCTGTTGACCCTTTCCCGCACGGAATTCACCAGCCTGCTCAAGAAAATAGTTGGACTGCGCTCGAAATTCGAGGTCACCGTTGCCAGTCATCGGCTGGCGCGGCAGACGCGTTTCTCCTGGCTGGAAGAGGGTGAAGTGGTTTACTTTGTCACCCGGAAACATCAGATTGTCTTATTGCAATCCCTGGCCGGACCGATCCTGGGGTTGTTGGTCCCGGTCATAGCCCTGATCATGTTCTTGTTTAACCCTCTTTCCAGTGCATTATTATGGACCGCGGGGATTGCGATCTTGCTCCTGGCCGTGTGGATATTCCTCAAATGGCTCGACTGGAGCAATGACTACTATATTGTCACCAACCGGCGCGTGCTTTTTGTGGAAAAGATCATCCTGCTCTACGACAGCCGCCAGGAAGCCCCGCTGACGGCCATCCTGTCGGTCAACACCCAGACGGATGTGATCGGGCGCACGTTCGGTTATGGCGATGTGATCGTCCGCACCTTTGTTGGCAATGTCATTTTCAAGAACATCGGCTACCCTGAAGAAGTGGAAGCCTTGCTGCGCGAGTACTGGGACCGGACAAAAAAATCTTCACGGCAGTCCAACATTGAGGCCATGAAACTCTCCATCCGGCAAAAACTTGGACTGACGCCGATCACATCCCCGCCGCCGCCCCCAAAACTGGCTACCAAGCCCATTTACAAGTTCAACCTGTTCAAGGTGCGTTTCGAGGAAAAAGGGATCATCACCTATCGCAAGCACTGGTTCGTCTGGTTCAAGCAGACCTGGCTGCCGGGTATCCTGGCCCTGTCCGTACTAGGTTTCATCATCTGGGACTTCATTAAAAATGGCATCTTTGGCCGGGACACGAATCTATTATTGACATTATTCTTCTTCGTCTTCGTTCCCCTTTCTCTCTGGTGGCTGTATCAAACCGTTGACTGGAGTAACGACAAGTTCCAGGTCTCGGAAGACCAGATCTTTGACATTGACCGGACACCCTTTGGCCGGATGCAAAAAAATGTTGCCCCGCTGGATAACATCCTGAACATGGAAGCGCGCCGCGAGGGTCTCCTGCAGGTGCTTTTCAACTACGGCAATGTTTACATCTCGGTTGGCGGCTCACAGCTGGTCTTTGAGGATGTGATCAACCCGGATGCTGTCCAGCAGGATATTGACCAGCGGCGCGTAGCCCGCCGGGAAAAACAGGAACAAGAACGCACTGAGTCCGAGCGTGAGCGCCTGGCGGAATTCTTTGCCGCCTACCACCAGAACGCTTCCGCGTTCCAGAGCGAGGTGGAAGAAAAAGACCGCCAGAAGCAATCCGAGATTCAACCCGGTGATGAGCCTGAGTCGCCACAGGATTGATGTAAAATAGACCCTTCCAAATTCCCTTTTACTGGTGAAATATGCCTATCCGAGAAATCGTAGCCCTTCCCAATCCCGTCCTGCGCCGAAAAGCCAGGCCAGTGACAGAATTCGGCCCCGCCCTGCAGATCTTGGTGGACGATATGATCGAAACTATGCGCCAGGCCCCCGGCGTCGGGCTGGCCGCTCCGCAGGTGGGCGTCTCTGACCGCGTCATCGTGGTGGAATATCCGGCAGACGATGAGCAGGAAGATTCCCCCAAAAAACTCTACGTGGTGGTCAACCCGGAGATCAAAGAGATTTCCACCGAGACCGAACCCGGCATCGAAGGTTGTCTTTCCATCCCCGGGCTGCAGGGCGAAGTGGAACGCTCGCTGTCAGTTACGGTCAAAGGCCGCACCCGCCGCGGCCAGCCGCTCAAGATCAAAGCCAAAGGCTGGCTGGCGCGCATCTTCCAGCACGAAGTAGACCACCTCGAAGGCGTCGTTTTCACCGACCGCGCCACAAAAGTGTGGAAACCCGAGCCGGACGAACCGGTGCTGGATAACGTTTAGACCTCACCCCATCCCCAGCCCCTTCCCATCTCCCATTTGGGAGAGGGGAAGGAGTGAGGGCCAATATGTACCTCACCCGCCTCTCCCTCACCAACTTCCGCTCCTTCGCCCGCCTGGATATTGACGTACCCCGGCGGGTTATTTTGCTCACGGGGGGTAACGCCCAGGGCAAGACCACCGTCCTGGAAGCCGTCTACTTCCTGGCCGCCTTCACCTCCTTCCAGACCCACGCCGACCGGCAGTTGGTCAACTTTGTCGCTGCCAGGGAACCGCTCGCAGTGGGGCGGCTGGTCGCCGAGTACAAACGCGGCATGAGCGCGCACAGGCTCGAGGTCCGGCTGATCCTCGAACCGGTCGGACCCGTCAACGGTCAGCGCCTGCGGAAAGAGATCCTGCTGGACGGGGTTAAACGCTCACTGGCAGATGTCATCGGGCATTTCAACGCTGTCATCTTTGTCCCGCAGATGACCCAGATCATCGAGGGTGCGCCCGAAGAGCGCCGCCGCTACCTGAACCTGGCCCTGGCCCAGACCGCTCCCGGCTATGCCCGTGCCCTGGGCGAATACACCCAGGCGCTCACCCAGCGCAACGCCCTGCTCAAGGCGCTCAACGAACGCAGCGGCGACGCTTCCCAACTCGACTTCTGGGACGAGACCATCGCCCGCCTCGGCGCGGCCATCATCCGGGCGCGCATTTCTGCCGTGCAGGATATCGAGTCTCTCGCCCGCCTCATCCACAGCGACCTCACGCACGGGACCGAGAGCCTGCGTCTCGACTACCAGCCGGCCTACGATCCCCTGCCGCGTCCCAATGGACAGATCGCCCTGCGCCTCGACACCGAAGTGGACCGCTCCAGCCTGAGCGAGGACGAGATCCGCCTCGGCTTCCTGGAACGCCTGCGACAAGTGCGCAGCGGCCAGGTGCGCACGGCCCTGCTGGCGCTCAAACTGGCCGAGGTGGAGTGGATGAAGCAGAAGACCGGACAGTGGCCGGTGCTCCTGCTGGACGAAGTGCTGGCCGAACTGGACCTCCAGCGCCGCGCTGATTTGCTGGCCTACCTGGAAAAGATGGAGCAGGCGCTCATTACTACGACAGATCTGCATTTGTTCGCCCCCGGTTTCGTCGCCGGGACGGAGACATGGGAAGTGAGTGCAGGCACGGTCAAAGCCTTGCAGAATGGAGAAGCGTAAGATGCCTGTCAAACATACCCGAGATGTACCTGCCCAGCCGGTAAAAGCCGGGGATTTCACCAGCATCCAGGTATTGCTGCAAGGCCCGAACTTCGCCATGCGGCGCTTCGTCATGGAACCGGGCGGCGGGATGCCGAACCATACCAACACGGTTGAGCACGAACAATTCGTCCTGCGCGGCCGCGCCCGCATTTCAATAGACGGGGAGGAGTTCGAGGTCCAGGCCGGGGACGTGGTTTTCATCCCCGAAGGCGTGCCGCACTGGTATCAGAATGTGGGCAAGGAGAATTTCGAATTTTTGTGCATGATCCCGAATAAGGCGGATGAGATCAAGGTTGTGGAAAAGGGATGCTAAATTTAGGCCTTGTTAGGGATTACATTTGCAGTTATCCGCCAGACAATGAGATTGAATAATAAACTCCACACCAAGGGAGGATAAATCATGAAAAAAGTAAATCCACAAACAAGCCTTTTGGAGCATTCTGAGGCAAAAGTCAGACTTTATGGCCGCTATTTATCTGTATATCTTAATATCCTTCACCGCGCACAATTTGTAAGAAGAATTTTCATTTTTGATCTATTTTGCGGCGAGGGGGTTTACGAAAACGATGTCAAAGGAAGTCCAATCATCGCGTTGGATTGTATTCGAAATCACTACTTTGCAAACCAGAATAGTTGCCCTAACATAACAATCTGGTTCAACGATAATGGAATATCTGAAATTGAAGAGGGAATATTCAAGACAGATAGAGTTGAAAGACTAAGTTCTCAAATTTTCAAACCTGATAATGTTGAAGTCAAGTTTTATAAAGAGAACTATGAAGATCTTTATCCGAGCGCTATTAACTTGGTGACACAGACAAGAGATTCTAAAGGCTTATTCTTTCTTGATCCTTTTGGTTACAAAGCCATCAAACCCGAAGATATTCGCAGAATGCTTGAGAGCGGAAAGGCCGAAGTATTTTTGTGGTTACCCATTGCTCAGATGTACAGATTTGCCGACTCTGCATTGCGTTCAGATTTTCCTGGGAGTGCACCTCTTAAGCAATTCTTGAATGAACTCTTCGGAAAATCCATTCCAAACTTTCAGTCACCATATGATTTTATCGAACAACTAAGAGGAAGGTTCAGAGCTTACTTGAAAGACTTGAATGTTTTTGTTGATACTTTTATTCTCGAAAGAGATGCCAGTACTGTTTATTGTTTGTTCTTCTTCACAAGAAATATTAGAGGGTATGAGAAAATTCTTGAAGCGAAATGGAGTATGGATCCAAGTCGCGGAAAGGGGCATTCTCTTGAAAAAACTATCTCGCTTTTTGACGAAACCGAATTGTCGGGTTATCACCAAAAACTTTTAGCCTTCCTTGGCAGCAGCGATTTTCGAACCAACGAAGAGCTTTATCAATTTGGACTTGAAAACGGCTTTCTACCAAAGCACACGAAAGGTGTTCTAGATAGTTGGAAGAACAGGAAAGTAAAATTTGAAGTGGTTGCTCTCGATAACAAACCTGTACGAGGATATTACATCGAATATAATTCCGAGAGACATGTCGCGTTCAGAATTATAAAATAGCTTATAGACAAATTAGAACGATTATTCTATAATTCTAGTGCGAATTTAATTCTCTGGAGGAGAGATGGCTACCCAATCTCGAATTGAGTGGACAGAGTCCACTTGGAATCCGCTTACTGGTTGTACTAAGGTAAGCCCAGGGTGTAAGCATTGCTATGCAGAGCGAATGGCAAAACGCCTTAAAGCCATGGGACAGCCGAACTACGTCAACGGTTTCAAGTTGACCATGCACGAGCATGTGCTTGAAAAACCGTTGGAATGGAAAACTCCTCAGGTAATTTTTGTCAATTCAATGAGTGACTTGTTCCACAAAGACGTTCCTTTGGAATTTATCCAACGAGTC
>JACQYE010000121.1 GCA_016208355.1 Chloroflexota bacterium | reverse complement strand
GCTCTTCCGATCTCAGGTAATGGTTGGCAGGTGAAAGCATGATTGTCCTTGTAGGTAAACAAAAACCGGCGCAGGGTAATATCGTTGAAATGCCCAAAGAGGGGCTTCGTCCGTAAAGGACCGGTTCCAACGAATATCACCCAGCGCCAGGCTTGGCAGCGGGTCGAACGTGCAAATGACCGGGGGAATATTTAATTGTCAGGCCAATAATAGCACAAATGTTCTGTTTTTGTCAAGGATTTTTCTTCGGTTTTTTTTCGGGTGATCCTTTAATCACCCCTGTCTTGCAAGAAAAAAATGAGCAGAGAATGGATCATGCCTGTGATCAATCATGCTACCCGATCTCGCCCGCACACCAGGCTGCGAGAGGTATTGTTCCTCCGTGGATGTACTTCAAGTATCGTCTTGACACAACGATCTATATATCGGATAATATACACAATATGTTTATTATCCGATATAACCATGAAACTTAACCTTCTGCGCCCATTCGAAGCATTCCCATATTTCACCATGGAGGGTTTCAAGCAGTCCACCGGCATGGAGAACCCGGAGCAGGTGCGGATGCTCCTGCACCGCTGGGCGAAAGCTGGGCATATCCTCCCCATCAAAAAAGGGATGTACATGTCCCGCAAGTTCTTCTATCTCCATAGTGGCGAGGAAGGTTTTTCGGCGGCCGTCAGCGCTATGCTGCAGCCGCAGTCCTATCTCTCCTGCGAGTTCATCCTGCAGCGCAAGGGCATCCTTACCGACGTTATCTACCCGGTGACGGCGATCACGACCAAGAACACACGCCAGATCGCAAATCGGATGGGCACATTCTGGTACCGGCACATCCGATTGGACCTCTATCGTGGTTTCGACATCTCTGAATATCATGGCGTGCGGGTTGCCCGGGCGCGGCTACCAAAAGCCCTTTTCGATCTCCTCTATCTTCGCCCTATCCCGGCTGTATTCCGATCACCGGACTTCAACCTGGCCGAGGAGTTCCGCCTGAACATTACGGAATTCTCTCTCGCCGAGCGGGATGAATTCGAACACTATGTGCAGGAAAGCGGCAAGCACAAGATGCAGCAGATCCATGAAAACTTCCGGAGGACCATATGGCGACCCTGATCCAGACCCTGCAGTATCTTCTCGATACAAAGCCGTCCGATCTCTCCAACGATGTTAAACGGATCATCCTCAAGGAGATCCTGCAGGCGTATGTACTTGAATACCTGTACAATCATGCAGCCTACCGGCGCCTGAACTTTTACGGCGGCACATGTCTGCATGTGGCCTTTGGATTGAATCGGCTTTCCGAGGATATCGACCTGGACAACCAGGAAGGGATCGATCTACCTCACCTGCGGCAGGACCTATTGGATTTCTTCCATAAGGGGATTGGGTACCCTGATGCAGTGGCGAGCACTCAGCAAGGGGGTGCCGGGATCCTTCGGGTCACGTTGAAATTCCCGGTGTTGAACGCTCTTGGCTTGTCTACATACCCCAATGAAGCACTCCACCTGAAAGTCGAGATCAGCAGTCACGATCAGGTGGCGCTGATAAAGCATACCCCGGTGTTCTACCACGGACGGAGCTTCGTGTTGGCGCATTTTTCCCTGGAGACAATGATGGCAGGCAAGATGCTCGCCTGCCTGGAGCGCAGCTTTCAGCGCGGGAAGGAAGGCGCGCTGATCAAGGGACGGGATTTCTATGATCTGGTCTGGTTCATGCAGAAGCAGGTTCACCCGCTGGAAGAAAAATTAGCCAGGGATGGGAAAAAGCCTTATACCACCCGGACCGCCATGCTGGCGCTCCAGGAAAAGGTGGCAACCATCAAGAAGAAGGACCTGGCGGTGGATCTGATGCCGTTATTCGAGTCGCCCATCTTCGTGCAGTCGTGGGTCGATGCTTTTCACTCGAATTTCTCGGAAACCCTGCAGGCATACTTGTAGCTCGTCAATGAAAATCTGGTATACTTCTCTTGGTCAATGTTGACAGGTATGCTGAAAACGTTGACTGAAGAATTAAATAATTCCAATGTCTTTTTTGTCAAGCCGACCAATGGATTCGGCGAAAATGGCAGGACATTGGATGTGAGAAGCGTGAGCGCCTGACCGTCCTTTTAAGCCATTGGTTGAGAGTTCGAGTCTCTCCTCGCTCACTATCGAATCCCCTCCATATTGGGAGGGGATTGTTGGTTGAGAGACCCCATAAGGGGATGTCATTCGAGTCTTCGCGCAGCACCCCCGAAGGGGGCTCTCGCTCATACAAGTCCCGCTTTGACCCCTAAATTGAACTTTATCTGGTCACCCTGGCCACCTGAGGAGAAAGCCCGCGCGACCTCGACTGGCTGAAAAACCGGCCGCACTATTGTTGTTTATCATGCAATCATATTGTATAATAAGCAACAATGAGCGAGATTCAGTCCCTCGCACGCGGTTTGAAAATCCTGGATCTTCTGGGGCGTTCCCAGGATGGCGTCAGCATTACCGAACTTGCCGATACGCTGGGCGTGGACAAAGGCAGCGCGTCCCGGTTAATGTCCACGCTGGCGCGCTACGGATATGCCGAAAAGGATGAGGCCAACCGCCGCTATCACCTCGGTTCGCAGGTGGTCAGTCTCAGCCGCAGTGTGCTAGCCCGCCTGCCACTGCGCGAGGCAGCCAAGCCTTACCTGCGCGAGATGATGGAACACACCGGCGAATGCGCCCACTTGGCGGTTCCGGCGCAGGGCAGGGCGTTATACATTGACCAGGTCGAATCGCCCGCCACGCTGCGGGTCAACGCCCAGGTTGGGACGATGAATCCGCTCCACTGCACCGCGCTCGGCAAAATTCTGCTCGCTTTTGGCGACCTGGAACTGCCTCTTGCCCTCGAGACTTTTACCCCGCACACCATTACGGACCCGGAAGCGTTGCGCCACCACATGGACGAAATCCGCCTCCTGGGTTATGCCGTGGACGATGAAGAGTTCGACCCCGGTGTGCGCTGCATCGCCGTGCCAGTCTTTGACTTCCGCGGCAAACTGGCTGGTTCGATCGGCATCTCCGGTCCGGCCACGCGTGTCACCCATGAGCGGCTGCCCGAACTGGCCGCGACTGTCATCGAGGTCGGGAAAGCTCTCTCAGAGCGTATGACCTTCTCCCGTTAGAAATCGCCTGCGATTCATTTCGCAGGCTTTTTTGTCGGCGATTACAAACAACAAAGGCATACAGTAGGCAGCATTTTGAGGCAAGTATGGATACTTCCACCAAACCATCCCACGACGAAGTGGCCCACCAGCGGGCAAAGCATGCCGCCGCGTATGCCAGGAACGCCCTGCCCCACCGCCTCGATCTGACCCTGTCAGAAGCTTTGGTGCTGGGGCTGCTCCGCCAGGGTGTAAAAACCTTTTTTACAGTTTTCGGCCACGGGACGACAGAAATGGGCGAAGTGCTCCGTATCTATCAGGAGGCAGGGCTGGTGAAAGTCTACGGGGTGCGGAGCGAGGTCGAAGCCTCACATGCGGCCACGGCGTTGCGTTGGGTGACTGGCGAAAAAGCCGCCGTGGTCACCTCCATCGGTCCGGGCGCGTTGCAGGCCCTGGCTGCATCGCTGGTTCCTGCCTCAGATGGGATTGGCGTCTGGTATCTGCTTGGTGACGAGACGACCGAGGACGAAGGTTTCAACATGCAGCAGATCCCCAAGCACGAGCAGGGGCTGTTCCTGCAACTTGCCGCTACGCTGGGACGCGCCTACAGCCTGCACACGCCATTATCACTTCCGGCCGCCCTCCAGCGCGGTTCGGCGACGGTGGACCACCCCTATCGTTCCGGCCCATTCTTCCTGTTGCTGCCAATGAACACCCAGGCAGCCTGGCTCCAAGACTTCAACCTGGGCGAATTACCGGAAGTCCATCCGATTCGACTGGGCGCGGCGGAGGGTGACTACGCCCAAGCGGCGAAGTGGATCATGGAGGCTCGGCGGGTAGTAGTCAAGGTGGGAGGCGGCGGACGGGATGCGGGTCCGGAACTGACCTCCCTGCTGGAACGCGCTGGCGGGGTGCTGGTCCATACCCCGATCGCGACGGGGTGCGTCCCATATACCCATCCGCAGAACATGACCGTGGGGGGCTCGAAGGGGTCCTTGTGCGGCAACTATGCCATGGAACATGCCGATCTGCTGGTTGCAGTCGGGACGCGGGCGGTCTGCCAATCGGACTGTTCCCGCACCGGTTACCCGAACGTGAAACGGGTTATCAACATCAACGCCGACCCGGACGATGCGTCGCACTACCACCACACCCTGGCGCTGGTCGGGGAGGCGCGCGCTACGGTGGAAAAACTGAACCAGGCTTTAGGTCCAGAAAGCACAAAAAAACAGGAATGGCTGGCGGCCTGCGCCAGGAAGAAGATCGCCTGGCAGTCGTTCAAGCAGGAGCGTGCCCGGAATCCAATCCTCATGGACGAGTACTGGGACGGCCCGGTGCTGACCCAGCCCGCCGTTATCAAAATCGCCACAGACTGGGCGAAGGCGCGCGGCGTGGCCTGTTTCTTCGACGCCGGGGATGTGCAGGCCAATGGTTTCCAGATTGTCGAGGACGAGCGCCCCGGCCAGACATTTGCCGAGACCGGGGCGAGTTACATGGGCTTCGCGGTCTCGGCGTTGTTGGCGACAGGCGCAGCGTCGAAACCTTTCTACGGACTGGCGCTGACCGGCGACGGGTCATTCAGCATGAATCCGCAGATTCTGATTGATGGCGCCGAACACGGGGCGCGCGGCTGCATCCTGATGCTCTATAATGGACGCATGGGCGCCATCACCGGCCTGCAAAATGACCAATACGGAACCGGCTTCGCTACCTGGAACACCATCCACGTAGACTACCTGGCCTGGGGGCGCGCTGTCCCCGGCCTGCTGGCATTGGAAGGCGGGCGCACGCAGGAGGCGCTCGAAACTGCTCTGGAACAGGCCGGGAAGCACCTCGGGCTGGCGCTTGTCCACGTGCCGGTCTATTTCGGGCCAGACCCGCTGGGCGGGATGGGTGTCTACGGACGCTGGAACGTGGGCGCCTGGTGCGATGCTGTTCAGGCATTGCGGCATGAGATAGGGCTGTAGAGATGACTGACCATGGCATCTTCCAGGGTTTGCATGGAGCGTATCCGCGTGCCCTGTATCGCGCGATGGGGTATCAGGACGCTGATTTTGGCAGGCCGTTGATTGGCATCGTCAATTCCTGGAGCGAGGTCAATCCCGGTCATTTCCACCTGCGCCAGCTGGCCGAATGGGTCAAGCAGGGTGTCCGGGAGGCTGGCGGGACTCCTGCCGAGTTCAACACCGTCGCACCCTGCGATGGGATCGCCCAGGGCAGGGGGATGCATTACATTCTTCCCCTGCGCGATGTGATCGCGGCATCCATAGAATTAATGGCGGGCGCCAACCGCTTTGACGGGCTGGTCATGCTGTGCAACTGCGATAAGATTGTGCCGGGGATGTTGATGGCCGCCGCCCGCCTAGACCTCCCCACCCTGTTCGTCACCGGGGGGCCGATGGCCTCAGGCAGGATCGGGGAGCAGGAGGCGATGACCAGCGATGTCAAGGAGGGGCTGGGGAACCGCAAAGCCAACAAGATCACCGCAGACGAATTCTATGCCATCGAGCGTTGTGCCTGCCCCGGCCCGGGCGCCTGTAATTTCATGGGTACTGCCAGCACAATGAACTGCGTAACGGAAGCGCTTGGCCTGACATTGCCCCGCTGCGCCACCCTTCCCGCCCTCCATCCAGAAAGGCAAGAGTTATGCGTGGACAGCGGGCGGCAGATTATCCAATTGGTGGAACAAAAACTGACTGCCCGCCGGATGTTCACCCGCGAGAGTCTGGAGAACGCTATCCGGGTCGTCCTGGCGCTCGGGGGCTCAACCAACGCCACCCTGCACATCCCTGCGATCGCGCATGAGGCCGGAGTTACTTTGGGCTTGGATATCTTCGATGATCTCAGTCGCCAGACCCCGCTGATCGGCAGGTTCCGTCCGGCCAGTTCCTACACGGTCATTGACCTGGACAGGGCTGGAGGCATCCCCGCTGTGCTGAATATCCTTTTACCCCTCCTGCATCCTGACCTTCCGACCATCACAGGTGAAACCATCCGTACCCGCGCAAACAATATCGAAAATTTGTACCCTGGTGTGCTTCACAGCCTGGCTTCTCCTCTTTCGCCCGAAGGTGGTCTGGCGATCCTGCGCGGCAACCTGGCTCCGGATGGGGCTGTGGTCAAGCAAAGCGCCGTGACGCCAGCCATGCTGCGGCATATCGGTTCGGCGCGGGTCTTCGAATGTGAAGAAGACTTGGAAAATTCGCTTGAAGCGAAGAGAATCAAGCCGGGCGATGTATTGGTCATCCGCAACGAGGGGCCGCGCGGCGGGCCGGGCATGCGCGAGTTATCCATCCCGGCCGCCATGTTGACCGGCATGGGATTGAACGAGTCAGTGGCGATGATCACCGATGGTCGCTTCTCGGGGGCCACGCGCGGACCCTGTATCGGGCACGTCGCCCCGGAGGCTTTCGTCGGCGGGACGATCGGTCTGGTCAAGAACGGTGACCGGATAGAGATTGATATCCCGAAGCGTTGTTTGAACCTGCTCATCCCTGAAGATGAACTTGCCCGCCGCCGGGCGTCCTGGCAGCCTCGACCTCCAGCCGTCAGCGGCGGCTTTCTCGGGCTATACAGCCGCATTGTCTCCCAGGCCGGTCGGGGAGCCCTTCTGGAATCAAAGGATTCCAACTTGTAACTGCGGAGGAAAACAATGAACCCAATCCGTGTAGCGATTGTCGGCTGCGGACGCATCTCGGACCTGCACCAGATGGGATATCGCGGTCGCGAGGATGCAAAGATCGTCGCCGTATGCGACACCAACAAAGCCCACGCCAAGAAGAAAGCCGAAGAGTGGGGCGTGGACAAGGTCTACACCGATTACCAACACGTGTTGGAGGATAAAGACGTGGATGCTGTGGAGCTGCTCACTCCCCACCACCTGCACTGCCCGATGACCGTCCAGGCAGCGCAGGCTGGAAAACACATCTCGGTCCAGAAACCGATGGCGCTCTCGGCAGCCGAAGCGGACGAGATGATCGCTGCAGCGGACAAGGCGGGCGTGATCCTGCGGGTGTATGAGACCTTCGTTTACTACGCCCCCGCCATGCGCGCGAAACAAATGATCGACGCGGGCGAAATTGGCGACATCCGCGCCGTGCGGATGCATGTCAACAGCGGAACCAGTGACACGTCCTGGAACGTCCCCCTTTCTGCCTGGCTGTGGCGCTTCAACGAGAAACAGTGCGGCGGCGGCCCGCTGGTCTTCGACCACGGCTACCACCTGTTCTCGCTGGGCTATTACCTCGGTGGACCGGTGGAGAAGGTTTTCGCCTGGATTGACCAGACCCCGGTTAGAGAAGCCGGTGGCATCGTCAAGATCGACGCGCCGGCCGCCATTATGTTCCAGTATAAGTCTGCCCACTGCTACGGGCTGCTGGATATCGAGCACACGCCAAGAATGCGCATCTTTTCGGATTATTATGCCGACGATGACCGCATCGAGGTTATCGGCGAAAAGGGCATTCTTTTTATCAACCGCTACACCGCCAGAACAGTCGATTTGCCCGAACTGATGCTCTTCAAAGATGGCAAGACAACACCCATCCCGGTGGAGGGTGTGGACTGGCATGACAGTTTCATCGCCACCACGAAGGATTTTATCGAAAAAATAAAGACCGGCGGCCAGCCCAGGCTGGATGGTTTGACCGGCAAGGCGGTGCTCCAGTTCACGCTGGCAGCGCTCCAGTCCGCGGCGACCGGGCGCGAGGTCCAGCCCGAAGAAGTTGCCTGACAATGAGTATCCGCCCCCGGCGGGCTCTTTCTTTCCTGTTTGGTCGGGTCTGTTGCTCATTTCTTTGTCACACCTATATAATGGACACACCCCGTTGTCTATGACTGAAAGGCCACCCCATGTACTTCCCACTTATTCCCATTCCCATCTATCTCGTCCTGATAATCCTGTACATGATCGCCCGCAACCGCAATGATCTTAAAAGGACATCCTTCATACAGCCCACAGCCACTTTCCTAGCCATGATCATCGCCGCCCTGGGTTACTTGAGCCCCGCTGCGGACCAGGGATATACCACCTGGATTTTGGTCGGACTGGGACTGTGCTTCCTGGCAGACATTTTCAACATCGACATGACCAACGACAAGGTCCTGTATGCAGCCATCGGCGTGTTCGTGATTGCTTACCTGGAGTATGCGGTGACCTTCACCCGCTTCAACGGCTTCCAGCGGCAGGACCTGGTCGTGGCGGGAGCCTTTATTTTGATCTATATCTTGTTGATGCGGCTCTACTGGAAGGGGCTGGGCAATTTCAAAATTCCCATCCTGATCTACGGGCTGGTGATGCCCTTTATGGTGACCAGGGCGATTTCCACTTTGTTTGGTTCCAGTTTTTCTCTTGTTTCAGCAATCCTGGTGACAGTCGGTTGTACGATGCTCTTCCTGGGGGATGTTGAATACGGCCTGCACCGTTTCCGGAAACCGCTCAAGTTCTTCTTCGGTCCCATATGTTACGCTGGCGGCCAGTTGCTGATCGCATTGAGTTGCTCCTATTTTCTACTTCATTAACCAAAAGGATGCCCATATGACTGCCAAAATCTCGCGCAAGACCAAGATCGGGTTCGGAGCCGGGGAATTCAGCAGCAGTATATTCTTCACCATCACCTCGTTCTGGCTGATGAACTTCCTGACCGACGAGGTGGGGCTGAGCGCCGCGCTGGCCGGGACCGCCCTGCTGGTCGGAAAGATCTGGGACGCTCTCATAGACCCGTTCATCGGTCACTTCTCCGACCACACGCGCTCGCGCTGGGGGCGCCGCAGGCCGTACATTCTCTTTTTTGCCGTCCCCTTCGGAATCGCTTTTGTTCTGATGTTCCGCAACCCGGGGATCGAGGCCCAGACTGGGAAATTCATCTGGACCATGCTTACCTACATTTTCTTCTGCACTGTTTATTCCTTCACCAACATCCCCTACAACGCCCTCCTGCCCGAGATCAGCCCAGATTACAACGAGCGCACCAATATTTCCGGTTACAAACAGGCCTTTGCGGTCATCGGCACATTGCTGGGGGCTGGCGCGGCCATGCCAATCATGGCCCTGTTCGCCTCGCGCACCGCGGGCTTCATCGGGATGTCTGCCATTTTCGGCTTCCTGGCGGCGCTCTCCCTGTTGTTCACCTTTTTCAGTGTGCGCGAACCGCAGGTCAGGGAGCGGCCGAAAGGCGAGAACATTCTTGGGTCGCTGAAGGATGTTTTCTCGAACAAGCCCTACCTCTTGCTGCTGGCCTCCTGGTTCACCAACAGCGCTGCGGTGGCAGTGATGCAAGCCATGCTCGTCTACTACTATAAATACATCTTCCAGAACGAGGGGGCGGTCACCCTGGCAATGATCGCCCTGCTTGTGGTCACGATTGCCACCATCCCGTTCTGGGTCTGGTTCTCCAAAAAGGTTGGCAAGCGCAACGCCTACATCATCGGCATGACCCTGACCCTGCTGGCGGTTGGCCTGTTCGCCTTCACCGCTGACCGGCTGGGGCAGAACGGCGCGCTGCTCTATATGGTGCTGGCCGGATTCGGCTTCTCCTCGCATTACGTGTTACCCTGGTCGCTGGCCCCCGACACAATCGAATATGGTTACTTCCGCACTGGGGTGCGCCGCGAGGGGATCTACTACAGCGTCTGGACCTTTGTCATTGCCCTCGGCGGCGCTTTTGCCGGCTTCCTGGTGGGTCAGTGCCTGGACCTGTTCGGGTACGTGCCGAACGCAATCCAGTCGGCCTCGTCCATCCTCGGCATCCGCCTCTTGATCGGGCCGCTGCCGGCCCTGCTGATCCTGCTTGGCAACCTGGCGCTGGCATTCTATCCGCTTAACCAAAAACGCTATGAAGAAATCCAGGCCCAGATCCAAAAAAGGGATGCAAATTCTTCTTAGTCAGTTGATCAGACCGCCCCTTCCCGGGGCGTTCTGTTTTATTGGGTTCACTCGTCTGTCAAAATCCTTTTGGCCACCTTCTGTGCGCCGGTCATCACGTTAAGCACCCCGCCAGTGCTCTCGCTCTGGGCGCCAATGAACCAGAGATCCTTGATGGGAGTTTTGTGAGCCGGCGGTTTGTTGCCCATCACCGGCGGCACTCCGCCAAAAGAATGATGCTTTTGGGCTGTGCGCTGGCGGTAATCCTCCGGCGTCAGGACCAGGCGGGTCTGGGTGCGGGCGCGCAGCCCGGGGATGTGCGCTTCGGCCGCAGCCACCAGTTTATCAGCCAACTCCTCCTTGCGCCCGGACCAGGTCCCTTCGGCAAGCGTGTCCGGCGCGACGGTGTAGATGGTCACGGCATGCTTCCCGGCTGGCGCCAGCGAGGGAGAATGAAGCGAGGGTACATAGATCAGGAAGCCGTCTTTTCCTTCGTGGTAATCGCCTGTGCGCAGGCGCCTTACTGCCCCCTCCAGGTCTTGGGTCTTGTAGTAATAACATAGCGCGGCAGGCTGATAGGGGGTGGGGTCAAAATCAATGCCCAACTGCACCATCAATACGGATTCCATCAGGCGGTTGCTCTCAATCTGGGTGATCAGTTCTGCAGGCAGGGATTCGCGCCCGACCAGGCCAAAGAACACCTCCTTCATTCCCCCCGAGGCAAGCACCCGGTCCGCTGGTTCGATACGGCCATCGGCCAATTCCACTCCGGTCGCCCGGCCGCCCTCGAGGACAATCCGCTTGACCGCCATGCCGGTCAGGACCTTCCCACCGTTTGCCAGGGTGACACCCATGACGGCATTGACCAAGGACTGGCAGCCTCCCAGGATGTAGGTATAGGCTGTCTGGGCGCTTTTTGTTCCCGGATAGGTGGGTATGCGCTTATCGAAGGCAGTCTCGAGGTGGATGGACGGGACTCCCAGTCCGGGGAACTCGCTCGGGGCAGTAACGAAGTCAGCCACGATGCCCAAGAAGAAGGTCTTGAGAACAGGTGAGTCGAAATAATGGTCCATTAACTGGCCGCCGCTCCATTTCACTTTGTCCTTGACGCCCTGGAAGGCCAGCAACATGCGCAACTTGAACCACAGGGCTGCCAGGCCGCGGGCGGGCTCCGCCTGCCGGGCCAGCGACATCAGCCGGATCATCCGGTCATAGAAGCGGTAGTAGCGGTCCAGGTGGGCGCTTTCCTGCGGGAAGAGTTCCTTGAGCCTTTCCCGCCGCCAGTAGGGACCCTCGTACTCTTTGGGCCGCCATAGGGAGAACTCGGGCATCGACAGGCCGCGGTCCTCGTGCACCGACGGGACCCGTTCGCTGACGCCCAGTTCCTCCAGGATGAGACGGGCCTTGTCGCCCGGGGCAAAGCCCTCCAATAGTAGCGGGCCAATGTCCCAACCATAGCCGTCCTGTGTCACGGTGGCGGTCACCCCGCCGGGGGTTGGGAATTGTTCGAGACCTTCATGCTGGCCTCCTAACCCTGTGCGGCTTTCCTATCTGCCAGTTCCTGCACCAAGGCGGCATGTTTTTTGCGGGTGATGGGATACCAGATCAGGAATGGCAGGCTGATGATAATAACGACAGCCGGGACGATGGCGAAGAAAAGCCGAATGCCGAAGAGAGCGTACGGCGTCTGTTCCACGTTCGGGACGTACCCGAACAGGCCCAAGGCCCATCCGCTGACTGCCACCCCCAGCGCGCCGGTGAACTTGGTCAGGAAAGCCCACAGGCCATAGTAGATGCCTTCCCGGCGTTCGCCGGTCATTTTCTCGTCGTACTCGATTACATCGGGCAGCATGCTCCACGGGAAGACCCACTGGGCCGAAAAGCCCATCCCGGCCACGGCTGCCACAACGTAGATCAGGGCAGTTTCACCGCGCGGGAAGAAGAAACTGGTCATTACCGCCAGCGAGGCGATGAACAATCCAAGGGCATAGGCCGGACCCTTATTGATCCGGTCCGAAATAAGTTTGGCCGGGACCAGGAAGATGCCGATGGTCACGAGCATCGCCAGCAATACAAAGGAGACCTGCTCGGGCATGTTCAACTGGTACTGGATAAAATAAGGCACCAGGGCAGTCAGGACAGTGAAACTAAAACTGCTCAAAATGAAGGCCAGCATCAGGATGATGAACGGCTTGTTCTTGAAAGAGGTCAGGACCGCTTTTAGGGCTGGTAATTGGGACGGCTCCCCGGCCAGTTCGGGGCGTTCCTTGATCGAGAAAGTTGTCACCAGGGTGGTGATAATGGCAACCACCCCAAAGACCGCCCCTGTGGCGCTCCAAGCCTGTTGCATATTCAACCCGCTCCCCTGGAAAATGCCGGCCAGGATGGTGGTGAGTGCCGCCCCGAGGATATATCCGAAAACACTGTAAACCATGCGGATGGAGGTCAGGCTGGCGCGTTCGTTATAATCGCGGGTCAGTTCAGGGGTCAGGGCATAGTAGGGAGTGGTGGTCATGGTGTGGAACGAGTCCACCAACCAAAAACTGAACAAGACAGCCAGGAAAGCAGTCGCGCCGGTCAATCCCTTTGGCAATGAGAACATAATCCAGGCTGCGATTCCCAACGGCACAGCGCCGATGAGCATGTAGATCCGCCGGCGCCCGAAGCGGGAACGGGTGCGGTCGGAAAAATATCCAAACAGGGGATCATTGATCGCGTCCCAGGTCAGCTTGCCGACCATCAACGCCAGGCCAGCCAAGCCGGGATCAATGCCAGCCACATCCGTGTAGTAGAAGAGCAGGAAGAACTGCATGGCCGAGGTGATCAGGGCAAAGCCCAAGTCGGCCAGACCGTAACGGAATTTGCTTCCAAGGGTAAGTTTTTGATCCATTGAGAACCTCACAGGGGAACAAGAATGATGGAACGATTCAAACAACTAAAAGTATTATAGTTATTCGGGAGTGATTGTCAATCAAACTCTTTGGTCAAGTGAACGTTCCAATCCCCTATATACGCCAACTCACCATTCTTCCTCGGAGTTGTCAAACAACGAATGGCCCAGGAGGCACAAATATTTTCACCTTAATTATATCCAATTTCAAGAAAGAGCACCTCCTGTGCCACAATTTCTCACAGGGGGTGCTTTCTTTTTAGCTCCGTTTTTAGGGGGGGGTCAGTTCATTCGAGGGGATTTTGTTTGCGAGTCCCTGGCAAAACATTCCTGAAGGGAGCGGAAGGAAATGGTATTCGAATCTTACCCTCCGCATGAAAGTTTACTGATGGCACTCATTTCTTTTTCATCTGCTTTTCTCTCTGCGCGGCGTTCTTTGCCATCAGCTCCAGGAAAGAACTGACAACTTTCGGGTCGAAAAGTTTCCCCGACTGATCCCGGATGTAATCCAATGCTTCCTGGTGCTTCCAGGCAGGGCGGTAGGGTCGGGAAGAGACGAGAGCATCATATACATCCACCACTGCAAAGATGCGCGCAGTGAGGGGAATTTTTTCTCCCTGCAGCCCGTTCGGGTAGCCGCTCCCATCCCAGCGTTCGTGATGGCAATAGGGTATGTCAAGCGCCGGGGAAAGAAAGGGAATGGATTGCAGCATCTGGACCGCCAACCTTGGGTGGTCGCGTATGATTACCCACTCTGCATCGGTCAACGGTTCGGCTTTGAGCAGAATTATCTCCGGGATGCCCAGATTCCCAATGTCATGCAACAGCACCCCGCGGTGCATCTGGGCCAGGTCACGTTCGTTGATCCCCATATGTTGCGCCAATTGTAAGGTAAGGTCCAACACCCGCCGGGCATGTTCCATGTTCTCCCGGCCGCTAATCTCAAGCGCTTGTGACCACCCCTCGATGGCTGAGTCGTATGCCAAGCTGAGTTCTGTATTTGTCTGTTGCAGGCTTTGGAACAATTCGGCGCTGTCAATTGCCAGCGCCGCCCGGCTGGCCAAGGCGGCAAGGAATTCGAGCCAGGGCTCTCCGGGTTGCAAAGGCGAACGATGATAGATTTCCAAGACCCCCTTGACCTGGCCCTTCGCCAGCAGGGGCACTGCATAGTAACTGACGAATCCTTCTGTCAGCAATTCGCGCGAGGTGAGGATACCCGGACGGTGGGCGTTAAATTCTGATGTGCTGACGGTGCGGCGTTCCAGGGCAGCGATCCCGGCGTATCCCTGTCCGATGCGCACGGCAGAGTGTTGGAATCCCGAAGCGTGAAATCCCTGCCCGCCAGCGAACTCCAACATGCGGGTAGTCGAGTTGAACAGGAGTACATCGGCGGCATCTACTTCAAGTTGGTTTAGAACCTCACGGAGGATAACCGAAAGGGTAACCTTCAAATCGAAACTGGCAGTGATGGCAATGTCGATCGCATGTAAAGCAGAAATCTGGCGCAGTTGCTGGCGGACGCGTTCTGTTGTTTGCACATGTTCGGTAACATCACGCACAATGACCACGATTTGAGCATTTGAAGAATAGACGAGGCGGGCATCAAACCATCGCTCTCCCTGAGGCAGGTGCAGCTTATATTTTAGCGCGGCAATTTCATTTAACCGGCTAATGCTTTCGATTGCCTTCGTAAACTTATCAGCCACATCAGGAGGCAGCACATCCTGCACCCGTTTCCCCAGGAACTGTTCGGGGGGCAAATAGAGCAAGGAAGCGTCACCGGCACGATACTCCAGGATCATCCCCTGACGGTCCAATATGAATAAAATATCAGGAAAAACGCGAAAAATTGCCTCCAGTTGAGAAGAGGCACAATCTTGATGGTCCGATAAACCGGTAAGGATTTGCCTTATCTTTGAACCGTTTTCTGTATCCACTCGTCACGTACTCCTATAAAGTCAGAATAACTATGAGTACACGGACGCGGGGCACGGCGACACCCCTTGGTCGCCGCGCCTCCCTCCCGCCGCGTCATCCAGATTTATCCGCTCAGCGTATCAGGTATTGCTCAATCTGGGCGGGATAAGGGTACCTTATGTATTCGCGCTCGCCCAATGTCCGAACGAGAATCTGGGCAAGTTCAGCCAACGAGCCGGCGTGTATGGACATGATCAAGTCGCGTTCCTCTTGGGTAAGCAGGAATTTCTCATCCTGATATCCTTGTTGCAAAGCGACCTGTGGTTCATTGAGCAACAAGTCCTCGAACTCCTGGTTGACCGTTGCGGCCGCCAGCAGGCGGGATAATTCCAAGCGTTCCTCATTGGACTCCCGGACTACGAGTGATAGGGGACGTATGTTCGTATTCAGCATCAAGACCTCTTTTGGCGTTCTGGTGATCCAAGCCCTGCGGCCATCAGCCAGAAGGCTCCCATTGCAATCAACACATCGCCCAAGCTGAACGCCACTTGATATGGGAACCAATCCGGCAGGAGAAGGCGATCCGAGAGGAAAGCCAGGTGAGTGGTCTCCGGAAGGAGAAGGATGTCCTTCCAGCCAAAGCGGCTGCCAAGCTCAAACGCCTCAAACATCTCTGCCGGCACAAGCCGACGGGCCGTCTCCGGGCTGATCGGCATGAACCCGCCATTGGCGGCGATGACCAGCAGGTTGGCAGCCAGTCCAGAGGCCAGGAGAACAATCCCTGGAATCCGGCAATTCAGCCAGCAAAAGGCCAGCAGGAAGACCTGCGAACCGATGATGCAGGCTGCCGCCCACCCATCCGGGAGACTGGAGCGGGTGGCTGGCAGGTAGACGGCAACGAACTGCGGTATGAATGCCAGAAAGACCAGCCAAGCAAACTGTATTGGCGGCACCCGCCAGGGCTGACCGCGCCAGCGGGCGATGCCCCATCCCACCAGCCATCCGGCCAGGAGGGCCGGGAGCAGGATCAAGACTTACCTTGGACCGCCACCAGGGCCACCATCATCTGGGGCACCCGCGCCCAGCACGAGCATGACCAGAGCCAAGAGGGCAAAGGCCATCTGGATGTGCTGGCGGTTGACCTTCTGGGTTGTAAGGACGAGTTGAGCAAATATCTTTTTCATGGGGTTTCTTCCTTTCGTATTATGTTTCTTTAGGATACATCCTAGCAGGCTCCGAAAGAGGCTCCGAAATCCCCGTCAGTAAGCCATCAAGTACATTGATAAATAAAAAATCCCCGCCGCGGCGGGGATCGGTTTGTTGCTTATTAGTTCATGAAGTCAACTGACGGTAAAGCGCCTCGGTTTCCATCGAAATCGGGACTCCCAATTCATCCTCCAGGGCTTCACGACAGGCTTGATATTGGTGCGTCACGCCCATCCGGTCTCCACGGGCGGCATAAATGCGCATCAACAACCGGTAGGCTTCCTCGAGGGTTTTGTCAGCGACCAGGGCATAACGGCAAATCTTTAGCGCCTCGCTTGTATCCTTCCGGTCGAGAAGCAGTCCAGCCAGGGTAAGCAGGGCATCGAGATATTCCTGCTGGAGTTGTTCACGATCGGTCAGCACCCAGGTCGAATCGATGCCCTCCAGGTATGGGCCGCGCATTACCGCCACGGCTTCCTGAAAGGCGCGCAGTTTTTCCTCCGCGTTTTTGGAAGAACGGGCCCGGCGCAGATTGTCCTTGAAGGTATCCACATCGTAGTCGAAATCCAAGTCGCGGTTGAAAGAATAAGTATTCCCATCAAACAAAATAACGTCCTTTCCCACTGCCCGGCGCAGACGATACAATTCATTCTTAAACCGTAATTTCAAATCTTCAGGCGCGCTTTCTGGCCAGAGAATCTCACCGATCTGCTCTTTGGTCAACGGCTTCTGCGAATGAACAAACAGGAAGAACATTTCCCTCACCGCCCGTGAATGCCATTGAGCATTGTTCACAGTGCGTCCTTTCGCTTTCACATGAGGCTTTCCGAATCCCCGGATAACCAACTCAGGCACAGCCGCAGAGACGACGCTGGTCAAGCGGCGCAGTCGCCTCCGCAGGGACGGCAGTTGCCTCTGGAATGAATCCACCTTCTCCAGGAAGATGCGTATACGTTGTCCTTTCCCGTTTTCCTCCACCAACGCAGCAAGCCAGTTGCGGACCTGGAGCCCGTTCGGCAAAAACGAGGGCGGCAGTTCCCCTCCCTCCAATGGGTGGAGGACCGCTTCCAACCCCGCGCTGGCCGACTCGCTCTCTCCCATCATACCTTGCACGGTAGCAAGCCAAAGACGCGCCCAGGCTGCTTCTGCCTGCAGGCCCCCCTGCTCGAAGTTTTCCAGCGCAGTGTTCAGGTCCAGGATAGCCCCTTTGGGGCGCTCGGTATCGAGCGATAGCCGCCCTGACTCAAGTGCGTGAAGCCCGATTTCGTAATGCGAACCAGTCTTCTGGAGAGACATGCCGGCATTATCCAACAAGAGTCGCGCCCGCCGGTGGTCTCCACTCAAGCGGGCAATCCCTGCCAGACAAACCTGGGCATAGTTGACCAGGAAATGGTCAGTGGTTTTAACGGCAATATCGTAGACTTGCTGGTAGAGCAGACCCGCTGCCTCCAGGTCGAAAATGTCAGTATAAACATCACCCAGGCTGGCAAGTATCAGGGCTTGGGAACGGAGATAACCGCTGCGCCGGGCACAGTCCAGGCCTTTTTCAAAAGTCTGAACGGCCTTTTCGTATTCCCCACGTGCATGGTGCAATACGCCCAAATTATTTAGCAAGGTGGCCTGAGAGGTTAAATTTCCCTGTTCCTGCCAGGTATTGAGCGCCTTTTCATAATATGCCTGGGCAGATACCGGATCGCCCAAGGCACGCCGTATCATGCCCAGTTCCAATTGTATATGTGGAAGACTTTTCTCGCGGCGCAGGCGAACAAAAATTTCCATTGCATTTTTGAGATACTGTTCAGATTCGTTCACCCGTCCAAGCCTGTATAATGCCAGACCTTTCATCCGGGAGGCGTCTGCAACAAGATACTCCCCCTCGGGATTTCCAGTCACCAAACCGATTGCTTCGTCCGCGGCCTGGAGGGCTTCTTGATATTCACCCAACAACCGGACTGCCCAGGATCGTTCCACCAACGCGGCCGCGGCATTCACCTTGTCGCCTGCAGCGCGAAAGGTAGTACATCCCCGATCGATCAGATCCAGCCCGTATTGCACCTGACCCTTGAATAGAGACACAATCCCCGCAAGTAAAAGGAGGTTTGGATTCTCTTGTGCTTGGGACATGGGCAATTCTTCCAGCCAAACAGAGAGAGTCAGGATACGGCCGTTATCAATCAGCGATGAACCGGCACGCTCCACCAGCCCGGCGAGGGTATTCCGGTCACCCACTTGGGCGAGGGCATGATGGGCTTTTTCCAAGTCGCCACGCTCCTCGCTGACCTCCGCCAGCCGAAGCAGAATAGCCTGCACAGTTTCAGGGTTTTCCTGTCGGATTCGTTCCTGGAGGAAATCCTTGAAGAGGGAGTGATAACGCATCCATTCCCCATGCAATCCGATTGAGAGTACGAAAAGATTGTTACGCCTGACGGTATCCATAACAGCGCGCCAGTTCCCAACGCCCAAGACTGAATCGCATAAAGCGGCGTCGAAATCTTCCAAGAGGGCGGTTTGCAGGAGGAAAGAACGAACTTCGGGGGTCTGCTGGCCCAGCACCTGCTGGTCGAAATAACCGGACAGGTCCACTCCCACGACCCGAGCCGCATGCGTCAGGTCCGGCAGGCCATGAGAACTGCCGAGTTGGGCCAGATGCAGGCCAGTGACCCAGCCCTCGGTCCGGCGCGCCAGTTCCTCCACGTCTGTATCGGCTAATGTGACGCCGTACCCTTGCTCAAACAGCAAACGGATTTCAGCGGGGCGGAAAGCCAATTCGTTCAGATCAAAGCCACCCACCTGCTGACGCGCCACCAGGATGGGCAGGTCGGGCAGGGTTGGCAGGCGGCGGGAAGCCAGGATCAGGTG
>JACQYE010000120.1 GCA_016208355.1 Chloroflexota bacterium | reverse complement strand
CCTGAAATGGCGCTGACGCTGGCGGCGCGCTATTGGCCCGGCCCGCTGACGCTGGTCATCCCGAAGCACCCGGCCCTGCCCGAGGCCGTCTCCGCCGCGCCGACGGTCGGGGTGCGCGTCCCGGACCACGCCGCAGCCCGGGCGCTGTTGCAGGCCGCCGGTCCGCTGGCCGTGACGTCGGCCAACCTGTCCGGGCGGTCCAGCGCGTCCACGGCGGAGGAAGTCCTGGCGCAGCTGGGCGGTCGCATCCCGCTCATCCTGGACGGCGGAAAAACGCCCGGCGGCGTCCCATCCACCGTGGTGGACTGCCTCGGCGCGGAGCCGAAAATCCTGCGCGAGGGGCCGATTTCCAGCCTGGAAATATTCAAATCGCTGGGTTTTGGGGGATAAAAACTCTCACCTTGCTCTAAACTCCTGTTCAGGTTCCTTTTATCTTGGCGAATATAATAACAGTTGCATTCTCCTCTTGCTAAACCGCCACTGGCCCGGGACGGCCACTGGCGGTTTAGTGTTTAATTGACGATGAAAAATCAAAGTCGTCAGGATAACGGCCAGGTGGGTAGCACGTCTATTTCCATCCCGTCTGTATGACCGAGGGCAAAGCGATAATACCCGGCAGCGGCCACCATGGCGGCGTTATCGGTGCAGTAACGCAGAGGCGGAATATGCACGCGGAACCCCTTTTGCCCCATGAACGCCTCGCGCAGGGGTGTATTGGCCGAAACCCCACCGCCAATAACAATGTCTTTCACACCATACGCGCGCGCCGCCTTCATCGTCTTCTCGAACAGCACCTCCACCACCGCAGCCTGGAACGAAGCTGCCAGGTCAGCAACCGGGAGCGGGGTCCCGCTGGTTTCGAGGCGTTTCACCTCTTTCAGGACGGCAGTTTTCAGTCCGCTGAAAGAAAAGTTATCCGTCCCTTCCAGCCAGGCGCGCGGGAATTTGAAGGCTGCCGGGTCGCCCTTTTCAGCGGCGGCCTCCACCGACGGGCCGCCTGGGTACGGCAGCCCCAGCAGGCGGGCGACCTTGTCGAAGGCCTCCCCGGCGGCGTCGTCGAGGGTGGCACCGAGGCGGTTGTAATTCAGGTGGGATTCCATCAGGTTGAGTTCGGTATGCCCGCCGGAGACGAGCAGCGCCATGAGCGGGAATTTCGGCTCGGGCGGGGGCTCGTCCTCCGGGCGGTAAAGCCATGCAGCGTAGATGTGCCCCTCCAGGTGGTTGACGCCCACCAGCGGCAGCCCCGCGCCGAGGGCGAGACCTTTTGCCATATTCAGCCCGACGACCAAGGAGCCAGCCAGGCCGGGGCCGCGCGTGGCGGCGACGGCGTCCATATCGCCGATGGTCATGTGGGCTTTGGCAAGCGTTTCCTCGACCACCGGCACAATCGCCAGCACATGCTGGCGCGAAGCCACTTCCGGGTAGACGCCGCCGTAGCGGGCATGCACCTCCATCTGCGAGGCGACGGTGGAAGACAGCAGGAGGCGTCCGGTTTCGAGCACCGCGGCGGCAGTTTCGTCGCAGGAGGTTTCGATGGCAAGGATGCGGGCGGGAGGCAGTTTGGTCATACGCGGTCAATTTTACCCCCAATCCGCCGGGGAAAAATCTAGTACAATCGTCCGCGGAGATAAATATGGACACATTTGATGCGATTTTCACCCGCCAATCCATCGGCGATGTCAAACCGGACGCGGTGCCTGTGGATGTGATCGAGAAACTTTTATCGGCAGCCGTACAAGCCCCCAACCACTATAAGGTCCGCCCGTGGCGGTTCGTGGTGCTGACCGGCGCGGCGCGTGAACGCCTTGGCGACGTGGTCGCGCACTCCTTTGCCGAAAAATTTCCCGACGCGCCGGCCGCCGCACTGGACAAGGAACGCTCCAAACCCCTGCGCGCCCCCCTGCTCGTCGCTGTGGGCGTGGACAAACCCTCCGAGCCGAAGGTGCTGGAGATCGAGAACATCTGCGCGGCGGCCGCGGCGGTGGAGAACCTGCTGCTGGCAGCCCATGCCCTCGGCCTGGCCGCCAAGTGGCGGACGGGTGAGGACGCCCGCAACCCGCGCGTCAAGGAATTCCTGGGCTTTGCGCCCGAACAGCACGTGATTGCATTGGTGTACATCGGCTATCCGGCGGTGGAAGCGGGAATGGTGAATAGGCCAGGGTATGAGGACCGGGAATTCCTGGGCTTTGCGCCCGAACAGCACGTGATTGCATTGGTGTACATCGGCTATCCCATAGCTGAAGCAGGGGCGGTGAACCGACCAGGATATGAGGATCGAACAGGGTGGGTGGAGTGAAAACGAAACCAACTTGCTGCCCTTAGGCCACAAGACGGTTTTATCACTTTTCTTTTACTTCTGAGGCTGGAACATAACAGTCAAAGGGATGGCTGCAACTTCACGCCACTCGTTATCCTTTTCCTGGATTTCGACTCTAAAGTAATATCGCCCTGCCTCGCTTAAAGGCAATCCGGGAAATTTTACTTTGTGGCGATGCCTCTCGACTGCCGAGAGATCAATTTTGGCTTCCGTTACAACATTGGATTTACCCGATGGTGTGAGAAATGTGACTCGCTCCATCCCTTCAGTACCCTTGTCACTTTCTCGCCTTCCCCAAAGCGTTATTAGTTCGAGAGGAATAGGTAAAAAACCATTCAGCTTGGGATCATCGTTAACAGTAATTTGTTCAAGAACATCTTGAATACTGACATTATTTGTTTCAGTGTCAATTACGGATCGCGAACAAAGAACTGTCCAAATGTGATCAATCATTATTTCTCCTGTTAAGACGACGAGCGTCCATAGGAAGCATAAATTTCTCGTCGAGGCCAATTCTCAGCCAAAATGGCTTGTTCGCTTTGATTTATAGAATCAGTGTTGAAGTTGACCTCTGAAGGCTGTATTTTCTCAAAATGGAACGATATTCTGGTGCTAAGTGCCTTTGACACCTTCTGTAAGAAATTCACAGAGGGGTTGCTCAAACCACTTTCGAGGCGGGAAATATTAGCTTGTTTAGTTCCTGCACGTTTCGCGAGTTCAGTTTGTGACCAACCTTTTTCCATGCGAAGACGAAGAATATCATCAGCCAAATCGAGCAACGTTTTTAATTCCTGTTCTGCCTCTTGATATTCCTTATCACCTTCAAGAGTTCTGAAATAATCCCTGTAGTTCATGATAGCCTCTTGATCCGTTTAATATAATCTTTTTGATACTCTATCGCTCTATCAATTTCCGTATCAGGCACTTTATCTGATTTTTTCTT
>JACQYE010000119.1 GCA_016208355.1 Chloroflexota bacterium | reverse complement strand
GGGCTGTTCCGGGTCATCCGGCAGTAAAAAAAGTGGTAGACTACAATGCCATCTACATGGATTTAGCGGGTACGCATCCTACGCCAACACCAACGCCCACACCGACTCCTACACCGCCGCCCTCGGGGCTCGGCCTGTATTGTTTTAGGGGGTCATCGCTCAAAGTGTTTGCCGGACCAGGCAGCACCTTCAGGCAGGTTGGCGCGCTGACCAGCGATCAGACTGTGAATGTTTTGGAAGTCCAGACCAGCCAGGGCGAGCAATGGGCGCGCATTGACGCGCCAGCCGGGTGGTGTCGTTTGGCCTACCTGGAATACATCGGGGCGTCCCCTGCGCCTGCACCCACGCCGACGCCTTCGGAACTTGGTCTGTATCGCTTCCCGGGGTCATCGCTTATCGTATTTGCCGGACCCGGCGATACCTACCGGCAAGTCAGCCGGCTAACGAACAATCAGACCGTCAACGTCCTGGAAATCCAGACCAACAACGGCGAGCAGTGGGCGCGCATTGACGCGCCGGCCGGGTGGTGTCGTTGGGCCTATCTGGAGTACATCGGGACGACTCCTGCGCCCACACCCACGCCGCCGCCTTCGGAACTTGGTCTGTATCGCTTCCCGGGCGTATCGCTCAAGATATTCGCCGGGCCAGCCGACACCTATCGGCAGGTGAGTCAACTGACCAATAACCAGACCGTGACCGTCCTGGAAATCCAGGCCAACAACGGCGAGCAGTGGGCGCGCATTGATGCGCCAGCCGGGTGGTGCCGCTTCTCTTATTTGGTGAAAGTCTGATTTACTACCCGGTTGCCCCCGAATAAGACTGGCTCTGCAAAGAAAAATCCCCGGTTTCAAACCGGGGATTTTATACGCCTTTACCTTTTCGCCCACCCAAGGCCGATCCGGCCGCGCTCCGGCTCGATCTTCAGGATTTCAACATCAATAATATCGCCCACTTTGAGCACCGTCCCGAACGGGATTTGGGACTTGTGCAGCAGGCCGTCCTGCTTCACGCCGATATCCACGAACGCGCCAAAGTCCACCACGTTGCGGATCGTTCCCTTGAGGGTCATGCCGGGAGCCAGGTCTTCCATCTTGAGCACATCGGACCGGAGAATAGGCGCGGGGGTGTCGGAACGCGGGTCGCGCCCCGGGCGGACGAGTTGCTCAAGGATGTCTTTCAACGTCGGGACGCCGCAGTCCAGTTCGGCGGCCAGTTCCTCGACCGGGGTCCTGCCCAGCAAAGCCTCCAGCGCAGGGCTGCGCTCGGAGAGCGGCGACCCGGTTGAAAGTCCGGCGCGTTCCAGTATGGCTTCAGCAATTGCATACGATTCGGGGTGAATGGCAGAGGCGTCGAGTGGATTTTGCCCGTCGCGGATGCGCATGAACCCGGCGGATTGCTCGAAGGCCTTTGGCCCCAGCCCGGAGACTTGGCGCAGTTCATCCCGTGATTGGAATGCGCCATTGGCATCGCGGTAGGACACGATGGAGTTCGCCAATTTTGGTCCAATCCCCGCGACGTGGGTCAGCAGGGCCGGGGAGGCGGTGTTGGCGTCCACTCCGACGTTGTTGACCACACTCTCGACCACGCCGTCGAGGGAGTGGCTGAGGGCGGTCTGGTCCACGTCGTGCTGGTACAGGCCAACGCCAATGGACTTTGGGTCAATCTTGACCAGTTCAGCAAGCGGGTCCTGGGCGCGGCGGGCGATGGATACCGCGCCGCGGATGGATACATCCAGGTCTGGGAACTCCTGACGGGCGAGGGCGGAGGCGGAATAGACCGATGCCCCGGCTTCGTTGACGATCAGGTATTTGATTGATTCCGCGCCGCGCGTCAATTCGGCGGCCAGTTTCTCGGTCTCGCGCGAGGCGGTGCCGTTGCCAATCGTGATGAGCGTGACGTGATGACGGTTGACCATCTCTTCGAGCGCCGTCAGCGCGCCGGTCCAGTCATTTTTGGGTTCGTGCGGATAGATGGTACCGGTGTCTAGCAGTTTGCCGGTCGGGTCCACCACGGCCACCTTGCAGCCGGTGCGGAAGCCCGGGTCGAGGCCGAGCACAGTCTGCCCGGCCAGCGGCGGCTGGGACAGGAGGGCGCGCAGGTTGACGGCGAAGACGTTGATGGCGTGACCGTCGGCTTTTTCGCTCAGTTCGCGGCGCACATCGCGTTCGATGGCGGGCAGCAGCAGCCGCTCGGCGGCGTCTCCGATGGCGAGTTCCATCTGGTCAATGAAGGGGGAGAGTATGTCGCCCTCGAATTCGGCCAGGACGGCGAGGCGCCAGTCGCGTTCGTCCACCGTGACGCGCACACGCAGGACGCCTTCTTTTTCGCCGCGGTTGAGCGCCAGGATCTGGTGCGGCTGGAGGCGTTCGACGCGGTTCTCGAATTCGTAGTAACTTTCGTAGACGCGTTTCTTGTCCACTGAGTCGGCGATTTTCTCGGCGGTCACCTTGGCGAACTTGAGGGCTTTTTCGCGCGTGGCGGCGCGCACGTTGGCGTTGTCGCTGATGGTCTCGGCGACGATGTCGCGCGCCCCTTGAAGGGCTTCTTCCACGCTGGGGACGTTTTCATTCAGGAAGGGGGCCGCAATCTCTTCCAGCGGACGCGAGTCCATGCCTTGCGTGAGGATCATCTCGGCCAGCGGTCCCAGTCCCTTTTCGCGGGCGGCCATGGCGCGCGTTTTGCCCTGTTCCTCGATGGATTTCAGGATGGCGAAGCGGCGCTCGTCCAGGGCGCGCAAGTGGACGATTTCATCGGCGACGATGCGCACCTGTTCGTCGTCCAACGTGCCGGTCATCTCCTTGCGGTAGCGGGCGATGAACGGGACGGTGTTGCCTTCGTCGAGCAGGCGGATGACGGCCTCCACCTGGGAGGCTTTGACGTTGAGTCGGGAGGCGATGGTTTGGGCGTGAGACATGGGGGCGATTTTACTACAGGTGCTTGGTGAATATCACCAGGTCGTCCCCCTCGGCATAAAAGTCCTTGATCGTTGCCTCCCAGGTGTAGCCGGTGCCGAGATAGAACTGGCGGGTTGGCTCGTACTTGGGCAGGCCGGAGGTCTCCACGAAGAGCAGGCGTCCCCCCAATTTGCGGACAGCCTCTTCGGTGGCGGCCAGCAGGCGGCGTCCAACCCCGCCGCGGTGGATGGTGGAGTCCACCGCGATCCAGTACAGGTCATAGGTCCCGGAAGTGAGAGAGCGGGGACCGTAGCAGGAATAGCCCAGGACGCGTCCGCCTTCGTCGCGGTCCACGAGCCAGTAATAGCCGGAGCGGTCGGGACCCCGGGTCTGGTATTCCTCCCAGAGTTCGTCCACGCATTCGACTTCTTCGGCGCTGAAAACGCCCGCGTTGGCGGTGATGGCGTGGATTTGCGCGCCGTCGGTTGCAATGGGTGGGGTGATCATGGAGTCCATCCTTCTCGTTGGAGTGCGTGCTTGACGATTTTATCAACCATCTGCGGATAGGTCATCCCGGCGGCCTGGGCGGAGTGCCAGAAACCGGCATCCGGCGCGAGGTCCGGGAGTTCATTCACGTCAATAACGTAAGGAATGCCGTTGTCGAAGCGGATGTCCACCCGGCCAAAGTCGCGCAGCCCCATGGCGCGGAACGTGCCTTCAGCAGCCGAGTGAATGGCTTTTTCCTCGGCAGGCGTCAGGTCAGCGGGGATGCGGGAGGGGATGATGTTGTAGTAGGGCGAGGCGGATTCCCATTTGGATTCGTAGGTCAGCAGGCGTTCAAGCGGGTTCTTAATGAGACTGTAGTCGTCCTCGGCGATTGGGAGGACTTGTATCTTTTCGTTTCCCAGCATTGCCACGGCCAGTTCGCGCCCGGGGATGAATTCCTCGACCAGGGCCGGTTCGGCGTAGGTATCCAAAACCATCCTGACCTGTTTTTCCAGTTGTTCGGGAGTGGAAACGACCGAATTGAGCGTGATGCCCATGCTGCCGTCTTCCACCGATGGTTTGACGATGGCCGGGAAACCCAGGCAATATTCTTCGCCGGGGTGCTCAAAGACCTGGCAGCGGGGGGTGGGGATGTTGCGGGCCAGCAGTCGTTCTTTAGCGCGCGGTTTGTCAATGCACAATTCGGCTGCTTCGGCCGACGCGCCGGTATGCAAAAAATGCATGTCTTCAATAAGATGGATGATTTTGGCAGCGGCCTGGTTGCTGCCGTCGAATCCGTCGCAATTATTGAAGATCAGTGTATCTGCCAGGGAATATCCTCGCAGGGTCTGGGCGAGTTCTTCCAGCGAGTTCCGGACTGCGATCTTGACGGTGGAATACCCCAGGCCGACCAAGGCCTTACACAACTGGTGAGTTGTTGTAACAGTGGATTGAACGGCAAGAAGGTCTTGAGGATTGACATTCCTTACTTGCGAATCGTCATTATATAAAAGGGCAATTTGAATTTTTTTTGCGCTCATCGGAGCATCAAACGGGAGAGCCTTCCTTTGGGGTGGAATTCTGCTTGTTCACACCAGGTAATCATACTCTCTTTTGATTGTTAAAAAACTTGAAGTAGAGGTTCTCTGCAACCGATTTATCGTTCGAAATATGCCTGGACAGATTGTCATATCCAGGCGCGGATGAATGACCTTTGACTCGCTCCTATTTCTATTGTACACTTTCGGTAATCGCAACATCATTTCGTGTGAACATGAGAGGTGTTTTATGAAGAAACGCGGCGGCTTTTATCCTGTGTTCGTTGTCATCGTTTTTGCCCTGTTCATGCTCCTGCACCAGACGGATAAACTGTTGATTGGCTCCCTGCAACTGCCGGTCAGCAAGACGTTTGGGCTGAACGATTTCCAGTGGGGATTGATAAACTCCGGTGCGCTCATCATCGGTACCATTCTCTACCCCATTTGGGGCTATTTGTATGACCGCTTTGCGCGCGCCAAACTGCTGGCCTTGGCCTCGTTCATCTGGGGCGCGACGACCTGGCTGAGTTCCATCGTCCGCACCTACCCGGCTTTCCTCGCCACCCGCGCCTCCACCGGCATTGACGACTCGTCCTATCCCGGCCTGTACAGCCTGGTGGCCGACTACTTCGGCCCCAAGGTGCGCGGCAAAGTCTATGGCATCCTCCAGTTGACCTCGCCCATCGGCTACCTGATGGGCATGGTGCTGGCGCTGATGGTCGCCCCAATGCTGGACGGAAAACTTTTCCACCTGGACGGCTGGCGCTCGATCTTCCTGATTACCGGCTTTCTGGGCATCATCATGGCTGTGGTCATTTTCTTTGGCATCAAGGAAGTGCCGCGCGGCAAGGCCGAACCCGAATTCGAAGGCATGGAAGATATCGGCCAATTCCGTTTCAACTGGAAGGAAGTTCGAGAAGTGCTCAAGAAGCGAACCATGTGGTTCGTTTTCCTGCAAGGCTTCGCCGGGGTTTTCCCCTGGAATGTCATCACCTTCTTTTTCTTCGGCTACCTGATGCGCGAACGCGGCTACGACAACACCAGCGTGCTGTTCACGATGGCGCCAATCGTCCTCATCCTGGCGGCCGGGTACTTCGTCGGCGGCGCGCTCGGCGACTGGCTCTTCAAGCGCACGCCTAAGGGCCGGATCATCGTCTCCAGCGCAGGGGTCATCCTGGGCGCCATCTTCCTGTTCTTTGCGATGAACACCCCGGTCTCCAACCCCAGCGGATTTTTCGTTTTGATGTGCCTGACCGCCCTGTTCATGCCGTTCTCGTCGCCGAATGTCATCGCTACAATTTTCGACATCACCCCGCCTGAAGTGCGCTCCACCACCCAGGCGGTGGAATACTTCGTCGAAAACAGCGGCGCGGCCCTAGCTCCCACCCTGGCCGGCGCGTTGTCCCTGTATTTTGCCAAAATCGTTGGCCCGTTCTCCAGCCTGCAGTTCGCCATCCTGACTGTCTGCATCTCGGCCTGGGTGCTGTGCTTCTTCCTGTACCTGGGCGCGCTGTTCTTCGTGGACGGCGATGTCAAATCCCTGCGGGAGCAGATGGCAGTCCGGGCCGCGCAGAAGAAAGCCGAAAAAGCCGTATAACGACCCTCACCCATCCCCTCTCCCGTCGGTGGTCGAGTAGGCGGCGTCCTTGCGCCATATCGAGACCAGGGAGAGGGGAATGATTTTTATGAACCTTCTCCAGATCGACCTCGCCAACCGAAAACAGGTGCGGGACTTTCTCAGCCTCCCTGCCCGTATTTACCGGGACATCCCGCAGTGGGTTCCCCCACTGGCAGGTGACGAGCGCCTCCGTCTGGACCCGAAACGATACCCGTTCTATAAACAGTCTGCCGCTGCCTTTATCCTGGCTTATCAGGACGGAATCCCGGTGGGTCGCCTTGCCGTGCTGGACAACCGCCTGTACAACGAACACAACCAGGAAAAGACGGCCTTCTTCTATAAAATGCACCGGACTTATAAGAAAGAGTTATAAGCTACCGAGAAGGAGGTCTGAATGGTTAAAATCATCGCCGACACCACATCCGGCCTGCCGCGCGAGATGCTCAAATCGCTTGGCATCCCGCTCATCCCCCAGATCGTCGTCTTCGGCGAGGAATCTTACCGTGACGATACCGAACTGGACACCGCCCTGTTCCTGCAAAAACTAAAAGCGTCCACGACCCTGCCCAAGACCGCCGCGCCGCCCCC
>JACQYE010000118.1 GCA_016208355.1 Chloroflexota bacterium | reverse complement strand
AAGGTAACCTGTGATGACATGGTTGCGAGTGAACGCCACAACTTCAAAAGATGTCTGCCCATCACTCATTTTTCCGCCTTTCGGTAAACAGGAAAAGAAAAGCATTAATCGGATACAGGCAATGTCGCTAAATCCATTCTACACATCCTCCAGGTGACTGTCAACGTGTGTTTTTTTTGAGCAGTATGAGTGCGAAAGCATCATAACCAAGAATAGGATTTTTGTATGACAGGTTTATGACGCATAGCACTATACTCCTTTGTTAGAAACAGACATAATCAGACCGGCGGAAACAAATCCGCCTAATCTTGTCCGACTTCTCACAAATCTCCCAGGAGGCTTTTGAATGCCAGCGAAAGGTTGGATAGAAGTCAACGATCTTTTCTGTAAGGGATGCGAGTTATGCGTCTCGGCTTGCCCGCCCAAAGTCTTGGAATTGGATAACGAAAAATTAACCCCCAAGGGCTACCACCCGACGCATATTTTCAAAGATGGCTGCACCGGGTGCGCCATCTGTGCACTGGTCTGCCCGGATGCCGCCATCACGGTCTACCGCGAAGTGACCAAAACACCCACCCCCGCGGCGGCAGGAGGTGATTGATATGGCGCGCGAAATGTGGAAAGGCAATGAAGCCATCGCCGAGGCGGCCGTGCGCGCCGGCGTGGAAGCCTATTTCGGCTACCCCATCACCCCGCAGAATGAGGTGCTCGAATATCTCTCTCACCGCATGCCCGAACTGGGACGCGCCTTCGTCCAGGCTGAGAGTGAACCGGCGGCCATCAACATGGTCTACGGCGCGGCCTGCACCGGGGCGCGTGTGATGACCTCCTCCTCCAGCCCGGGCATCAGCCTGATGCAGGAGGGGCTGTCGTATATCGCCGGGACCGAAGTCCCGATGGTGCTGGTCAATGTGATGCGCGGCGGGCCGGGTCTTGGCAACATCGCCCCCTCGCAGGGCGATTACAACCAGATCTGCAAAGGCGGCGGCCACGGGGATTACCACCCTATAGTGCTGGCCCCGGCCTCGATCCAGGAAGCGGTGGACTTGATGCCGGTGGCATTCGAATTGGCCCACAAGTACCTGAACATCTGCACCATCCTGATTGACGGTTCCATCGGCCAGATGATGGAACCAGTCACCCTGCCGGAGATGCAGCCGGTCATCCGGAAAGAGTACGACTGGGCAGTGAGCGGGGCGAAGGGACGCAAACGCCATCTCCTGAGTTCGATCTACCTCGACGTACCCACCGAGGAAAAAGTCAACCTGCGCATCCTTGGACGCTGGCGCGAAGCCCGGGAAAACGAAATCCGTTTCAAGGAATATTATCTGGATGATGCCGAATATATCATCATCGGTTTTGGGACCGCGGGCCGGATTGCGCTTTCAGCCGTGCGCGCCGCCCGGGCGCAGGGCATCAAGGTTGGTCTGTTCCGCCCCATCAGCGTCAACCCATTCCCCTATAAGCGGGTGGAGGAACTGTGCAAACAAGCCCAATCCTTCCTGGTGGTGGAGATGAACACCGGGCAGATGCTCAAGGATGTCCAGGTAGCAGTCAGGAACCGGGTCCCGGTGCGGTTCTATGGGAGGTTGGGGGGCGTGATGCCCTTCCCGGACGAATTCGTCACTGAGATCCAGGAAATGATCAAGAACCCCGGCAAGCCGGAAGATGATCCCGCTGACCTGTGGTATCAGCGGATGATTGCTCGGTGAACATGAGAGGTACAAATGGTTGCGACTATCATTAATCCTGAGAATCTGGTCTATGCCCGCCCCAAGGGGTTCACGGACACGCCTTCGCATTATTGTCCCGGCTGCACGCACGGGACGGCGCACCGCCTGGTGGCCGAAGTGCTGGAAGAAATGAATGTCCTGGATAAAGCCATCGGTGTGGCGCCGGTCGGTTGCGCGGTGTTCGCCTACAATTATATTGACACCGATTTCGTCCAGGCCGCCCACGGGCGCGCCCCGGCCATGGCCACCGGTATCAAGCGCGTCTGGCCGGACCGCGTCGTCTTCTCTTACCAGGGCGACGGCGACCTGGCTTCCATTGGAATGGCCGAGACCGTCCACGCTGCGGCGCGCGGGGAAAACATCACCATCATCTTCATCAACAATGCCATCTATGGCATGACCGGTGGACAGATGGCTCCCACCACCCTGCCCGGGATGAAGACGACCTCCTCGCCCAACGGCCGCGATGTGGAGACGCAGGGCTATCCCATCCGTATGGCCGAACTGTTGGCTACGCTGGATGGGGCTGGCTACATTGTCAGGCGCAGTCTGCATGACCCGGCCAACATCCGCAAAGCCAAGAAGGCCATCCGCACCGCCTTTGAGGCACAGGTACACGGCCTGGGTTTCTCGCTGGTGGAACTGCTTTCCACTTGCAACACCGGCTGGGGAGTGACGCCGATTCAGTCGCTGGCATGGCTGGAAGAGCACATGATCCCGGCCTTCCCGCTCGGCGATTACAAGATCGCGCCGGAAGTGGCGGCGTTGAAAATCTAGAATAACTGTGTCGCTGCGAGGCGGCGTTTTTCCGCCGAAGCAGTCTCCTCATGAGTTGGGGATTGCTTCGTCGCAAAGAACGCTCCTCGCAATGACACGAGGAACGGAGCATAATATGCAAACTGAAGTATTTCTGGCTGGGTTTGGCGGACAGGGCGTCATGTTCGCCGGTCAGGTGCTTTCCTATGCTGCCATGGACATCGGCAAAGAGGTGACCTGGATCCCCTCGTATGGCCCGGAAATGCGCGGCGGTACGGCCAACTGCACCGTTGTCATCGCGGATGAAGAAATAGGCTCGCCGCTGGTCCAGGATCCGCCCGCGGTCATCGTCATGAACCTGCCGTCACTCGACAAATATGAACCGACGGTCAAACCGGGCGGCGTGTTGATTGTCAATTCCTCGATGGTGGACCGTGATGTAACCCGCAGCGATATTACCTGGGTTTCCATCCCGTGCAACGAGATTGCCGAGGAAGCGGGCGACAAACGCATGGCGAACATTGTCGCCACCGGCGCTCTGCTGGCCCTGCTGCCCGTCCTGACCCTGGAAGACGTCGAGTCTGCCCTGAAGGCCCACATGCCGGGCCGCCATAAGCATCTGCTGCCCAAGAATGTCGAGGCGCTGAAGCGCGGCGCGGAGTACGCCAAGAAGAACGCGCGAAAGGCGAAATAGGTAAAGCCTTTCTGAACAAATCTCCCGGAGACTGCCAGTCTCCGGGAGATTTGTTTTAGGCCTTCTGCGTGACCGCCTCGCGTCCGGCCTGGAAAGCCTGGCGGTTCAGTTCGACATGCTTGGCCGGGACGCGCTCGGTAATGACCTTCAGCCAGACCTCGGCGGCCAGTTCGGGACCTGCGACCTGGTCGCGCTCCAGCAGGGCTGAGAGAGCGCCAAGAAGGACTACGTTGGCCACGCGCAAATTGCCCAGCGACTTGGCGATGGCCTCCCCGTCCACGAATTCCGCCCGCGGTGTGACTGCCGCGAAGGCTGTCTTGATCTGTTCATCGGACGGGTAAGCTGCGTCGCCGGAGATGACCGTCAACGGCTCGATGGCCTGGTTGTTGATCAATGCCACCGCGCCGGTTCGTAACTGGCTCAACACGCGCAAGGCTTCCAGTTTCTCGAATGACAGCAGCACGTCCACTTCCCCAGCCCCCACCAGCGGCGAATGGACGGTTTTTCCCCAGCGCACGAAACTCGTGACGCTTCCGCCCCGCTGGGACATGCCATGCACCTCGGCCTGCTTGGCCTGGTAACCAGCCGCCAAGCCGACGTTGACCAGCACATCGCTGGCCAGGATGGTGCCCTGCCCGCCGACGCCGGCAAGAAGGAAATTGATGGTTTCTCTCATGGCAGCCTCACTCGACTTCAACGGTCCGGAAAGGGATAGCATCGCGCGGGCAGACCTGGGCGCAGACCTCGCAGCCGGTGCACATCGCCGGGTCAATCAAAGCCTTCGGGCGCTGGTACTTCTCGTCCAGTTCCTCGCTCTTCAGGATGGCCGGACAGCCGATGCGGAAGCAGATGGTGCAGCCATTGCACTTGTCGGCAAGAACCTCCAGCGGCACCCATTTCTTGCGCTCTTCAGGCAGCAGGACGCACGGTTCGACCACGATCAAGACTGCCGGCTCGTCCAGTTTCAGGTATTCCTTCAGGGTCTTCTCGATCAGATCCACTTTCGTGCCGAGGATGGTCGTGACATGCTTCACGCCGCAGGCGCGCACCAGCGGCTCCAGTTCCACGATCACGCTCTCCTTACCCAGCAGGGTGTGACCGGTGCCGGGGTTCTCCTGGTGGCCGGTCATGCCGGTAATGCGGTTGTCCAGGATAATGGTCACGATGGGCGCTTTGTTGTAGACGGCGTTGATCAACGGGGGGATACCGGAGTGGAAGAAGGTCGAGTCGCCGATGACGGCCACGTGCCGCTCCGGGCTGCCCGCCTGGGCCGCGCCGTGCGCCACACCAATGCTCGCCCCCATGCAGCCGCAGGTGTGGATGGCGCTCAACGGCGGCAGCAGGCCAAGAGTGTAGCAGCCGATGTCGCCGTTGACCGGGACCTTGAGTTTATTCAGGATGTAGAACGTGGGCCGGTGTGGACAGCCGGGGCAGAGCACCGGCGGGCGAGAGGGCAGGCTCCCGGTCTCGACCTCGGGCCGGGGCACGCGCGCCGACTCAGGCAGCAGCCCGGCCTGAATGGCCGACTCGCGTACCACGCACGGGTCCAACTCGCCTAAAATCGGGAAGATAGATTTCCCCTCACACGGGATGCCCATCAGCCGGACAGCCTCTTCCAGGAAGGGGTCGAGTTCCTCGACCACGATTAGGCGGTCCACCGAGGCGGCAAAATCGCGGATCATATGGCAGCGGCCAGGACATGCCCAGTTTCAACACCGACGCTTCGGGGAAGACTTCTTTGGCATACTGGTAGGAGATGCCGCAGGTGATGATGCCCAGCGAGCGGCTGCCCGGCTCGAGGCGGTTGAAGGGAAAAGTCTCGGCCAGGACGGCTACATCCTTCATGCGCTGTTCGATGACCGGATGGCGCTTGATGGCGTTGCCCGGCACCATGACGTATTTGGCCGGGTTGCGCGGGAAAGGTTTGCGTTCGGCGGGCGGTTCCACGCGTTCACCCAGTTCCACCGCGCTCATCGAGTGGCAGATGCGGGTGGTGACGCGCAGCAGGATGGGCGTGTCGAAGCGTTCGCTCAACCCGAACCCGGCGATGACCATGTCCTTGGCCTCCTGGCTGTCGGACGGCTCCAGGCAGGGTACGCGCCCGAACTTGGCGAAGGTGCGGTTGTCCTGTTCGTTCTGGCTGGAGTGCATGGCCGGGTCGTCGGCGGTGACGATGACCAGTCCGGCTTCCAGGCCGGTCATGGCGGCGTACATGAATGAGTCGGCGGCCACGTTCAGCCCAACGTGTTTCATGGCCGCCAGGGCGCGCCGCCCGGCGTAGGCCGCCCCCACGGCTGCGTCCACGGCCACTTTCTCGTTCGTCGCCCATTCTGCGTAGACATTGGGGAAGAGGGCATAGTTTTCCAGGATCTCCGTGCTGGGAGTCCCCGGGTAGGCCGAGGCCACCCCCACGCCGGCTTCCCACATGCCGCGGGCGATGGCTTCATTGCCGGAAAGCATCTTTTTCATGAGAGAATCTCCGTAAAAGATGGATTTGAACGGGAGAAGTTCACCCAGAGTATAAAGCACACCCTATCATGGGGCAATTCACAAAAGGCCTGTCATGGAATGTTTTTCGTCATTTCTTTATAGTGACACGACCGACAACCACGCCGGTCATTTTCACGTATAATCACTCAGGAACCCGGCGCCGATGATCCATACCTTTACCCTCGAAGGCCTGACCCTGCAAACAGGCGACGTACTCTGCACGATGAACGGCAAACCCGATATCCTGCCCGGAGAATTCTGGCGGCTGGTCGGTCGCCTTGTTCCCGGTGACGTGGACCACGTGGCGCTCTACCTCGGACCCGGAGGCCAGTGCGCCGAGGCCGGGGCGCGCGGCGTCATCCTGTTCGGTCTTTCTGGTGATAAGTGGGATTCGGAAGCAATGGCGATCCAACGCGGCCTGCTGTTCGACGAACTGATCGGCGCGGCCTACCCGCTGGAGGGACGCGGCTACCTGCCCGAGGAGCAGTCTTCCATCCGCCAGGAAGTGGCCGATTTCTGCCTGGCTCAGGTGGGCAAACCCTACAATCTGAACTTCCTCGAACCGGAACGGGAAGAAGCCTATTATTGCAGTCAACTGGTCTACAAGGCTTACCTGCGCCAGGGGGTGAACCTGAATACCGGCCTTTCCATCGAGTCCCTGCCCGGCGCCAACCGCATCATCTACCCGCAGGAGATCTGGAGCGGGTGCGCGCACAAGGAAATTGAGCGCCACAGGCTAGCAGCCGCCCCGTAAAGCCTTTCTGAGTTGTACTATGTAGCCTGACGCGCCGGCCACCCGGCGTGTCTTTTTTCCCATTCCCCGTGCTATAATCTTTTCACTGGCCCTGATTTTTCAAGGCTGAATCCCATCCATGATTTTCCTTATCACCGGCGCGGCCGGTTTCCTCGGCACGGCGATTTCCAACCGCCTCGTCCGCGAAGGCCACCAGGTGCGCGGCCTCGACGACCTTTCCACCGGCGACCCGTCCGGGCTGGAACCAGGCGTCCATTTCACGCGCGGCGACGTGAACGACCGCCCGAAGTTGTGGACCCTGCTCCAGGATGTGGATTGCGTCTATCACCTGGCGGCGCGCGTCTCGGTTCCCGAATCCATTCTCTACCCGCGCGAGTATAACGCTTCCAACGTGGGCGGGACCGTCAGCCTGATGGAAGCCATGCGCGATGTAGGCATCCGGCGCGTGGTGCTGGCCTCCTCCGGGGCCATCTATGGCGACCAGGAAGCCCAGCCGCTCAGCGAGGGACAGGCGCCGCGTCCGCTCTCGCCGTATGCCGTCTCCAAACTGGCGGCGGAATATTACATGCGCACCATCGGGACCTTGTGGGGCATCGAGACGGTCTCCCTGCGCATTTTCAACGCCTACGGCCCGGGCCAGCGCCTGCCTCCGGCCCATCCGCCGGTGGTCCCCTACCTGCTGAGGCAGGCGGTGCGCGGCGGGACGCTGGTGGTCAACGGCGACGGCTCGCAAACGCGCGACTACGTCTACGTGGATGACGTGGTCAGCGGCATGGTCGCGGCGGCCACTGCGCCCAACATCAATGGGCTGGTCATCAACCTCGGTTCCGGTCTGGAGGCAAGCGTCCTCGACCTGGCGCGGCTCGTGTTGAAAATCACCGGAAGTTCGGCCAACGTGGTCCCGAACAGCCAGACCAGCGGCGGCGTCTCGCGTATGTGCGCCAACATTGCCCTGGCCGAAAAGCGGTTGAACTACAAGCCTTCCATCGTACTCGAAGATGGCCTGCGGCTCCCCCTGCAACGCGATTCGAGGTTTAAAAGCGTTTGATTCACCACGGAGAACACAGAGTACGCGGAGAGGGAGAGAAAGGAGAGAGGATGAGCGAGTTGGATGAATTGAATAAGATTACCGAAGCAATCATCGGAGCAGCGATTGATGTTCATCGTGCGCTTGGTCCAGGATTGCTGGAATCAGCATATCAAGCCTGCCTGGCTTATGATCTTATTGAATGCGGGCACAAAGTGGAACAGCAAAAGTCCTTGCCGGTTGTGTACAAAGGCGTCCATGTAGATGCCGGTTATCGATTGGATCTGCTGGTGGATGATGCGGTAATTGTCGAGATCAAATCAGTGGACACTCTCGCGCCCATTCACGAAGCGCAACTTTTATCCTATCTGAAGTTATCGGGCTGTAAAGTGGGACTGTTGATCAACTTCAATGTCAAGATGCTGAAAAACGGCATCCGGCGGTTAATCAACGGTTCTTTCTCATGAACTTCTAAAAAATTCTTTCTCTGTGCTCTCCACCTGCGCTGGGCCGCAGGTACATGTGTGAACTCTGTGGTGAATATTCTCCCCCGACACTTTTATACACAACCGACCTTGCAAGTCGCGCGTGACCTGCTTGGCGCGCGGCTGGTGCGGGTTTTGGATGGCGTCCGTCTCGCCGGGATCATCGTCGAAGCCGAAGCCTATATCGGCGAGGAAGACCAGGGCTGTCACGCCAGATCCGGCAGGACGCGGCGCAATGCTGTCATGTACGGGCCGCCCGGCCATGCCTACGTCTACTTCACCTATGGCATGCACTGGATGCTGAACGCCGTCACCGAACGGGAAGGTTTCCCGGCCGCGGTGCTGCTCAGGGCGATTGTACCCATCGAAGGTGTGGACGTGATCTCCGCCCGCCGCCAGGGACGCGACACCCTCGGCCCGGCCAAAATCACCCGGGCGCTGGGCATTGACGGGGCGCAGAACGGCCTGGATTTGTGTGCGCAGGACTCAGGTCTATGGATCGAGGCGGGGGAACCGGTTCCGGATGGGGCGGTTATCAGCGGGCCGCGCGTCGGGCTGTTCACCGTCCCCGAGCCGTGGAAGTCCATCCCGTGGCGATTTCGGACCTCACCCCCGTCCCCTCTCCTCGAAGGAGAGGGGGGCAACAAGAAGATGATAAAATAGGGCGCAATCAGAAAAATCATGTGGTGAAAAATTATGTTCAAACGAAACAACCAAGCCACCCCGCCTGCGACCGTGCAGGCCGTGGAACGCATTACCTCGGTGCTCGGCGCGGGCGTCATCTGGCAGGGTAACATAGCCGGCTCCGGCGGCGTGCGCGTGGAAGGCACGTTCGAGGGGCAGATCGCCCTCAAAGGCCTGCTCGTCGTTGGCGAGACCGGCAAGGTAACCTGTGAAAACGTGCGCGCCGTCAACGTGATCGTGGCGGGCGCGGTCAAGGGGAACATCACCGCCCAGAAGGTCGAGATCCGTTCCAGCGGACGCGTCTGGGGCGACATCGTCGCCACGGCCTTTGCCACTGAGGAGGGCGCTTTCCTGCGCGGCCAGATCCGCATGGAAGACGCCGTGGACCTCTGCCTCGATGCCCCCGTAGAGACGCCAGTGGAAGCCGAACCTGCCCCGGCCAACGGCAAGCAGAAATGACCCGATCCAAGTACCCCATAAATTCGTCCACCCTGCGGGAGGAACCCTGGTGACCGACAGGAACACGCTCGACTTCCCGCCTTCCCGCCAGCGCGGGGCGTCCATCCATGTGACTCTTATCGTTGTCCTGGCGCTGATTTCCGCGGTGGCCTCCGGGCTGGCAACCAGCGAACCCATTGGCTTGCGTTTCACCTT
>JACQYE010000098.1 GCA_016208355.1 Chloroflexota bacterium | reverse complement strand
CTTGCGAGCGCGGAGCAAAATGAACCCAATGACACTGAAGACAAGTAGTGCAAGAAAGCCGATCACGATCCAAGCCCAAGTTGGGAAATGGAAGGGCGCGGCAGCGTTGGGGCTTGCCTCCAGCGCAACAATTGTGATTTGCACCGCGGCGGAGGCAGGGTTTCCGTTCGCATCTGAGACAGTAACCGTCAGGGTATGTTCACCCGGGGAGAGAGTGGAAACCACAAGCCAGGAGCCCGTGCCGAGTTTGCCGTCCTTGTCTGAGGACCAGGAATAGGAATCTGGATTATTGATCGGGCCGTCCTCCCAGTCGAAGGCATCTGCGCTTACCAGGAAAGGTACGCTCTCAAGGTAGGTCTCACCATCGACAGGTTGGTTAATCGCGATTTGCGGGCCTTTGAAAAGTACATGGAAGCTGCTGTCGCTCACATCTGTGATTGTGTTCATCCCGTCCGAGGCCGAGACGCGCACCAATGCGTTGTCCGAGCCGGGAACGGTGTTGAAATCCACTTCAAGCGAAGTCGTCGTCAGGCCGGTATTCAGGGGTGTCCAGGTCTGGCCGCCATTGGCGCTGTATTCGACCGTATAGGTCAACGGGTCGTTGTCCGCGTCCGTGGCTTGCCAGGAGATCGTCTGCGTTCCAGACCAGGTTTCCCCGTTGTTGGGCGACAGTAGGGTCACCTGCGGGGCGTTGGCGCTTGCCCGACGTTCCGCCAGCAAGATATTGCCCTGATAGAGGGTTACATGCAACGTGGCCGGGTCGTAGGGGATGATCAGGCTGAACGCAATCGGCTCGTTGGGATCCATATGGGTCAAAAGCGGTTGGAAGTCATAGGTCGCTAGCACGGCATCCGATCCGTCCCGGAGAGCCAGTTGGTAGCCAGCACCGGGGGGAATATTGGTGATGTCTTCGGCTGAATTGATGACCTCGAATGGGAGGAAGATGGCTGTGCCATCCGGGTTGAGATGACCGGCAACGAACAAATATTGATTTTGTTGCACCTGGAAGCGATATGGAATATCAAAACTCACATCGCTTAACAGGGCATCCGTAAAAGGATCCAGGGATGCGATTGCCAAAGTACCGGACTCCGGCGTGGAGGCGCGTTCGACGCCTGTCGGGCAGGTCACTGCTCCCGGGATCACACGCAAAAGAGCGCAGTAGGTAAATGGCGATATCCAATTGGGGTGGAAGTAAGACATAATGTCGCGCATACCCCTGGGTAATGGTTGCAGCGAGCGTGTATCGAAGCCCGTCTGAAGGCCGATATTGCCTTCGCTGTAAGGGTAATCAAAATTTGGATCGGCCGCATCATTACCCGGCGCGTGCCACCACAGGCCGAAGCTGTGTCCCACTTCCTGTGCCATCACCCAGCCTGCACCCTCGAAGCCGTTGTTTTGCCCATTCAGCCAACCCGAATGGGATGCCATGCCGGAAGCACTATTTCCCTCGGGCTGCAAGAGGTAGAGGCGCGAGCCGGCAGGCAACGATGCAAGCATCCGGGTTGCCCAATCGCGGGCCTGGACAATAGCGGTGCCCATGCTGTTGTCGAAGGTGGGGGCTGGGTTGCCCGGCAACTGCTGGATATTTAAATTGGTTACCGGGAAGACCGTCCGCGTGTATGATCGGTGCGGCGCAAAATCCGACCAGGGTACAGGCCCCATTGTCGGATTCAAGTTTCCATAGGTGACTCCATAAAAGGAGAGATATAACGGCGGGTTGAAAGTTGTTGCCTGGGTGCGGGCATTGTTGGCGGTATTGCTTTCCGGCCGTCCGCTGAGCGTATAAATATTCACCTGCAGGTCGCGGCTGCCCTGCGATGTGTCCCTTGAATCCAGCAGGAAGACGAAGCTGTCGGTCGTCGAATAACGATCGCTTCCCATGGGTGAGGCGGTGATACGCACGCGCGGGTCAACAAGTGATGGAGAGTACGAATGGCCATTTACGATCATGCGGGCCATCACTCCCGTCCAAGGACCGCGGGCGTCCTCCGTACTGCGCACATAGACGCGCACCGCTGTCGGTTTGTAAGAGATCAAGGGGATACGATTATCGAGCGTTTGGATCGCCTGGGTCACTTCGATGGCGGTGATCCAGATATCTCCGACGCCGTCCGGTGTGTAACCAAAGGAGATTGTCGCCTCTCCCGTTTGCGAAGCGCTATCGGTTGCCCTGACCAGTAATCCGTTCGGTATGTCGCCGCGCAAACTTGCCGCAGGAATGGTGGCGTGTGCTTCGTAGAGCGTTGGGTCGCTGCCGCCTACCGGTGCAAACGTCATCGGGAGAAAATTCGCATTATCGAGCGAATATATTACGGAGGTCAGGTTGATATCTTCATGGATCTGAGCGATGATGGAAACGTTGTTGGTCGTGGGCGAGCTTCCGTCCGCGGGATAGAGGATCTGCACAGTTGGCGGTGCATCGGGAAGGGAGATCGCTCCGGTGAATGTGATGTCGTCCACCCAGCGCCGGTCGTACGCGGAAACACCGTCCGCGGTCACGTAGTCGAGGGTCAGGGAGCGGATGCCCTGGCCGGCAGGTGCGTACACGACCAGGCAGCGTTGGATGGGCGTCGCCTCGGCGGGGAGCGGCACCTCGTCGCGGGCAATTTCCACCAGGTGGAGGCTCTCATCGTAGCCATAGGCGGTCAGCACGGCAAAGATGGTCTCGTTATTGACAACTTCTGGCGTCTGGCGGCCGACATACAACCCGACTGCGCTCTGCCCGACCGGGAACGAAAAGACGATCGGATGACCGGAGCTGCCAAAATCGTCGAAAGTGCTGCGGATGGCCTGCCGGCCCGAATGGGCTGCAACCGGAGGAATGTCAACATAAGCGGTCCCCGGCGTGAAGTAAATGTATGATCTGCCAGTCCATTGCTGACCCAGGCGAGTACCAGGAAGCCAATCCCCAAAGGTTATCACTTCAGCATCCGGTCCCAGGTTAAAAGTGGTGCAAACTCCCGGGATGCTGGGGACAAGGGTGTCCGGAGGCAGTTGGATGATTAGCGCCAGGGGTGAGGTTACAGAGAAATTTGTCGAGGCTTTTTGTTCGACATCGCCATCTCCGCAGGCAGCGCATACGCTGATGACATGATCGCCGCCAGAGGCACCGGAGGGGATGGTGAAACCGACCGAGAACACCCCGCCCTCCGGGATCGAGAAGGTTGATTGAGCCACGCCATCCCACTGGATCGTCCCCTCGTAGCCGCCTGGTTCAAAACCGCTGCCGGAGATGGTCACTGCCAAACCGGCTTCGCCGCTGGAGGGGGAAACGCTGAGCGCCGGAACGCCACTTGCAGGGGCTGCCCGGGTGGGAAGCGGCAGGCTTCCAAGCACCAGGGCCGCAAGGATCAAACTTGTCATGCCGATAATAAACAATTTTCTCGAGTTCATATCATTTTCCTTTTTCGATTGAAAATGGATTCCCATCAGGTGAAATAAAATTGCCCGATGATTCTAGATCATCGGGCTAATCGGTTATTAGATCACAAAGAAAAAGCAATTATTCAATTTTCTGGTTTTACATCCTTGCACGTCTACTATTCAGGCCACCCGGAAGCCGAGTGGTAGCCTTGAATATTGGTAGTTACGAAAAGTTTACCAAGAATGAATTGGATAAATACTATCACTAATATTCAGATACGTCAATCAATTGAATCTGGCAAGCCAAGCAACCTGTTTTGTTTTCAAGACTACTTGCATTCCCTCCCCGCTTTCCCTATAATGGGTACATTCAGGAAGGAGGCCGTATGTCCTTTACCCGCAACTATCTCTCCCAGCGCGACCAGCGCTGGAAGAACGAAAAACTCGGTTTCGACGACACCATCACCATTGGCACGGACGGCTGCGCCCTGACCTGCCTGGCCATGCTGGTGGATGGCTACGGTTTCAGCGAGACACCCTCCAGTATGAATCAAAAACTCAAAGATATGGGCGAAGGCAACGGCTTCATGGGCGGACTCATCGTCTGGTCCGGGCTGACGCGCGCCTTTCCCAGCATCGGCTTCCAGCGTATCGTCATCTGCCGCGACCAGCCTGCCCCGCTGGATGCCATCAACACCTCGCTCGATGCCGGCCAGCCGGTCATTGTCGAAGTGGATAAATCGCCCAGTGAAGGCCTGCAAAACCACTGGGTCGTGCTCCATAAGCGCCTGGGCAACGATTACCTGATGCTCGACCCCTGGCCCCAGCCGCCCGATAACAAAGAGACAGCCATGGTCGCCCGCTTTGGCCAGGGACGTGAAGCCGCGGAGGTCATCACCGCCGTCGTCTGGTACCAGGCTTCTGGCGTGACCCCGACTCCGCCCCCGCCTCCGCCAGGCGACGGACTGACCGTGCGCGTCCAGGCCGCGGCCTCTGCCGGGCTGAACCTGCGCTCGGCGGCCTCGACCACGGGACAAGTGCTTGCCACCGAGTTGCCCGGCGCGCTGCTGCGCTCCCTCGAAGCGGATGCAGATACCCTGGCCAAGGTCGGCGTGCTCAACCAATGGCTGCACGTCCGCAACCCGAACAAGGTGGACGGATACGTCGCCGCATGGTATTTGGAGCAAGTTGGGGATACGCCTGCGCCACCGCCCGGCGACGGGTTGAAGGTCTACGTTGCCCAGAGCGCGGCCGAGACCGGCCTGCGCCTGCGCTCCGCCCCGAACACCACCGCCAGTGTCCTGGCCACCCTGGAGGCCGGGACCGAGTTGACTTCCCTGGAAATCGAGACCCAATCGAAGGCCAAGATCGGGCAGATGGACCAGTGGCTCAATGTGTGCGAACCGGGCGGCAAGACCGGCTACGTGGCCGCCTGGTACCTGGAACTTACCCCGACGCCCACTCCCATTCCCACCCCGGGCGCGTTGACCGTGTCCGTTTCCAGCCAGGCGACTGCCGGGTTGAACCTGCGCGAGACGCCCAGCGCGACCGGCAAGGTTAAAAAGGTACTCCCGACCGGGACGCGCCTGGAGGTGCTCGAACCCGCCGAAGCGGCCAACGCCAAGATCGGCGTCATGGACCAGTGGCTCAACGTCAAGGAACCGGCTGGCGCAACCGGCTACGTCGCGGCGTGGTATGTGAAAAAATAATCATCACCCTTGCTGAAGAGTGTAACTGGGCGAGGCGTTTGGAGAATAAGTACGCATTTTGCGTGGCTCCAACGGATGCCAACGCGAGCCTGGCAGTAGGTTTGGCGGCGGCTTCGCCTCAGGTTGCCGAATGCCTTTTACCGGTAATTCCCTTCCCTTCGCCACACATCCAGAATCAGTTCGTACTTTGCCAAAGGCATGCCGGTGTAGATGCAGTTGCTGGTCGAGAAGATGTAACCGCCGCCCGGCATACCGTGCTGGAGCGCATAGCGAGTCGATTCAATTACCTCCCGTTCGCTACCCGAATCGAGCAGGCCGCAGTTCACGTTGCCGATCAGGCACAGGCGGTCGCCGCAGCGACGTTTGACCTCGACGATGTCCACACCAGCCTGCGGGTCGAGGGAGTGCAGGGCATGCGGGTTGGCTTCGACCAGTTGGTCGAGGATGGGCATGATATTCCCGTCGGTGTGTTTGATCGTGTAGAAACCCAGTTCGCGGTAGCCGCGGATCAACCGGGACAGGTAGGGGGTCACGAACTCGTTGAACTGCCCCGGGCTGAGGAAGGGGCCTTTGTTGAAACAGTAGTCACTGCACAGGGCAAAGCCGTCCAGCCCGCCGGTCCGCTTCCAGCGCTCGGCCTCCTGCAATTTCAACGCGACGGCCGCCTCCATTTCGACCTTGAGCCTCTGCGGATCATGCTTGAGGCAGCGGCAGAAGGCCAGCACCGAGTCGCCCTCCGGGATGCAGAAGGTGCAGTCGCCATGCTTCATCAGGAAAAACCGGTCCCCGGCCCGCTGGCGGATGATCTCGACCAGCCGGGCGCACTCGTCGAAGGTGTCGGGATTGGGGTGGACGAAGATGGCGCTGTGCTCGTAGCGTTCGGCGGTGGCAATGTACAGGTCGGCCATGTCGCGGCGGTGCAGTTCCCGCTCCTTTTCCTCCATTTGCAGCCACTGGCGATAGTCGCGGTGCAGCGGATGGACTTTGCCGAAGGCCTCCATCGTGAGATAGAAGACCAACTCAAAATGGGGGACGCGGCCAGAAAGAGGCCGCCGTTCCAGAGCGGCAATGAAACGTTGGCGGGGAGTCGGTCGATTCATCTTTTCCATACAACTATTGTACGGCAATTGTCCCTAAGGCGCAGATAGCTGAAGGTCGCAGCGGCGCGTTTATCTGGGACGAGGATCGTCAAACTGACGGGGTCTCTTGTCGGAAATCCTATGTATAATACTATTAGCAATTGCCATATCCGAACCCCAGGTTGTGTGACTGAATTCATCAAAGGAGGTTTTTTCCATGTCCGAACCACGTGCAAAACCCTCTAACTATGCCATCGGCTTTTTTGGCATGTCCATCCCAATCAACATG
>JACQYE010000097.1:8462-10168 GCA_016208355.1 Chloroflexota bacterium | reverse complement strand
GCGTCCGGCACGCTCGACGCGAACATCGCCCTGAACGGCGCGGTGCTCCAGATGTTCAACCACGGCCTTTCAGCCGCAGGCATGTTCTTCCTGGTCGGCGTGCTCTACGAACGGACGCACACCCGCAACCTGGACGACTTCGGCGGGTTGTTCCCGCTGGTGCCGGTCTACGGCGGTATTCTCATCTTCACCAGCATGGCCTCGCTCGGCTTGCCGGGGCTGAACGGCTTCGTCTCCGAGTTCCTGGTGGTGCGGGGCGCATGGCCCGTGCTAACGGTCTATACCGCGGTTGCCATGATCGGCCTGCTGTTCACCGGCGCGTATATTCTCAAGGGAATCAAATCCGTCCTGCACGGCCCACTGAACGAGCATTGGGCGAAGGGCGAGCACAAACTGACCGAAATCAACCTGCGGGAAATCATCGTGATGGCCCCATTGATGGTTCTGATTCTGGTGATTGGTATTTACCCGGCCTGGATTTTGGACATCATCAACAAAGCCATGATGGTGCTGTTCCACTAAGAGGTAGCCATGCAATTTCCGTTCCTGAGTGTCATCGTCTTTACCCCGCTGGTGGCAGCGCTCATCCTCCTGCTCTATAAGCCGGAGTGGAAGAAGGCTGTCCGCTGGACGGCGCTGGCTGCCGGGCTGTTCGCGCTGGCGCTCTCCGTCTGGGTGTACTTTGGGTATGATAAAGTTGCTGCAGGCTACCAGTTCATCGAAAAATATGACTGGATGCCGATGCTGGGCATCAGCCTGCACTTCGGCGTGGATGGGATGTCTGTCCCGCTGGTGCTGCTGACCGGCATCGTCATGGTCACGGGCGTGATGATCTCCTGGGGGATTGACGACCGGCCACGCGAGTTCTTTGCCTTCCTGTTCATCCTGGCTTCGGGTGTGTTCGGCGTCTTCGCCTCGCTCGACTTGTTCATGCTGTTCTTCTTCTACGAGATCGCCGTCTTCCCGATGTACCTGCTCATTGCCATCTGGGGCTGGGTCAAGACGCGCGAATACGCGGCGATGAAACTGACCCTGTACCTGTTCATCGGCTCGGTGGTGTCGCTGGTCGGCGCGCTGGTCATGTACTGGACGAGCGGCCAGCACACTTTCGATATGCTTGTGCTGGAGACGGTCAAGTTCGACCCGGGCTTCCAGAAGATCTGGTTCCTGCCGGTCTTCTTGGGTTTCGCTATTTTAGGTGGCATCTTCCCCTTCCACAACTGGTCGCCGGACGGCCACGTCGCCGCTCCGACAGCGGTTTCGATGTTCCATGCGGGTGTGCTGATGAAACTGGGCGCGTTTGCCGCCCTGCGGGTCGGCATCATGCTCCTGCCGGAGGGCGCCAAGTTCTGGGCGCCGCTCATCATGGCCCTGGCGCTGGTCAACATCGTCTACGGCGCGTTCATCGCCAGCGTCCAGACTGACTTCAAATATGTCATCGGCTTCTCATCCGTCTCGCACATGGGGCTGGTGGCGATGGGCTTCGCCACCCTCAACGCCGACGGCATGATCGGCGCAGGGGTGCAGATGTTCTCGCACGGCGTGATGACGGCTCTCTTCTTCGCCGCCGTCGGCATGGTTTATGACCGGGCGCACACGCGTGACATCCCCAAACTGGGCGGCATGGTCAAGCCCCTGCCGCTGGTGGCGATTGGCGTCATCGTCGGCAGCCTGGTCTCCATGGGCATGCCCGGCTTCTCCGGTTT
>JACQYE010000097.1:0-8441 GCA_016208355.1 Chloroflexota bacterium | reverse complement strand
GCTCTTCCGATCTCGTGGCAGAGTTCCCCATCTTCCGCGGCATCTGGTACACGCACCAGTGGTGGATGGCAATCGTTGCCGCGGTCTCCATTGTGGTGACCGCCTCGTACGTTTTGCTGGTCGTCCGGCGGGTATTCTTTGGCAAAATGCCGGAAGAGTTCGAGCATCACATCCCGCCCATCAACACCCTCGACAAGATCGCCCTGACCCTGCTGATGGCGCTGATGATCGGCATTGGCCTGCTCCCGGCGCTGATGGTCCCCTGGGTGCAGACCGGCGTCCAACACATCCTCACCCTGCTGGGAGGTGCATAATGACTGCCATCCTTCCCATTCTCCCTGAAATCCTGCTTTTGGCGCTCGGTATTCTGGTCCTGACCCTCGACCCGTTCCTGAAAAATGACGAAAGCCGCCGCCCGTTCCTGGGCTGGCTCACCGCCGCCGGTCTGCTCGTCACCCTGACCGTGAGCCTGTTCTTCGCCCGCCCAGCCTCCTCTGCGCTGGTGTTCGGCGGCATGATCCGCTTCGACTGGCTCGGCTTCCTGTTCAAGATGTTCTTCCTCTTCGCCGCGGCGGTGACGGCGCTCTTCTTCATGGACGCGGACAAACTCGAACGCCGCGCCGAGGCTTATCTCCTGCTGGTGGCTGCCACTCTGGGCATGTGCCTGATGGCCTCCGCCGCCGACCTGGTGATGCTCTACCTTGCCATCGAGACCACCTCCATCCCGCTCTACATCCTGGCCGGTTTCCTGAAAGACGACGATAAATCCACTGAATCAGGTTTCAAGTACCTGTTATTCGGCGCGCTGACCTCTGCTGTCCTGCTCTACGGTTTCAGCTTGATCTACGGTTTCACTGGCAAGACCGGATTGTATGAACTGAGCCTGTATTTCCACAATTTCAACCTCGCGGCCATCGGTATCACCTTCCTGGTGCTGACAGGGCTGGCTTTCAAGGTTTCGCTGTTCCCATTCCATTTCTGGGCGCCGGACGTGTACGAGGGCGCGCCCACCCCGGTGGCCGGGTTCCTCTCCACGGCTTCCAAAGCCGCCGGATTTGCGGTGCTGGTGCGCCTGTTCACCGCCGTCTTCCCGGCGGTCAACGCGGACTGGAGTCTCATTCTCGCCGTCCTTGCCACGCTGACGATGACCGTCGGGAACCTGATTGCCCTGGCGCAGAAGAGCGTCAAGCGTATGATGGCCTACTCATCTATTGCGCACGCCGGGTATGCCATGATTGGCGTGGTGGCTTATTCGCAGTTGGGCATGGCGAGTGTCGTTTTCTATCTCATCGCCTATATGCTGACCAATTTGTTGGCCTTCGGGATTGTCGCCGTCGTCGGGCGCGTTGTCGGCTCGGACGAGTACTCAGCCTACAACGGCTTGAGCCGCCGCAGCGCAGGTCTGGGATTGGCCGCGCTGGTGGCTTTCCTGTCGCTCTCGGGTATGCCGCCTTTCGCCGGGTTCGTCGCCAAGGTATTCGTCTTTGTCGCCGCGGTGGAGACCGGCTGGGTCTGGCTGGCAATCGTCGGCGTGCTGAACTCCATCGTCGGGTTGTACTACTACCTGAACGTGCTCAAGGCAGTCTACCTCTACCGGATGGAGAACCAGGATGAGGGTCAGCACCCCGTTCCGCTGTCCCGCCCCGCAGCGATTGCCCTCATCGCCCTCGTCGGGGGTATCATCCTGCTCGGTGTCGTCTTCGGACCTTGGTTTGGCCTCGCCACGAACGCGGTTGCGACGCTGTTCTAGACGGTATAAAAAGCCTCTGATATAATTCCGCCGCTATGAACCAGCCAGACGACCAGAAACAGGGAAATTCCCCGTATGTCCTCAACATGACCATTGCCGGGGTTGTCGGGCAGGTTGGCTGCTTGACCTTGGTGGTGATTTTCGTAGCGCTTTTTGCAGGCTTGTGGCTGGACAAATTTTTCGACACAAAGCCTGTATTCACCCTCATGCTGATGCTGGGCAGTGTCCCGCTGACGTTGTACCTGATGTTCCGGCTGGTCAAAATGGCGACCAGTAAGATCAAACCTACGCAAACGCATTCTTCCCAGGAGGACCCCAATCGTGGAACAGAAGACTAAAAAGAAGTGGTGGCGCTGGGGCGTCAACCGTTGGATCGTCCTGTTCTTGATCATCGGCAGCGCGGTGGTTGCTTATGGTTTGGGCATCAAGCCGGTCCAGCCGCACGTGCAGCTCCCGGCGGAGGCCTTAACCCACGAACCGCTGTTCACTCTACCGGTTATCGGCGAGTTCTATCTGACGAATACGATGATTGCCCTGCTCATCGCCGATGTCATCCTGCTTCTCATTGGTTTTTTCTTCTGGCGCGCTTCCAAAAAAGGTGCGTTGACCTTGAAGGGCATTCCCGGCGCAGTGGAAGCCCTGCTGGAAGTGATCTACAACCTGACGCAGAGCACAGCCGGTAAATGGGCGCGGACGATCTTCCCCTGGTTCGCCACGATCACCCTGCTGGTGCTGGTCGCCAACTGGACCGAGCTCTTCCCCGGCGTGGACAGCATCGGCCTGCTGGAGCCATCGGAGCATGGTTACCCGACCCAGACCCTGGCGAATCTTGGGGATTTGGAAATTGCCACGATTGTCAACCCGCCCGAGGAAGCCGCTGAAACCGGCCACACGGAAGGCGAATCGTACGGCCTGGTCCCGTTCGTGCGCGTCGTTTCCACCGACCTGAACTTCACGGTCGCGCTGGCGTTGATTGCCGTTGTGATGGTTCAGGTCATCGGCATTCGGGCGCAAAAAGCGGCTTACCTGGGCAAGTTCTGGAATACGAAAACGCTCTTTTCCAAGCCGCTGTTCGGCGTGATTGACTTCGGCGTGGGTCTGCTGGAACTGGTCTCGGAATTTTCGAAAGTGCTCTCGTTCTCCTTCCGGTTGTTCGGAAATATTTTCGCCGGCTCGGTGCTGCTGTTCGTTATCGGCACGCTCGTCCCGGTATTTGCCCAGTCCGGCTTCCTGCTGCTGGAGTTCTTTGTCGGTCTGATCCAGGCGATTGTCTTTGGTATGCTCACGATGACCTTCATGGCGCAAGCCACGGTCGGCCACGGCGGGCATGAAGAAAAGCACGCGTAATGATCGGGCGGAAACGCCCAGAACCAACCATTCTGAGTGGCGGTTTTCCCGCCCGAAACTACTACGGAGGTCTCAAACTTATGGATGCTGAAGCTGCGAAATTAATTGGCGCTGGACTGGCCATGATTGGCGCCATCGGCGCAGGTGCTGGTATCGGCATCGTGACGAGCGGCGCTGTCCAGGCGATGGGCCGCAACCCGGACGCCACCGGCACGATCCAGACCAACATGATCCTGGGCATTGCCTTTGCTGAAGCGGTTGCCATTTATTGTCTGGTGGTTGCGCTTCTGATCCTGTTTGCCTTCTAGACCCGAAGGCAAAAGGAGGCTGCTTTGGATAAACTAGGTCTTAATCTGGGCTACTTGCTGGTCCAGGTATTCAACTTCTTGATCATCTTCGTTGTCCTGCGGGCATGGCTCTACAAGCCGCTGCTCAATATGCTGGACAAACGCCGCAAGACGATCGAACAGGGTGTCGAAGACGCCCGCATCGCCGCCGAAGCGCGCGCCAACGCTGAAAAGGATGCCGCCAAGATTGTCGCGGAGGCCCAGTCGAAGGCTGCCCAGACCATCCGCGAGGCCACCGAACGCGCCGAAGTTGCGTCGAAGGACGTAAAAGCCGGCGCGGAGGCCGAGGCTGCCAAGGCACGCGATGCTGCTATGTCCGAGGTCGAGGAAGAGCGCAACCGCATGCTCGGCGATCTGCGCGGACAGGTGGCTGCGCTGGCGATTGCTGCCGCGCAGAAACTGGTCGGTGATGCGCTGGACGAAAAGCGCCAGCACGCTCTCATCAACGACTTCTTCTCCGGCGTCAAATCCGGCAAGGTCGTGGTGCTGGAAGGCGTCTCCGTGTCGGGAGGCGCGGCGCAAGTGACCTCTGCCCTGCCGCTCAGTACCAGCGAACAGGAGACTGTCAAGAAAGACGTGCTTGCCAAGGTTGGCAAGCAGGCCAGCGTGACCTTCCGCGTCGACCCCTCCATCCTGGGCGGACTGGTCGTCCGCGTGGGCGATAAGGTATTGGATGGCTCGGTTGCCGCCCAACTCGAAGGCCTGCGCCAGTCGTTGAAATAAACTTTTCACTGTTTACAAAAAGAGGGTATTGGCGATATGATACGCCAGACCCTCTTTGTATTTAACTGAATGGACTGGCAACCAGTATGAATAAGATTGAATTCGTCTCGAAAATCGAGGAAACGTATCAGGAATATCAGACCGTTCTTGCCTCCCTGAACGAAGCGCAAATGCTCCAGCCCCGCATCTGCGGGGAGTGGTCGGTCAAGGATGTGGTTGCACATATAACCTGGTATGAGCGTGAGATGGTTGGCGTGCTCACAGCGCGCGCCCTGACCGGTTCGGATTTTTGGAACCTGTCCCTTGAAGAGCGCAACGCAGCCATCCATGCCGGGAATCGAGACCGTCCCTTGCAGGAGTTATTGGCAGAATCAGAGCAAGTGCACCGGTCTATGATGAAACTGCTGGATAGCCTCACGGATGAAGACCTGCTCGATGCCGGCCGCTTCCGTGAAATGCCTCCCGATTGGATTCCCTGGCAGGTGATTGCGAGCAATACCTTTGAGCACTATCCTGAGCATACAGCCTTCATCCGCAAAGCATTCCCAGATTAGGTGCTTGGATGCAACCCAATAGCCGCTCCGTTTCCCTACAAACGATTTTCTCCGAATTTCCACTTGCTTTTTCCCCGGCGCAAATTCCTGATATTCCCATCACGGGGATTGCAATTGACAGCCGCAGGGTCGAGCCGGGGAATCTTTTCATTGCCCGGCTGGGCGGCTCCAGCGATGGGCATAATTTCATCCCCGCAGCCATCGAACGCGGCGCGGCTGCCATTGTTGGCGAGCGGGAAATGGTCAGCACGCCCGTTCCCTATATTCGGGTGGAAAATTCAGTCGAAGCGGTCACCTGGCTGGCGGCGGCCTTCTATGGCTGGCCGGGCCGCAGCCTGATTGTCATCGGGGTCACCGGCACAGACGGCAAGACCACCACCTGCAACCTGCTTTACCAAATCCTGCTCGCCGCCGGGTTCAAAGCCGGATTGATTTCCACCGTGAATGCCGTCATCGGCGACGAAGTACTTGACACCGGCTTCCACGTCACCACACCGGACGCTCCGGACGTGCAGTACTATCTCTCGCGCATGGTTGCCGCCGGGCTGACTCACGTTATCCTCGAAACCACCTCACACGGCCTCGCCCAACATCGCGTGGACGCCTCACAATATGACATCGCTGTCGTCACCAACATTACCCACGAGCACCTCGATCAGCACGGATCCTACGAAAACTACCGCGCCGCGAAAGCGCGTCTCTTTCAACTGTTGGAAAAGACCGCGCTCAAGTCGCAAGGCAATCCGCGCCTGGCGATACTTAATCGCGATGACTCATCTTATGACTACTTGTCATCCATCCTCCACGAACTAAAATCAGCGGATTCCTGCAGTTACGGATTGCACTCGAATGCCGATATTCATGCCGAGAATATCATCTTCTCCCCGCGCGGTATCCATTTCGACGCGATTGACCCCAAATTTCGCATTCCTGTGACCAGTCCACTGGTAGGGGAGTTCAACGCCTCGAACTGCCTGGCTGCGCTGACGGCCGCCGTCCGCGGCCTGGGCATGGACCCGGAAACTGCTGCCCGCGGTATCGCCTCGCTGACAGGCGTGCCGGGGCGCATGGAGCGCATTGACCTCGGCCAGCCGTTCACTGCCATCGTGGATGTCGCTCACACGCCCAATGCCCTGCGCGTTGCCATCGAAACAGTCAGGAAGCTGACGGACAAGCGTGTGATCACGATTTTCGGTTCGGCAGGCTTGCGGGACAAGGAGAAAAGCCGCATGATGGCGGAGACCTCCACCGAACTGGCCGATGTTTCCATCCTGACGGCTGAAGACCCGCGCACCGAGTCGCTGGAGGGGATCCTCGAGGAAATGGCAATCGGTGCGAGGTCACGCAATGGGGTGGAGGGGAAAACCTTCTTCCGCGTCCCCGACCGGGGCGAGGCGATCAGGATGGGGGTCCGGATGGCGCAGCCGGGGGATATCGTCGTCGCCTGCGGGAAGGGGCATGAACAGTCCATGTGTTTTGGCGAGACCGAATACCCCTGGGACGACCGGGTTGCGATGCGAGCGGCGTTATCGGAACTGCTTGGTCTCCTAGGTCAGCAAATGCCCCATCTCCCCACAAACGAGTAGTGAAAACATAATCGTAAAATGCCCCAAACTTCCTGTGCGCGATGGTTTTTTTATTGACAAATCCATTGATTGCGGGATAATTGGTATGCTTACAAATTTGTAAGGTGATAAATACCGCTTCAAAGGAGGTGGAAGGCCGTTTTTGCTCATCCGCCATTTCCTGATCCACAATCCAATTTTAGGAGAAAGTGAAAAAATGAAACGGATAATGGTTATCTTCAGTTTGATGGTGATCCTTGCCCTGGTCTTGGGGATGTTCCCACTGTCGGGCGCATTCGCCGGTTCGCCGAACGGCAAAGTTCGTGTGCTGGTGCAATTCGCTCCCGGCGCAAAGAATGCAATGGAACGAGCGTTACAAGGGGTGGGCGGGGAAATCCACTTCGCGTTCGATGAGCTAGACGTCTTTGCGGTCACGCTGCCTGAGGCAGCTCTGGATGGCATCAGCCACAATCCCAATGTTGTTCTAATCGAGGAAGATGCGCCCCGTTACTTTGTCTCAACAATGCCTTCCTCTCCGGAAACCATCCAGGCGCTCCCCCCCCAGACCGTGCCTTATGGCATTGACATGGTGCAGGCGCGTGATGTCTGGGACAGCAACAGGGATGGCGTGGTTGACACTCGCGCTCCGCCCGGGTCCAGCCGGAAGATCTGCATTATCGATTCCGGCATGTACACGGCTCACGAGGACCTGACAGGAATCAACGTTACTGGTTACGGGACCGGCTGGAACAGCGACGGCCTCGGTCACGGGACCCATGTCGCCGGAACGATCGCGGCGATGAACGATGCTCTTGGCGTCGTCGGCGTAACTCCCGGGACCGTGAACCTGTACATCGTAAAGGTGTTCGGCGACATCGGCGAATGGATTTATTCATCCACGCTGATTGATGCCGCCAATCGCTGCTACAACGCGGGCGCAAACATCATCAGCATGAGCCTGGGCGGCTCACGTAGCGTCGCCACTGAGCGGCGCGGATTCGACAGCCTGTATTCCAAGGGTGTCCTGTCCATTGCCGCAGCGGGGAACGACGGTACTACGGCCTATAACTATCCCGCTTCATACAGTTCGGTCATGTCGGTGGCCGCGCTCGACTCCACCAAAACCTGGGCCGACTTCTCGCAGTACAACAACCAGGTTGAGATCGCCGCTCCCGGCGTCGGGGTTCTGAGCACGATCCCGTACAAAGAGTACAATGTCCTGACCGTGGATGGTATCACGTATATCGGCAACCAGATTGAATTCGCGGCGCGCGGGACCGTCAGCGGAGCGCTTGTTGACGGCGGCCTGTGCGACGCGACCGGCGCATGGTCCGGCAAGGTCGTCCTGTGCGCGCGCGGCTCGATTGACTTCTATACCAAGGTCATGAACGTCCAGAACAGCGGCGGCGCCGCGGCGGTCATCTACAACAATGCCCCCGGCAACTTCTTTGGCACCTTGGGCGATGGCAATTCCTCCACCATTCCCGCCATCAGTCTGAGCCAGGAAGACGGACAGTATCTGGTTGCCAATAAACTTGGCTTTCCCGGTACCGTTGAGAGCACTCGCTACTGGCCGGTGAGCAACTACGAATACTATGATGGCACTTCCATGTCTACGCCGCATGTTTCTGCGGTGGCGGCTCTAGTATGGAGCGCCATGCCGACTGCCACCAACGCGGACATCCGCAACGCCCTGACCGTCACTGCTGAAGACCTCGGCGCTCCGGGGCGTGATGTCTATTACGGCTATGGGTTGGTGCAGGCGAAAGCGGCTCTGGATTACCTGACTGGCGGGAGCGGTCCCAAAGTCCATGTTTCTGACCTGGATGGAGCCAAGACCATTGGCACCAAGAACTGGAAGGCCACCGTCACGATCACGGTTGTGGATGAAACTGGTGTACCCGTCTCCGGCGCGGTGGTGACCGGAACCTGGAGCGGTGGCTACAGCGGAACAGCCACTTGCACCACCGGTTCCGTGGGAACCTGCTCGGTGACAACTGGCAATATGAAATTAACCAAGACCAGCGTCACCTTTACTGTGACCAACGTAACCGTCTCGGGGTATACCTATGACGCATCCGCCAATAGTGACCCGGACGGCGACAGCACCGGCACCATCATCACGATTTTGAAGTAAGCCCAATTGAATACCACG
>JACQYE010000091.1 GCA_016208355.1 Chloroflexota bacterium | reverse complement strand
ATTCCCAGATCTCTCGACCCTCCAGAGAGTGAAAGCGAGAGACCTGTACGCCGACCCCGGCAGCCGGGAGCAATATCTTTCCATCATCGAAGAAACACCGACAACCGAAATGCAAATGCGCAGGAGCGACGGGACTCTGTTCTGGGTTACCGACCTGGTCCACCCCATCCATGATGCGAAAGGGAATGTGATTTATTATGAGGGCAGCCTGATAAATATCTCCGAGCGAAAAAAAGCAGAGCAGGAACTCAAACACCTCGCCATCACCGACCCGCTGACAGGATTGCCCAACCGGCGGCATTTCTTTTCCCAGGCCGAACTGGCTTTCAGCCGCGCCAACAAACCGACTTTCGACCTGGCGATTCTTATGCTCGACATTGACCACTTTAAAAAAGTCAACGACCAGTATGGCCACGCAGCAGGAGATATTGTTCTGCACGAAATCGCCCAGACCATCCAATCCAACCTGCGGTCGAATGACATCTCCGGACGATACGGGGGCGAGGAATTTTCCGTCATCCTGTCCCGCATCAATCAGGATGAGATCTGTCAGATTGCTGACCGCCTTTGTAAAACGATTGCACAAAACGCACTCAAGGTTGGCCGGGACGAGATTCACGTCACCCTGAGTATCGGCATTGCCGTGCTGGATGCCGCCACGCCATCCCTGGATGTTCTCCTCCAACAGGCCGACCAAGCCATGTATGCCGCCAAACAAGCCGGCAGGAATTGTTGGAAACTATGGGGGCCTTCTTTGAGAATCAGCATTTGATCTCCCCCAGATACAAAGAACCGCATTACGCCGGGACCGGAAGCCTGGTTGCACCCACCGGGCGGATTCTCAACCCGCGGCAGGCCCCTCGCCCAAACACCTGCTCCATCCCGGCCACATATTCGGTCAACAGGTCGTGTGGGACGAAAGCCTGCACCGTCCCCGCAAACCCCCCACCGTGGACTCGCCACGCGACGCGCCCACCGAGGAGTTGGGCGCTGAGGGTCAGTGCCAGCGGGATGCCCTGTTCGGCAGCGTTTTTACATGAATAACAATTTTGCAGCAGGGTCCACGAACTGCGCCCCGATTCGTTGACCAACTCCAGGAAGCGGTCGAAATCACCGCCTTCGAGAGCAGCCACCTGTTCGTTCACCCGCCGATTGTCATCGAAGAAATGCACCGCCCGCAGCACCGCCCGGTCACCAACCTTCTCCCTCAGTTCCGACAGGCTGGCCTTGAATTCTACCTCATCCACGTCACGCAACACAACCGCGCCGAAACATTGCGCCACGGCGTGATTCTCTGCTGTGATGGCGGCATACTCATCCGTCAGACCGGCGTGGCTGCGGCCAGTCTCCGTAATGACCAGATCATAGCCGCTGGCGGTCGGGTCGAAATTTACTTGCCGCACGATTGGCTGGGACGGGTCGGCAAAATCAATCGTAACAAAACCGCCGACTGCGCTGGTCACCTGGTCCATCATGCCGGAGGGTTTTCCAAAATGTGTCCTCTCGGAAAAATATCCGGCACGCGCCAGGGTCAATGGGTCGAGTCGTCCTTGATTGAAAAGAATATTGAGGAGTTCTGCAACCAGCACCTCGAACGAGGCTGAAGAACTCAATCCCGACCCACCCGGCACGTCGCTGGTAAAACAGGCATCGAAACCACCAATCCCATATTGGTTTTGACGAAAATACTGGCAGATGCCGCGCACCAGCGCCGATGAGGTATTTCGTTCCTCCGGGCGCGGCTCCAGATTGTCGAGGGAGACTTCCAGTGGAGCATATCCATCCGAGTGAATGCAGATAACCTCATCGTCATTCCGGGCTGCCGTTCCCACAGTATCCAGGTCCACCGCCGCGGCGAGGACGCGCCCATTTTCATGGTCGGTATGGTTGCCTCCCACTTCGGTCCGGCCTGGGACTGAGCAAACCTCCGCACTTTTGTGGTTGGGGAAATCAGATTCAAAACGACCCAGCAAGGAACAATAGCGCTTGCGTTGGGAGAGTAGCGTATCCGCACAATCCCCATATAAACCGAGCAGAAACTCCAGCCCGGCATTGCTTTCCAGGAATGCACGTGTTTGCAACAGAGATGACATACAAGCCTCGGTCGCGAAATTATATCATCCGAAAAAACAAAGGCCTCTCTTGCGAGAGGCCTCCAGGCTGGGGGCAATGGATTCGAACCACTACTAACTGATCCAGAGTCAGTCGTCCTGCCATTAGACGAGCCCCCACTATCACCAGCGGGCAGTATTCTACCACGCACGCAGAAAATCCGTCTAGGGGCAGGATACGGGTCCCGGAAGAGCCTCTACTCCCGCGCCGCGCGGCGGGTGTTATCCTCGATATCCATCACCACCAGGAGTACCTGGGCTACACCCTGAAGCACAACGAAATACACCAGCCCGCGCAGAGGCTGTTCGAGCAGCCAGAGCAGGTTCTGGGCGATGTCTGTAAAGCCCATCCCCATCCAGTAGCCGCGCGCATATTGCAGGAAGAACGTCCCCACCTGCAACAACCATTGGACGGCATAGAATCCCGCGATGATCCAGGCAAATATTTTTGCGGCCGCGGAGAGTTTCAATACGGTATCCTTGCTGAAATAAGTTCCCATGAAACCAACGTTCGATTTCTTATCCATCGTGTGCTCCTTTTGTTATAATAGACGGCTTGAAGGCACGAATGTTCCGGCGTTATCATGCGCCAGAAGGACAACCCATGGATACTGAGGAAAGACCCACTAATTTTATCATCGAGGCGGTCGCCGAGGACCTGAAAATCGGTCGCTTCAACTACGTCCGCACCCGCCTGCCGCCTGAGCCAAATGGCTACCTGCACATTGGCCATGTCAAAGCCTTCCTGATTGACTACTATACTGCCGAAGCCTTCGGCGGCGAGTTGTACCTGCGCTTTGACGACACGAACCCCGCCAAGGAGGAGACCGAGTTCGTCGAAGCCATCGAAGACGATGCCCGCTGGCTGGGTATCCGTTGGGTTAAAGTAACGTTTGCTTCCGATTACTTCGACCGGCTCTACGAATGGGCCATCCGCCTGGTCAAAAAGGGGCTCGCTTACGTAGACGACCAGACGGCTGAGGAAATGAGCGCCAGCCGCGGCACGCTGCCGCGCGGGACAAAATGGAGCGAGACCGAATCGGCTTTGAAACCAGGTATCGAGTCCCCATATCGGAACCGTTCGGTCGAGGAAAATCTTGACCTGCTCGAACGGATGAAAAACGGCGAGTTTCCCGAGGGCAGCCGCGTCCTGCGCGCCAAAATTGACATGGCCCACCCCAACCTCGTCATGCGCGACCCGGTCATGTATCGCATCATGCGCGTCCCCCATCACCGAACGGGAGACAAGTGGTGCATCTACCCGATGTACGATTGGTCGCACGGCCAAAACGATTCCATGGAAGGCATCACCCATTCGCTGTGCTCGAACGAGTACATCATTCATCGTCCACTCTACGAGTGGTTCCTAGAACAACTGGGCGAATTCAAGACTCGCCAGATCGAATTCTCCCGCCTCAACCTGACCTACGCAATGATGAGCAAGCGTAAGGTGCGGAAACTGGTCGAGGCCGGTGTGGTGCGCGGCTGGGACGACCCACGCCTCACCACCCTGCGCGGCCTGCGCCGGCGCGGCGTCACCCCGGAGGCGATAAAAGATTTCATCGCATTAGTTGGTGAAACGAAAAACGACAGCTGGGTGGGAATGGGCCAGTTCGAGGCCTGCATCCGCGATGACCTGAACAAGCACTCCCCGCGCCGCATGGCCGTACTCAAGCCGCTCAAACTTGTCATTGACAACTATCCGCCTCCGCCCAAATATTATAGATTGTATCCCGGAAACGAAGTCCGCCTGCGCTACGCCTATCTCATCACCTGCACGTCAATCGTGCGGGACCCGGGAACGGGAGCGGTAACCGAGGTGCATTGCACGTACGACCCGGCCACGCGCGGCGGCGACGCCCCCGACGGGCGCAAGGTCAAATCCACCATCCACTGGGTTTCGGCGGAACACGCCATAAAAGCCGAAGTTCGTCTCTACGAGCAACTTTTCACTGTCGAGAATCCAGATGTCGGCGACGACCTCGACAGCATCATTAACCCGAACTCTCTCGAAGTATTGACAAACTGCTTCGTTGAACCGTCCCTGGTGGAGGCCAAACCCGGTGATAAATTCCAGTTCGAGCGCACTGGCTACTTCTGCGTGGACCTGGACTCTGCCCCTGGCAAATTAGTTTTCAACCGCACCGTGACGCTCCGGGACACTTGGGCGAAGATCGAACAAAAACAAGGATAACTTCATGACCCTCATCGGCTACATCCTCGTTACCTTGGCCGCGGTCGCGGCCGGGATGATCAACGCCCTGGCAGGCGGTGGAACGCTCATCACCTTTCCCGTCCTGATGGCAGTTGGTCTTCCAGCCATCTCGGCCAACGTTACCAACACCGTGGCGCTCTGCCCCGGCTACCTGGGCGGGACACTCGCCCAAGCCAAAGACCTGAAAGACCAGAAAAAGCGTCTCTGGATCGTACTCCCCGCCGGTGTCCTCGGTGGGCTTGCGGGGGGTATCCTGCTCCTTAAGACGGGTGAAAAATTATTCACGGATCTGGTGCCATTCCTCATCCTACTGGCCTCTACCCTGCTCGCGATCCAGAACCCGGTTCGTAAGTGGCTTACCCGTCGCCAGGAAGAGAGCAAAACCAAAGCCGCCTCCGAACTCTGGGCTTTCCTGCCCATCTTTGTGGCGGCTATCTACGGCGGCTATTTTGGGGCGGGCTTGAGTGTTATCATCCTGGCCGTCTTGGGATTGATCTTTAGCGACAACCTGACGCGCTTGAATGCCCTGAAACAGGTCATCGCCTTCGTCACAAATGTTGCAGCGGCGCTGTTCTTCGTGTTCTCTGGTCAGGTCAACTGGCTGGTGGCGCTGGTCATGGCGGTTGGCGCCCTGATTGGCGGGGCCATCGGCGGGAAACTTGCCAGCAAAGTTAAACCCGTTACCTTGCGCTGGATCGTTGTCTCGATTGGATTCATGGTCGGAATCGCATACTTGGTCAAAAACATCCTCGCGGCCTGATCCTGCACGGCTAAAAGCCTGAATTGCCGAACAGGCTTGACCTGCCATTAAAAAAATTTTTCTACCGTACATTACTCTTGACGTTCACAAATAGCACGCGGATGACGCTGATTCAAATGATTTCCGCAGATAAAACCCCAAAAAATCTGCGCTCATCCGCCCGATCCACGTTGATCCGCGTGCTATTTTCTCGGATGTACGGTAGAGAATTTATAATAAACAAAACTGGTCGTCACAGGTGACGACCAGTTCGATTATAAGACTATTAGGCGAACTAACTACATCCCATTATCCTGGTCTTTGGCTCCATAACCAGGACCGGATTTGAAGAAATCATAATTGGGCTGGATATCGTCCCGCAGGTTGATTTCCTCGCCTGCTGCCAGTTCCTTGACCGTATCCAATACAACGTGTTTCCCGTGGTGGTTGGTCCCTTCATAATGGCCTGACAACCCCAGGCGGTTGATAAACTCGCCCCCCTTGGCCGTGTATGCCGCTGGGACCTCGTCCTCCGGGAAAATGGCCGCAAACGGGCATTCCGGGACACATGCGCCACAGTCAATACAGGTGTCAGGGTCAATATAGACCATCGGCCATCCATCCACTGGCTGACCAGGCACAATGCACTCCACCGGGCAGACCTCGATACAGCCGCGATCGCGCACGCATAGACTGGTGATAATGTGAGTCACTTATTCCTCCTTTGAGGTCGAAAGAGAACTTGACCTATTATATCTGCGTTGACAGGATTGTGCAATTAATGGCAAGTCTCTGCCACATCATTTTGCCGCATAACGACGTGCAACCTCGTCCCAATTGACTACATTCCACCAGCTCCCAACGTATTCAGCGCGGCGATTCTGATACTTTAGGTAATAGGCATGTTCCCACACGTCCAGACCGAGGATGGGAGTTGTGCCATCAGAAATCGGGTTATCTTGATTGGGAGTAGAAACGATCGCCAGCCCGCCCGACTTTTTCACTAACCAGGCCCAACCGGAACCAAAGCGCCCGTTGGCAGCTTTCTCGAATTCCGCCTTGAAGGTGTCGAAACTGCCAAAAGATGCCTCCACTGCCTTCGCCAAGTCACCTGCCGGCGCACCGCCCGCCTTGGGAGCCATGATCTCCCAGAACAGGTTATGATTCCAAGTCCCGCCGCCATGATTGCGAACAACGAGGCGGATATCTTCCGGGATCGCTCCCAGATCGGAGAGCAATGCTTCGAGAGGTTTTGAAGCCAGTTCGGGGTGCTTTTCAAGCGCCCCATTCAGGTTGTTGACATAGGCAGCATGATGCTTGTCATGATGTACCTGCATGGTCAGGGTGTCAATGAACGGTTCCAGAGCGTCATAAGCATACGGAAGCGGATTCAATTGGATAGCCATCAAATTTCTCCTTCTCTAGTTGAATATTTATGATAAATATCATCTATATTGTACTATTTTTAGAATGAGAGTCAAGAGGCTGACAGTATCTTTAACGAATCGTTTATACTTGGCTCATGTCTATCTCCCCTGCCCCAAACCGAACCACCCTGACCTGGGGCTTGCTGGCCGGTATATTGGCCGCTTCCACCGCTGCAATCTTCATTCGTCTTGCCCAAACCGGGGGCGCGGCATCAATCGTCATTGCCGCGGCCAGGCTGACAATCGCCAGCCTGATACTCGCCCCCATCGCGCTGGCAGGCTACCGGTCCGACCTGCTCCGGTTGAGCCGCGGCGAATGGGGACTGGCGCTGCTCTCCGGCCTGTTCCTGGCCTTACACTTCGCCTCCTGGATCACATCCCTGTAATATACGTCGGTTGCCAGTTCGGTCGTCCTTGTTACGACGACGCCGCTCTGGGTGGCTCTGCTTGCCCCGCTGGTCTTGCACGAACGCATCGGGCGAGCAGCTATTCTTGGGCTGGCTCTGGCGCTGACTGGCGGCGTTGTTATCGGGTTGAGCGATGCCTGTATGTGGCTGGCAGGGAAAATTGTCTGTCCTCCAGTTGATGAGTTTTTTAGCGGACGGGCATTCCTGGGCGATTTCCTGGCTCTGCTTGGGGCCTGGATGGCAGCCGGCTACCTGTTGGTCGGACGTAAACTGCGCGCCAAACTGCCATTAGTGCCGTATATTTTCGTCGTTTACGGAATGGCGGCGCTTGTGCTGGTTATCATTATGATTGCAATGGGGGAAACGCCGTTCGGTTTGTTGCCGCCGGTTTATGGGTGGTTTCTACTACTGGCGCTTATCCCGCAGTTGCTGGGACACTCGATCTTCAATTGGGCATTGAAATATCTTCCGGCTTCGTTCGTTTCAGTCACCTTGCTCGGCGAGCCCATCGGCTCCACCATCCTCGCCTACTTCATCTTCCGGGAAACGCCGGGGTGGCTGAAAATTGGCGGGGCTCTCCTGCTCCTGGCAGGCATCTGGCTGGCTGGAAAAAGCGAACCGGCATAGAAATCATATTGTCTAGGAACCATGCCCACCTTGCAAAATCTTCCTGTTTCCATTCTGGCTGCTTTGATCCTCTTGCTCACGCCGAGCCCGGCCGTCCTGTATATCATTGCCCGTAGCATTGACCAGGCCGCCCGGAAATGGCTCAAGGGTAACCCGTCATTCTTACAAGCAGAAAGATACATTGTGGTATGTGTTTACATCGGGCTGGGGCTGGCGGCAGCACTGGCAGGTATGGGTACATCATGAAACCGGGAATATTGTTATAAAAACAATCACGGCCTCCCAATGTCGGGAGGCCGTGATTGTTTCTCATGGAGAGTCTACACTTCGTCTATTTCTTTGGCTTTGGCTTTCGAGCGGACGATTGCCCAGCCGACGACTACCAGCATAACGAGCGCAATACCCCATACAACCCACTGGGTCACACCGCTAGCGCCGGAATACTTGACGATGATCGGCGCAGCCAGCAGGCTGACTAGGTTGACCACCTTGATCATTGGGTTCAACGCCGGACCGGCAGTGTCCTTGAGCGGGTCGCCAACCGTGTCGCCGACCACGCCTGCCTTATGACGTTCGGACCCTTTGCCGGTGTTCGCAACCAAATCACGCGGTTCATCTTCAATGGACTTCTTGGCATTGTCCCAAGCGCCACCTGCATTTGCCATAAAGACCGCCAGCAACTGCCCGCTCAGGATGATGCCCGCCAGGAAACCACCCAGGGCTTCTACACCCAGCACCAGACCGAGTGCCAGAGGGGTTAAAACCGAGATTAGCGCCAGCGGGATGAGTTCTTTCTGCGCTGCCTGGGTTGAAATCCCGACAACACGGGCATAATCCGGCGTGACCTTGCCTTCCATTAGGCCGGGGATCTTGAACTGCCGCCGGACTTCAAGAACAATCAAGCTGGCCGCCCGGCTGACTGCCTTGATGGAAAGAGACCAGAACAGCCAGGGGAGCGCAACACCCAACAGAAAACCGATGAAGACAGCCGTGTCCGAAACGCGGATGGACTCGAGCACTGGCATCCCTAATTGAGTCTGCACGCGGCCCACATCCGTGATAAAGGAAGCAAACAGGCTGACCGCCGCAATGACCGCAGAAGCAATTGCTACACCTTTGGTGATGGCCTTGGTTGTGTTGCCCACCGCGTCCAAGTCGGCCATAATCTGGCGCGCTTTCTTGGTGTCATCATCGTTCATATCGTGCCAGGCCATCTCGCCGATGCCGTTGGCGTTATCGGAAATGGGGCCATAGGAGTCCATGGCAACGTTGTTCCCGGTGTGGCTCAACATTCCGATGCCGATCATCGCCACCGAATAGAGCACATATACCGCGCCATCGTTTCGATAGAGCAAAAGGGCAGCCACGAAACTAATCACGATCGCTACAAGCGCCCAAACCGTAGATTCCATGCCCACTGACAGGCCGGAGAGAATGGTAGTTGCGGGTCCGGTCTTGGTTGATTCGACGATTTCCTTCACGGGGTTTCGCTTGGTGGATGTGAAATAGGAGGTCAACGGGTTGTAAGCCACTGCCAGACCAACGCCAATCGTGGTCAGCGCACCCATTCGCCAATCGTGGGCATACATGCTGGCCAGAAGGAAGGCCCACAGGATCGTGTTGACGCTGGAGACTTCATACGAGCGGAACATGGCCTCCTCCGCGTCATGGGCATGCAAGAACCCGAACAGGCCTTTCTTCGGCATATTCTCCCAGATGGGTACGGTGAACGTCCCCAGGATGGATGAGATGACCCCAATGGCGCGGATAATGAGCGGATAGACAATCCATTTCAGGTCGCCGGTCGCAGCCACCAGAGTCAGGCCGAGGATCAAACCAGAGACGATGGTAACTTCATAAGACTCGAAGATATCTGCTGCCATACCGGCGCAGTCGCCCACGTTGTCGCCCACCAGGTCAGCCACAACCGCAGCGTTACGCGGGTCGTCTTCAGGAATGTCTTTTTCGACTTTACCAACCAGGTCCGCGCCCACGTCTGCCGCTTTGGTGAAAATGCCACCGCCGACGCGCATGAACAGGGCCAGGAGCGTGCCGCCGAAGCCGAAACCAAGCAAGGCGTCCGGCGCGGCCTTACCGAAAATGGTGAAGATGAGCGTACCGCCAAACAAGCCCAGACCGTCAGTCAGCATACCGGTAATCGTCCCGGAATAATAGGCGATGGTCAGCGATTCATTCAGGCTGCGCCGCGCCGCAGAAGCCGCGCGCACGTTGGCTTGGATTGCCATGCGCATTCCCAGTTGCCCAACGAGAAGGGAGAATGACGCGCCCATAATAAAGGCGATGGTGCGGCCGATGGCAATGACCAACCGGATGCCGTTCTCGCCAAGGGCATGGAACTCTTCCTGCGCCTCCAGGCTGGGCGGCACAACGTACACGCTTAGGAACAGCGCGATGGTGAGCACACCGATGAGCGGAAGAATGGTCTTCAACTGGCGGTTGAGATAACTATCCGCACCCACGCGGATGGCGTTCCAAACTTCCTGCATCTTTTGCGTACCTTTGTCTTTCTTGAGAACATTGCCTCGCAACAACCAGGCGTACAACAGGCTGATGAAGGCAGTGATAACCACCCCCACTATTGCTATTTGCTCAAACGCATTGAGCCCATGGCGGCTTCCAAGCCAAAGAATATCCATGCGAACATCCTCCAATCCTTTTGTTTTTAAGATTATTATTAACGAAAAAAATGTCCGCGACGGGAGTCGTCAGAACATTTTTTTTAATTATACCTGCCAATCCTATGATGCGTCAATGAAAATTCAATTGCTGAATATCGAAACCGTATATTGCGCCAACCATAACTATCATTAGGGTTTGATTAGAAAAATCCAAACCACTTGACTTTGCTCTTCAATTTATTGTATAGTACTTTTCGGTACACTATGTAATTTATCGGCACTGTTGCCCCGGCAACTGTGCCGTTTTATACGCCCGTATCACCTCACAACCAAGGAGATCGCATGATTCGTGCCATTGGTCTTACCAAAGATTATGGTTCCCGAAGGGCAATCGAAAACCTGTCCTTCGAAGCCAAGCAAGGCGAAGTGGTCGGCTTTCTTGGCCCAAACGGCGCAGGGAAAACCACCACGATGCGCATCCTGACCGGCTTTATGCCGCCAACGTACGGAACTGCGGAAGTCGCCGGATTTGATATTATGAACGAATCCATCGAAGTCCGGCGCCGTGTAGGCTATCTGCCCGAAACGGTCCCGCTCTATCCGGACATGACCGTCTTTGAATATTTGAAATTCATGGCGGACTTGCGTCACATTCCCGACGCCGAAGAAATGGTGGACGACGCGCTGGAAATGGTCAGAATGACCCAGCGCGCCGAGGGATATATCGCCAACCTGTCCAAGGGCATGCGCCAGCGGGTGGGACTGGCCCAGGCTTTGCTGCACAGGCCTGAGGTCCTGATCCTCGATGAGCCGACCATTGGTCTCGACCCGGCCCAGGTGGTGGAAGTCCGCTCGGTCATCCGTGAGATCGGCAAGGAACGCACCGTCCTGCTCTCCACCCACATCCTCTCGGAAGCCCAGCAATTGTGCGACCGCGTACTCATCATCAATAAGGGCCGCATCGTCACGGAAGATTCTCCGGAAAACCTGCAAGCGCGGTTGATGGGCGCCGAACGCGCTGTCCTGCGCGTCAAGGGTGAAGCGGAAGACCTCCTGCCAACCGTCTCAAAGATCAAAGGCATTCAGGATATAAAAGTGCGCGCTGATGGCGCTCTGGAATTCCAGTTCGCCTCGGGCATGGATGTTCGCCCGGAAGTCGCCAAAGCGGTCGTCAAGGCAAACTTCGACCTTCTCGAACTCTCCCCCATCACCCTGAGCCTGGAGGAAATCTTCCTCGAGTTGACCCGCGACAACGCGCCTGTCAAGAAAGGAGCCCGCGATGCGTAATATCTGGACGATTGCAAACCGCGAATATAAACACTATTTCATCAGCCCGATTGCCTACATTGTTGCCCTGCTGATCCTTTTGGTGCTGGGCATTTATTTTCTACTTATCCTCTTCCAGGTTGCCAGTTCCGCTTACTACATGGGCACGACCACTCCGCCAAGCACAGACGACATTCTGGGACTGATGCCCTTTCTGCTCCTGTTCGCCGTCCCCGCGCTGACCATGCGCCTGCTGGCTGATGAGCACCGCGCCGGGACCTTGGAACTGCTGTTGACCTCCCCGGTCCACGATTGGGAACTGATCATCGGAAAATGGCTGGGCGCATTCCTGTTCCTGCTCACCATCATCGGCATTACCCTGATCTTCCCGATCATCCTGAACTACTGGCTGGTGGAACCAGGCATTGACCAAGTATTGATGCTCTCGAACTACCTTGGGCTGATCCTGCTAATCGCCGCGTTCCTCTCGATTGGAACGGCAATCTCCGCTCTCTTCAAGAACCAGATTGCCGCGCTGTTTGCCACGATGGTTACCCTTTTCTTTTTCTGGTATCTCATTGGCTGGCCGGCGTACGTGATGCAGAGCGGCGGTGAAATCTTCCGATACCTAAGCATGAGCACGCACTTCTTCGATGGTTTCTTGAGCGGCTCAGTCTCCCTCGGCGATATCATTTATTACATCAGCTGGACCGTCCTGGGTTTGTTCGTTGGGACGGCGGCTATTGAAATGCGAAGGTGGCAATAATGGCTAAGAAAACGACATCCCGCAAAAAGTCCGCGGCGAGAAAATTCGCGCCGCTCGGCCTCTGGCTTTCCGGCTTGGCATTCCTGGCCGGGGTCATCTTCCTGGCAGTCAAACTGCTCGTCCTCATGCAGATCTATGTGCCACCAAGCGAAAAGTGGATCAACACTGCCTTGCTGATCTGCCTGGGACTCTTCGTCATCGGCTTCGCGCTCTTTGCCCTCCTCGACCCGAAGCGCGTCCGTGAATTTCTAACCGGCCGGCAAGCCAAACATGGCAGCAATGCCTTGATCATCCTAATCGCCCTGGTTGGGATCATCATCGTCGTCAACCTCATCGTCTATCAGAATCCGGTGCAATGGGACTGGACGCAAGACCAACAGCATACCCTCGCCCCCGAATCGCTCGACACGCTCGAGGCGCTTCCCTCCCAGGTCACGGCGCTTGGGTTCTTCACCCAGAATTATTCCAGCGCCAGCGCCGAAGAATTGCTGACCGATTTCAAAGACAGCAGCGATGGTATGTTCGACTACCAGATTATAGACCCCGAAAGCAACCCCGCACTGGCTCAACAATATGATGTAACCCGCGACGGCACGATCATTCTCATCCTTGGTGACCAGCAGGAAATGCTCAGTTACGCTTCCGAGCAGGAAATCACCAGCGCCCTGGTGCGCCTGATGAATCCCGGCGAGCGTGTGGTTTATTTCATGACCGGACACGGTGAAGCAGACATTCTGAACAGCGGCGGCACCGCCTACACCCGCGCGGTCAGCGTGCTGGAAGCCAAGAATTACACTGTCCGGACCCTGAACCTGCGGGCCGAAAACGAGATCCCAGCCGACGCCCTGGCAATCATCATCGCCGGACCCACCAAGCCCATATCCACCGGCGAGGTTGCCCTTCTGGAAACCTACGTGGACGGCGGGGGAGCATTGGTCGTCCTCGAACAGTGCACCCTCGAGACCGAACTCGGCAGTTCACCGGACCCGCTCCAGGATTACCTGGCCGGGACGTGGGGCGTGGTCTTCAACAATGACATCATTATTGACCCGACCTCCGACCCGCTGAGTTTTGCCATCTCCTATTCTTATGGTGATCACGCCATCACCGAAAACCTGCAAAGCACCATCACCTTCTTCCCGGTTGCCCGCAGTATCACGTTAACGTCCGGCTCCGCTGAAATCCAGCAAACCCCACTTGTCCTCACCATTGACCGGGCCTGGGGAGAAACTGATTTCGATGCTCTGACAAACGGCGTTTACGAATTCCAGGCCAATTCGGATATCACTGGCCCCATCATGCTCACTGCCGTGCTTGAAAACACAACCAGCGGCGGACAACTGGCCGTGTTTGGCGACTCATCCTTTGCAACCGACGCCTTCTTCGATCAATACGGCAACGCCGACTTGTTCATCAATACCGTTGATTGGGCTGCCGGTCAGCAGAATATGATCAGCCTGACGCCCAAAGATACCACCGCGCGCTCCCTGGTCCCGATCCAGAATTTTGGCTGGATCATGCTTGGCCTGGCGTTCATCTGCATCATTCCGGGCATCATCATTGCCGGTGGCGTCATCTCCTGGATCGCCCGCCGGGCGCGAGGTTGATCCATGAAGCGTACTTCCTGGATACTCCTCATCCTCCTGGCAATTGCGATCGGGGCCTATTTCCTGATCAGATACCGCACAGATAAAAGCGCCGCCGAAGCAACGGAAGTCCCGGTCGCCGAATCCTATCTCGTTCAGGAAACGGATGGCCTCCTGATAAGCGTCCGCATCTATGATCAGGATTACCATATCGTTGAGTTTCAGCGCAACGAAGGAGGATTCTGGGATGTCACCCTGCCCACACCCGGAACAGCCGACCAGGCCCTGGCTGGCGCTGCAGAATCCCAACTCGGAGCGCTGCGCATTGTCACAGAAATAGGCCAGGTTGCCTCGTTGAGCGACTTTGGCTTGACCTTCCCGGCTTACACCATCAAACTTGGCTTCTCGAACGATGTTGAGCATAAGATCGAAATCGGAGATTCAGCGCCAACCGGCAGCGGCTATTACATCCAACTGGATGACGGTGGAGTTTACGTGGTCAGCCAGTATTCCCTGGACGCAGTCCTGACTCTGATCAATAACCCTCCCTACCCGGCTACGCCCACCCCGACACAGGAACTGCCCACCGCCACCCCGGAAGCTGCCTCCCCGACACCTTAGTAAGGGTATTGCTTTTCGCCCTAAAAAAGAGTATTCTGAATCTAGCATATTCACCCGCCATCCTTGCAAAGGTTGCCCTGCCGGAAAATCTGGCGAAGCCTTTGCAAGGGTTGGCAATTCCAATCCGCTGAGTTTTATAAATAAGGATTCACGAGAGAAGAATGGAAAACCCTTTACTCCTTGAGGAGGAAGAAGAATATTCGGCAATTGCCCGGCTTATCGAACTAGGGCGGCAGAAGTCCTATGTCACGATTGATGATATCCTGCACTTCTTCCCGGAGGCCGAACAGGATGTCGAGCAACTTGAAGAAGCCTTTGCCGCGTTATTAAGCGCGGGAATTGCCTTCGTCGAAGACACCCCGGGGGTAGAACCTCCAGAAGACGAACTGGCCGCTGCGGAAGGCGCCCCGGCAGAAGCCGAGCCCGAGCTATCTCTCGACGACTACCTCGCCAACATTGACACTGACGACACGATCGGCTTGTACTTGAAGGAAGTCAGCCGTGTCCCGCTGCTGACCGCCGAAGAGGAAGTTGAACTTGCCCAGCGCATCGAGCGCGGACGGATGGCGCGCGAAGAACTGGCGCGTGGCAACGTCAGCCCGCGCCGCCGCATCGAACTGCGCAGACTCATCGAAGACGGCTGGGCAGCCCGCGAGCATCTCATCACTGCTAACTCCCGTCTTGTCATCTCAGTTGCCAAGAAATACATGGGGCGTGGTGTTCCTTTCCTGGACTTGATCCAGGAAGGCAATATTGGCCTCATCCGCGCCACCAAGAAATTCGATTACCGCCGCGGTCACAAGTTCAGCACCTATGCCACCTGGTGGATCCGCCAAGCCGTGACGCGCGCCATCGCCGACCAGGGCCGCACCATTCGCGTCCCCGTCCACATGGGCGACCAGATCAACACACTCTTGCGCGTCCAACACCAGTTGACCCAGCGCCTCGGGCGCGAACCCTCGGTGGAAGAATTGGCCGACGCCCTGGAAGTGCCGCCCAAGAAAGTCGAGAACATGATCCAAGTGGCGCGCCGCCCGCTCTCGCTGGAGACGCCGACCGACGACGAGGAAGACTCTGTTCTTGGCGATTTCATCGAAGACGACGAAGCCACCCCGCCAGACGACACCGCCACCTACAACTTGCTGCGCGAGCATCTCGGCGAGGTCCTGAACGGACTGCCGCCGCGCGAAGTCCGCATTCTGCAGCTGCGTTACGGCTTGCTAGACGGGCAGGCTTACACGCTGGAGGAAGTCGGCCGCAAAATGGGCGTGACGCGCGAACGCGTCCGCCAGATCGAAGCGCAGGCCCTCAGCCGCCTTCGGCACCCCTCTATCCGCCGCAAACTGCGCGACTATTTGGGTGAATAACACCGCTTACCACACATAAAAAACGCAACCAGCCAATCGGTTGCGTTTTTCATTTCTTGTTTTTTGCTTTTTAGTATAAAATCATTCCATGCACCTGACCACCCGCCAACTTTTCGCTATTCTCCTCTTCCTCGGCCTGTTCGCCATGACCCTGCGCCCGGTGGCAGACCCGGATTTCTGGTGGCACCTGCGTACCGGTCAACTCATCACCGAAACCGGAACAATCCCACACTCCGATCCTTTCTCCTATACGCTCCCCGGCAAGGCCTGGATCGCCCATGAGTGGCTCACCGAATTCGTTTTTTACTCCCTTTATCGAACAGGCGGATTTGGCCTGCTCATCATTACTTTCTCGCTTATTATCACCGCCTCCTTCTTGCTCGTGTATCTGCGCAGCCCGGGACGACCCTATGCTGCCGGTTTTACCGTCCTGCTGGCCGCGCTGGCTTCCGCGCCAACCTGGGGTGTCCGCCCACAGATGGTCTCTCTCCTGCTGACCGCTGCGTTCCTTTTTTTTCTCGATAAATTCCAGGAAAAACAGCGCTGGCAAAGTTTACTGCTGCTTCCTCTCCTGACAGTGCTGTGGGTCAATCTCCATGCCGGGTACTTCCTGGGATTTGCCGTCATCGGGTTGCACATCATCGGGGAAGCAGTTGAAATCCTGAAGGCCCTCAGCCACCGCGAAAGGCCCAGTCTCCGCCCCGCTCTCCTGCTCAGCGCGGCGCTGGCCGCTTGCGTCCTGGCCGCGCTTGCCAACCCCAACACAACCCACATCCTGACCTACCCCTTCGAGACGCTCACCAGCAACTCGATGATGCAATTCATCCAGGAATGGTTCTCGCCGGACTTCCACCAGCCGGAATGGATCCCGCTGGCCGTTTTGATCCTCTCCCTGATCGCCCTTCCCCTCCTGGCGCGCCGCCCCGTCCCGCTGACCCGCGTCCTGCTCGCCGTTTCTTTCGGGTTCGCGGCGCTCCGTTCGATGCGCTTCGTCCCGCTCTTCGCGCTGACGGCGGTCCCACTCCTGGCGGAGCAACTGGCCGGTTTAGCGCGCGCCGGATCGCAGGTCCGGCCCCCGCCGCGTTTTTCCCGCTGGCTGAACCCTCTGGTGGTCATCCTCGTACTTCTGGCATCAGGCTTGCGCTTTGTGTCTGTCCTACAGGAACAACCAAAATCGGAAGCCGAGAGGACTCCCCTGGCTGCCGCGGATTGGATCCTTGAAAACCGTCCCGCAGGGAATCTTTACAATGCTTACGGCTGGGGAGGTTATCTTATCTGGAGGTTGTACCCGGACTACCCGGTCTATATTGACGGGCGGGCGGACGTGTACGGCGACGAGTTCATCTACGATTACCTGCGCATTTATTACGGCCAACCAGGGTGGGAACACGCGCTGGAGGAGGCAGGCGTGCGACTGGCGCTGGTGGAGCCGGGGTCGGGGCTGGAAAATACCATGCGCCAGTCTGCAGACTGGCGTCTGGCTTACGAAGATACGTTGAGTGTGTTGTTTGTCAGGAAGTGACGCCGCGCTCGAAAGCCCCGCTTACAACATCTTGATGGCCTCCAACACTTCGGCGCTGTGGTCGGCAGGCCGGACGTTCTCAAATACCTTTGCAATCCGGCCGTTGCGGTCAATCAGGAAGGTCGTTCGCAAGACGCCATCATACTCACGGCCCATGAACTTCTTCGGCCCCCAGGCGCCATACAGGTCACAGACTTTGTGACCTTCATCTGCCAGCAAGGGGAACGGCAGGGCAAATTTCTGCTTAAATTTCGCGTGAGATTTCACATCGTAAGGGCTGACCCCCAGGATGACCACATCGGCGTTCACATAAGCGCTGTAATCATCGCGGAAATTGCAGGCTTCGGTGGTACAGCCGGAGGTATCGTCTTTCGGGTAGAAATACAGCACAACCGCGCGGCCGCGATAGTCTGACAGGCTGCGGGTTGTATTGACCTCGTCGGGGAGGCTAAAATCAGGGGCCGGGATACCGGGTGAAATGGGCATATTACTCTCCAGTTCTATTAGATAATAATTATCCGAATTATACTGCGTTTTGCATAACCGACAAACAATAATGCGGGACAGCAGGCAAGCCTGCCATCCCGCATCTAGAATTACTCTTGCCCAAGGTTTTCTAAATGACACCGGCCTTCTTTAGCGCAGCCTCAAGGAATTCGATCATCACCGGCTTGATGACTACCGCCGTCGCCCCACCTCTAAGCGCCTTCCGTTCCGTCTCGGGCTGGTCATCGGAGGTGACGATAATGACCGGCACGCTCGCCAACCTGGGCTCCCGTTTGAGATAACCGAGCACCTCGAATCCATTCACGCCGGGCATGTTGATATCCAGAAAAACCACGCGCGGCGTCTCCTCCTCCAGGATGGACATGGCTGCCGCTGGGTTGAGCACCGCCCGAGCATGAAGGTCCCACAAATTCAAAATCTCCACCAGCGCATCAGTCGTCTGTTTGTTATCGTCAATCACCAGCGCAAAAGACATCTTATACCTCCGCCATTATCTTGCCCATTTCTCGTACATCATACCCGGGCATGGTCAACACAGCCTTTTGGAATTCCAGGTCATCCAGCACTGCAAACAACGGCGCAAGCAGTTCGCTTTCAGCGAACGCCTTTAGGATGACCAGTTGGTACGTCTCCTGGAAGAGCGGAACAAAATCCAGGTCGAGAGCCTTTGCTGCAGCCGGAATACCCAGGCCGCAGTCGGCGCGGCCCGAAGCGATAGCCGCCGCCACACCCAAGTGGGTATATTCTTCTTGATTGTATCCTTGAATGGACTCGGCGGGTATCCCCATTTTGGATAATTCATAATCCAGCAGGACGCGCGTCCCGGCGCCACGTTGCCGGTTCATAAATCGGACCTTTAGCCTGCTGATGTCTGCCAGGCTTTTCACACCCTTTGGGTTGCCGCGTTTCACCATCAATCCCTGCTCGCGTCCGACAAACCCGTAGACTTTGACCGGGACGCCGCCCAGGTATTGGCGAATATACGACAGGTTATACTCGCCCGTTACCGGGTCGAGCAGATGCGACCCGGCCAGGTGCGCCTCGCCGCGCTTCAAGGCCACAAGTCCCGCCTGCGAGCCGACGTTGGCTGAGGCCAGCCGCCGGTCATGCCGGGACAGGAACTGCGCCAACAAGTCGAGGGTCATGTCGTGGGAACCGATACAGAAGATGGTGCGCTCCAACTCGGCTTTCGTCCGGTACAGGTGTATGTCCACCATCTCCCCGGCTTCCGCGCCCTGGGCGCCGCGCGGCAGGAGCACCAGCCCATCTGCACGCACGAGCGAGGAGATGACCCCCGCCCCGCGCGAGAGCGGCGCAGCCAGCAGTTTTTCGCCCACCTTCCCCACCGCCACGCGGACGTAGTCATCGTCCCCGCCGGGGGAGGTGACCTTGCGGGTAAGTTGCGCCTGTTCCACCGGATAATCCAGCGGGCGGCGGCCTGTCCATTTGGCGATGAGCGCCTCGACGAAGATCTCGCCCGTCAGCGCAGCCGAGACCGGGTAGCCGGGCACGCCGATGATTGGGATTGTGTCATTGCGAGGAGGGTCGAGTAGGCGGTTTTCTTCCGCCGTATCGAGACCCGACGACACCTGCTGCAAGTGCAGGTGAGCAATCTCCATCGGCGCGGGGATTGCTTCGTCGCTCCCTTCGGTCGTTCCTCGCAACGACACCATGCCAAGAATCACCGGATGCCCCGGACGGACGGCCACGCCATGCACCAGCAGGGTTCCAAGTTTTTCCACCACCTGCGCCGAAAAATCTTCCGCCCCCGCTGAGGAACCGGCGTTGAGCAGGATCAAGTCATGGTCGCGAGCGGCTTCTACCACGCGGGCGCAGATGGCGTCGAAGTTGTCTGGCGTGATCGGGAACCGCGTCGCCTCGCCGCCCCAGGCCTTGACCTGCGCGGCCAGGACGAGCGAGTTGTATTCCAGAATTTCGCCTGCTTTCAGGCGCTGCCTTGGGT
>JACQYE010000037.1 GCA_016208355.1 Chloroflexota bacterium | reverse complement strand
CCGCGATGCGCACGCAGACGTGATCCGGCCCGACGCCTTCGCATTCGTGGAGGCGGTTTTCGTCGAGCAGTTCTTTGATTTTCATGTGGGTAAGACCCATGGTGTTCTCCTGTTTTTCAATATCCTGTGTTGCGTGGATTTATTACTTTGTAATGGACGAGGACTCCGCCTTCGGAGTCGAATTTTTTCACCGATACAAGTTCAAGACCGGGAGCCTGCTCCTGCAAAAACCCGGGGCCGTCTGCCAGGCTGGGTGCAGACGCGCCGCCGAAGATTTTCGGGGCGATATAGATGGTCAGTTCATCCACGAAGCCCAGGCGGAAGAACTCGGCGATGAGCGTCCCGCCGCCTTCGACCATCAATCGCCGGAGGCCCAGTTCGTGAAGCGACGCGAGCATGGAGGCCAAGTCCACCCGCTTACCGTCCTGCACGAAGACTTCTGCCCCGGCATCTTTCAGGAGAGCGGTTTGTTCGGACGCGGTGCGGATGGTCGTATAGATCAGGCGCCGCGCCGGGCCGGTGGTGAGAAATTTCTGTAGAGGCGCATGGTGTGCGCCCGGACGGATGCCATTTGTCGGGCGGACGCCGTCCGCCCCTGCGACGGCGGGGATTTCCGAAACCACCCCTACCTTGGCCGGGTTCTCGGGCAGCCCCTTGCGGACGCGTTCGGCGCGCAGGTCAGCAGACTTGACGATCAGGCCGGGGTCTTCGTCGAGCAGTGTCCGCCCTCCGACCAGGACCGCATCCACGCTGGCGCGCAGTTCGTCCACGCGGCGCTTATCTGCGGAGGAGGAGATGGCCGCTCCTCTGCGGAGGGCGCTGTCAATCTTGCCGTCAGCGGTCATGGCAACGTTGACATGGACGTAGGGTCGCTTCATGGCAAATATTCTACCTGTTTCTATCCGATTCATTGTAGGAGATTCATAAGAAAAATCCCATGGGCGAGGCCAGGGATGCAACTGGAGGATACTTTTTAGGGACGTTAATATGTCACCCCCACCTCCATTTGATTTGGATCAACTAGAATACCAGAGCGGACGGTTAGCATCGCCCACTCTGGTTAACCGCGCGTTTTGTTGTTATTGGAACAGTCGCGACCACCAAAGGCTGCGGCAGAGAAAAGCCGCCACACAAAGCACGATGAGAACGACGATTGACCCGATCCAGTGGGGTCTTCCCCATGCGACCCTTCTGCCTGCTCTTCCGATTCTTCTCATTCTGCGCATAAAGTCCTCCTGGCTTATTCGTTTGGTAGTCGGAATCTTTGCGATAAAAGATCCGTTTCTTATGCCTTCCGTGCGGTATTTATTTTTCCGGCCCTTAATATGTTTTTTTCCTCGGTTTTCAAAAACGCCGCCTCCAGCGCGTTGACCTGCGCCTGGCGGATCTGCGCCTCCGCGAGCCCAGCTTTTGGGGCGGCCACCTCGTATTCGTAGGGCAGGGTGATGGCGCTGATGCCGGGGTCATCGGTGTTGATGGTGGCGTAAACGCCGTGCTCGAGGAAGGTCTTGAGCGGATGGCTGGCGTAATCGGGTACACACGAGGTCTGTACGTTGCTGGTGAGACACGACTCCACCCCAATGTGGTGCTCGGCCAGGTAGTCGAGCAGGGCCGGGTCTTCCACGGCGCGCAGGGCGTGACCGATGCGTTCCGCGCCGAGAACCCGGATGGCCTGCCAGACGGACCCCGGTCCGGCGCTTTCCCCGGCGTGGACGGTGATGTGCCAGCCAATGTCACGAGCGCGGCGGAAGTGCTCCACGAACCATTCGGCGGGGAAGTTGGCTTCATCCCCAGCCAGGTCGAGAGCGGTGATGCGACTGGACTGGCTGAGGAGCGCGTCCAGTTCTTTCCTGGCGGTGTCCGGACCGTAGGTCCGGCTGAGGATGCCAATGAGGTTGACGCGCACCCCGAAGTCGCGCGCCCCGGTGGTTATCCCGTCTACCACGGCTTCCACCACGCCTGCCGGGTCCAGCCCATGCGCCTCGGCTATGAACCAGGGGCTGAAGCGCAGTTCCACGTAATCCAGCCCCTCGTTTTTTGCGTCTTCCATGTTCTCGTGAGCGATGCGGTGGACGGCGTCGTAATCCACGAGAACGCCGACCATCCACTTGAACTTGGCAATGAAAGCCATCACCCCCGGCTGGGGGCCGGTGACCTGGACGTGAGGACGCAGCCCCTCCAGGTCGAAAGCCGGGAGGGGCAGGTTGTGCTGGATGCCGAGGTCGAGGATGGTTTGCAGGCGGACGGCGCCGTCGAGGTGGCGATGGAGTTCCGCCAGGGGCAGGTCAGGGTGGATCAAGGAAGATCCTGGAAATTTCAAGAAGATTCGCGTGAGCCGTATTTATCAGCAATCCGGGCAAGCGCATCAGCGCTGGTCGGGGAGATGCTGACCAGCTCCAAGCCGATATCATAAATTCCCGGCGAGAGGTTGTCCATCTGACACCACTTGACCCGGACAACAAAGTCAATATTGAGAACATTGGCGACCTCTGGAGTTGTATCCACGCGGAAGCGCAGTTCCTGGCCTACCGGCAGGGGCTGGTGGCTGTCTATCATGACGCCCACCGTAGATACGTCAGCCAGGTTGCCGATGACCTTCTGATTGTCGGCATCCAATACCTGGATGTAATAAGAGATTGACTTTCGTTTGGCTTTCCTGCGTTCTGCCATGACTACCTCCGTTGGGGAAAGAATGTTATTTTAATGGCTTGTTGTCGCGAAAACCGTAAATCTCGACAATGCGTTGGATGATTCTTACATCTTCCGGGGCAATGCTTTCGATCTCGAAGCCGATGTTAAAGAGAATGGGGTCAATATCCGGGTGGCACCACTTGGCGCGCACCGTCACATCCATGTAGGGTTTATTGGCCACATCGTCCGATAGTTCGATGCGCAGGCGCAGGCTCTTCTTGTCTGTGACAGGGTTTTCGCTGATGATCATTGCCCCGCTGGTGGTGATATCCACGAGGTTGCCGATCTGCTGACGCGTATCGGCGTCGTACACTCTCACGTAGTACAAAAGGTAACGGCGCTTGACTTTTCGTCTCTCTTTCATCGCTGCTCCTCCGGATGCAATTAGTATAGAACGAATTGGCTTTGAAAGCAACACTTGAAGGGATGATTTTTATCACTATCTCCGGGTTAATGGTTGAACTATACTAGTGTCAAATGCCCCGCACAATCACCTATTCCCTTCGAGAAAAGGCGCCCGATTCGGACAATTTCTACGCCGCAATATCTGCTTTTGCCGATGAGTGGACAGCAAGAACGCTTCCCGGTGTGGCCGACTTGGTGGATGGATTCCGAACCGAACGCGCCGGGCGGGGCCTGCCGGACCGTCCGCCTGCCTCCTGCGTTTTTGATTTACTCTCCCTGGGTGTGCTCCTGCGCGAGCACGGGGGCGAGTCGGCGCGCCTGCCAAAGTGGGGGGAATCTCTCCTGCGCAGCCTGTTGGAGGTCCAGGAGCGATGGCCGAAGGGTGAGCCGTTGGTCAAGGCGGCGCGCGGGCTGGTCTATTGGCTGGCGCGCGCCCTGGATGGGAGGCGAACAGCCACCGGATCCGGCCTGGATGGGCTTCTGGCCTGGCTGCGGGCGACCGGCGAAGACACCCCGGCTGGCCGCCTGGAAGAGTGGAAAGACTTTTTCCGGTCTAGGAATAGCGTGACGGAATCGGTCAACCGCTGTCTATGCCTGGCGGATGATTTTGCCGAAGCCGGCCTGGAGGCATTCGGGGAATTCACCCCTCAAGTTGAATCCTATCTAAAGAACGAAGCATCACGTTCCCTTTGGCGCTACGATTCCGCCCTCCTGAACCGCACCCGACTGGAATACCACCTGGGCATGCTAGGGAACGAGATCTTAAACCGGGCTTACCGCCAGGCATTCCTGGAAAGCCCGCGCAAGATCGTTATCCTGCCGCCCTGTATGCGCCTCCAGCCGGAAGAAAAGTGCAAGGCAAAGGCAACCCCGTTTGGAGAAAAATGCGCGGCCTGTACGCCTTCCTGCCGCATTCACCAGATTACGAAACTGGGCGAGAAACGTGGCTTTGGCGTATTCATGATCCCGGATGAACTGCGCGTATTCGGGGATGGCAAGGACGCGAGCGGCGCGTTGGGGGTAGTGGGCGTTTCATGCGTGCTGACAAACTGGACTGGTGGATGGGACGCGGAGCGTCTGGGAGTCCCGGCCCAGGGGGTGCTCCTTGATTACGTAGGGTGTAAATATCATTGGGACAAAAAAGGTTTTCCGACCGATATCAACTTGCATAAGTTATTATCTGTCATAGGGTCGGAGTAAGGCGCAGTTCTGGTACAAAGGGTGGACTGATTCGTGGGGGAATTGTGCTATCATAATTTACCCAAAGGAAAGGAGTCACTCATGAAAAAATATCCTCCCCTTCTAGTATCAGTTTTCGTACTTGTAAGCATCCTGGCCTGCAGCATCTATGTCATCCCGCCGGGCGAGACCGAGGAGCCCGGTGTCACGCTCCCGCCCGAACCGGCCACCGAACTGCCTGTTGAGCCCCCGGCAATCCTCCAGGTAGTTTATACGAAGAGTGGCAATATTTGGTATTGGCAGCCCGGCGAAACGCCCCGGCCACTAACCTACCTCGGCCTTGACAGCCAGCCGGTCATTTCCCCAAATGGGCAGTATGTCGCCTTTCTACGCGGTGGAGAACTTTTCGCCATAGGTACAGATGGGTTGAGTGAGCAACTCTTGGTCAGTTCAGCCTCCCTGGCGGCCATATCGCCCGGTGATGTCCTGGAGGTCAGCACCTTTAGTTGGGTGCCAACCTCCTCGGTCCTGGTTTTTAACACCAATCTGGTCACCGAAGTTTACACCATCCCTCGCGATGACCTGAACAGCACGATCTATGGCAGGCCATCCCCGGACGTGGTGAATCCAATACAACCGGATGGCTCAGGAGGTACTGCTTACATTTCACCGGATATGTTGCTCACAGCCATGGTACAGCCCGACCGAGTTTTGATGGTTGATATTGACGGGTTGAGCAACTGGCATGTCGCGTTTACTTTTGACACTGTATCCACCTACAGTGAATGGACTTACCGTCCCCAGATGTTCTGGAAAAGCGACTCGAGCGGTTTCCGCATCCTTATCCCGGCATCGGATCCGCTTGGCGATCCTACGGAACCAACTGAACTTTGGGATGTGCCGGTTTCCGGTACCCCAAGCCTGGCGTTGTCCTTTGTCTCCGTGCCGATCTTCGAGGGTTTCCCTTCTCTCGCCCCGGATGGGGACACCGTTGCTTATTTGCAGCCGGTTGCCGGCGCGACCGGTCTTTTCATAAACTCTGTCGCAACAGGGGAACTCTATTACACCTACCATACCACGCTCGGGCTTGCGGACTGGTCACCCGATTCGACCCGCATCCTTTACTGGGGAGATGCGCCAGACCAATATTACATCGGCGAGGTTGGCCTCTCCGAAATTCCCGTCGGTGATACCCCCTCGGTCACCGACCCGCGTTGGGTGGACAACGAAACCATCCTCTACCTGAATGGCGATGAACTTCGACTGTGGCAAATCGGCGCGGCAAGTGTGGTGATTGATACCGGCGTTACCGGAGGATATCGTTTCGTGCCCTGAGGGGGCAGGAGGCTTTCCGGGATTACGATCCGACGCACTGTATCATGGGTCAGCAATGACAATGCAGGTATGAAGCCGGACGTTCTTTTCTTCAAGAATCCAGAGGAATTAAGTCGAGCCGCAGCAGCGATATTTGCCTCGCGGGCGCTGCAGGCTATCCGTGAGCGCGGACGGTTTCTGGTCGCGCTTAACGGCGGCGCCACACCGAAGCGCCTTTTCCAATTGCTGGCACATGACTTCCGTAAAAAAATGGACTGGGCGAAAACGCATATTTTTTGGGGTGACGAGCGTTGTGTTCCACCCGATGACCCGGAAAGCAGCTATGGCATGGCAAAGGTGATTTTGCTCGACCGCGTGTCCATCCCTGCGGAGAATGTTCACCCGGTCAAGACCGACCTCGATCCTGTGGCGGCTTCAAGGGACTACGCCCTTACCTTGAGGCGATTTGCCATACCGCCGCTAGACTGGCCACGCTTCGATCTCGTTTTGCTCGGGATGGGCGAGGATGGACATACCGCATCTCTCTTCCCGGGCTCGCCAGTGGATATGACTGAGCCTGTTATCCCGGTGACTGCGGATTACCAGGGTCGTCCCGCCCAGAGAATCACGCTGACCCCGCTAGTTTTCAATAGCGCGCGGGATGTTTTATTCCTCGTTACAGGAGCGGGCAAGGCCGTAACTTTAACCCATGTGTTGAACGACATATCACCTGTACAATATCCCGCTCAGCGAATCTGGCCCGTTGAAGGGCAGGTCACATGGATGGTGGACGAGGCGGCGGGAACTGCCCTCCCCCCTACCAGTTATCTAAAAATTGAGAGGTAAGGAGACTAACGGAGAGCTTATGGAACTTGTAATGATCGGACTTGGCAAGATGGGTATGAACATGGCCTTGCGGCTGTTGCACGGCGGACATCGTGTTATCGGTTACGCGCTCACGTCCGCGACGGTGGACGAAGCTGTCAAACTCGGCGCGGAGGGGGCGCACTCGCTCGAAGAGGCAGTAGGCAAGCTCAAGCAGAGCCCCCGCATCGTGTGGCTGATGGTCCCGGCTGGCAAGGCTACCACCGAGACCATCGAAAAAGTCGCGGCCTTATTGCGCAAAGGCGATATTATCGTGGATGGCGGCAACTCAAATTACAAAGACACGATCCGTCATGCAGAGATGCTGGAAGCGAAGGAAATTGATTTTGTTGACAGCGGCACCAGCGGCGGGATATGGGGTCTCAGCGAAGGTTACAGTCTGATGGTCGGAGGCAGGCCCGAGGTCATAGAAAAGTTAGACCCCATTTTCGAGACGCTCGCGCCTGCGCCTGATAAAGGGTGGGGACGCGTCGGCCCTCACGGTGCAGGGCATTTCGTTAAAATGATCCACAATGGAATCGAATACGGCATGATGCAAGCCTTCGCCGAGGGGTTTGGGATCCTGAAAGCAAAAAAAGAGTTCGAGCTGGACCTGGCGCAAATCTCGCACATCTGGCAGAACGGCAGCGTCGTCCGCTCGTGGCTGTTGGATTTGGCGGCGCGTGCGCTCGACGAAGACGCGTCGTTGGCGCAGATCAAGCCATGGGTTGTTGATTCTGGCGAAGGACGCTGGACGGTTTTTGAAGCGGTTGACCTTGACGTACCCGCGCCTGTCATTACTTTGGCGTTACAAATGCGTTTCGCCAGCCGCGACGAAGAAAACTTCCCAGCGCGCATGCTGGCAGCGCTGCGTAACCAGTTCGGCGGTCATGCGGTGAAAAGAAGCGAATAGATAATGACCAAGCACAATCCCACCTCCATCGTCATCTTCGGCGCATCGGGCGATTTGGCCCGGCGCAAGTTGGTGCCGTCGTTCTTCAACCTCTTCCGTAAACGTAAAACGCCGAAACTTATCACCATAATAGGCTTTGGCAATACTGATTTCAGTGATGAGCAATTCCGTCAACATTTGCGTGAAGGGCTGAATCAGTTTGCCGGTTTTAAATTCACCGAAGAAGAGTGGAACCTTTTTGCCAGGCGCCTGCACTATCACCGGGGACGGTATACAGACTTGGACGATTTCCGCAAGTTAAGCGAGCATCTTAAAAACCTGCCTACGATCTTTCCAAACGTCATTGACCTCCTTGGTCTGACGGACCAACTTCAAGAGAACGAAGGCTGGCGGCGAGTGGTGGTGGAGAAACCTTTCGGCCCGGATTTGGCCTCCGCGCGGCAACACAACCTGCAGACCCATAAAGTCCTCAACGAAAATCAAGTCTATCGCATTGATCACTATCTTGGTAAGGAGACGGTGCAGAACATCCTGTTCACGCGCTTCGCCAATACCATTTTCGAGCCGATCTGGAACCGTAACTATATTGACCATGTTCAAATTACTGTAGCCGAAAAAGTTGGCGTAGAGCATCGCGGCGGATATTACGATACCATCGGCGTGGTTCGAGATATGGTTCAGAACCACCTGCTCCAGTTGCTGACCCTCGTTGCCATGGAGCCTCCTGCCTCGTTCAACGCCACTGCTTTGCGGAATGAAAAGGTCAAGGTTTTGAGCGCTATCTCCCCGATGACACCCGCGCGGGTAGCAGAGAATACCTTGCGTGCGCAATACAAGGGATATCGCAGCGAGCCGGATGTCCGGGCAGATTCGTCCACGGCTACGTACGCAGAACTCCGTCTCTTCGTCAACAATTGGCGCTGGCAGGGCGTGCCTTTTTATCTCCGTTCGGGTAAAAACCTGACTGAAAAACTTTCACAGATAGTGATCCAATTCAAAGAGCCACCACTGGCAATGTTCCCCATGCCGCCCGACAGGAAAATGGCATCCAACCTGCTGGTGCTTTCCATCCAGCCGGATGAGGGCGTTCACCTCCGTTTCGAAGCCAAGGCCCCCGACACAGTAGCAGAGACGCGATCGGTGGACATGGAATTCCACTACGCCGAATCTTTCGGTCCGACGGCCATCCCCGAATCCTACGAGCGGCTACTCCTCGACGCCCTGCAGGGCGACGCTTCTTTGTTCACGCGCGCAGACGAAGTGGAGATGGCCTGGGGGCTCATAGACCCGATCGTCCAGACGTGGGAAACGGAGCAGACTCCGCCCCTGGCAGGGTACAAACCCGGGACATGGGGCCCCGCTGAGGCTGACTCACTTCTCGTCCGTGACGGGCGGCGTTGGCATTATGACAAGCCCGCCAAGTGACGGGAGGGCATTATTTCATACTGTCATTCGTCCTGCTTATCACCCGAATCCCCTTGACTCTCCTGTTACTGGAGGTTGTATAAAATGTGCATGGAGGCTTCCAGATGATCCGGATCGGAGACTTCTCAAAACTCAGCCGAGTGACCATCAAGACCCTGCGTTTCTACGACGAAACCGGCCTTCTGAAACCCGTCAGCGTGGACCGGTTTACCGGGTACCGCTACTACGAGTTCGACCAACTGCCGCGTCTGCACCGTATCCTGGCGCTCAAAGATCTGGGCTTTTCGCTGGAGGAGATCGGCCGTCTCCTCGAAAGTGGAGTGTCGGGCGAGCGGGTGCGCGGGAGGCTGGAACTGCGCCAGGCGGAGATCAGGCAGAGAGTCCGGGAAGAAGAGGAACGCATGGAACGGGTGGCTGCCTGGCTGAGGCAAATCGAACAGGAGGATACCATGTCCAAGTATGATGTTGTCATCAAGAAAGTTGAACCCATCAAGATCGCCTCTGTCCGGGGTGTTGTGCCCACTCCGCCAGAGCAAGGCGGACTTTGGCAGGAACTGGAGAGCTACCTTGCCATGCAGCGAGTCCGCCCGGTGGGAGCGTGTTTCTCGCTCTACCACGACGAGGAGCATAAAGAGCGCGACTGGGACATCGAGGCCTGCGAGCCCATCGCCGACAATCTGACGCCGGGTAAGGTCGTGAAGGTACGAACCCTCCCGGCGGTTGCTACGATGGCTTGCACTGTGCACGCCGGACCGTACGTTACGCTTGGGGAGGCGTATGATGCCATCCTGAAATGGGTGGACGAAAATGGCTACCAGGTGACGGGTGCTGGCCGCGAGATTTATCTTCAGGAGACAAAGCCGGCTGGCAACCAGAACGACCCCGGCGCGGTGACCGAGATCCAGTTTCCGGTGACGAAAGCCTGAACCCGTTTATCGCCCCTCCCTCGAACAGGGGGAGGGGTTTAGGGTGGGGGAGCGCGAGCAAGGATATTGCATGTTGTAAGATGGGGTTTTAATGTAAAATAGATTCAATGCCTTCATCCATCAATGTTCTTTTCCTTGCCGCCGAAGCCGAGCCTTTTGTCAAGATAGGCGGGCTGGCTGACGTTGCTGGCACACTCCCGTTGGTTTTGCGAAATCTGCCCTACCAGGCAACACGCGGCGCAACGCTGGACGTACGCATGGTGTTGCCGCTTCATCGTTCCAGCCGGGCTGAGTCCACCACAATGCTGCCAGTGGTGGAAGTGTCCGTTTATCGAAGAGGGGGGAATCTCACCGCCCAAGTGTACGAGTTATCCCTGAAAGGGATGCCGGTCTATTTTATCAACGGCGACCCGCTCGCCTCAGCCCCTGCGGTTTATTCCACCGACCCTGCACCCGACCGCGAAAAATACACCTTCTTCTCGATGGCCGCGCTGGAGATGCTCCGCCACCTCGACTGGCAACCGGACATCATCCATGCCAATGACTGGCATACCGCCCTGGCGCTCTACGCTCTGCGCTCCCGCAGCTCCGACCCGGTTCTGGCGCGTGTGCGCACAATCCTGACCCTCCATAACCTGCCTTACATGGGCGGTGACGGCGCGGACGTTCTCTCTGCGTATGGCCTGATGCCTGTAAATGACGAATCCCTGCCACACTGGGCGCGCACCCAGCCCCTGCCGCTGGGACTCTGGTCGGCGGACGCTATCATCCCTGTCTCGCCGTCCTATGCCCGCGAG
>JACQYE010000117.1 GCA_016208355.1 Chloroflexota bacterium | reverse complement strand
GTAAAGTACTGGTTGGTGCGCCTGTTGCATTTCAGCGAGTTTTCAGGTCGAGTGTGGCAAAGCGCTGGGCATTGGTCTCGGCGTCATTGACGAGCGTTTCCTGCTCCTGCCACAGACTCGGCGACCAGATTTCGAAATAATCGCCCTGTCCGACGAAGACAACTTCGCTTTCCAGCCCGGCGAAATCGCGCAGGTTGGGAGTGAGCAGGATGCGCCCGGCGCCATCCGGCATCACTTGCAGGGCGTTGCCTAGGATGACTCGCCGCAGGAGGCGGGCGCCAGGGTCGGTGAGACTCATGGCCATCAGTCGGTCGTAGATCACCCGGAACACATCCGGGGGCAGTACCATCAGGTTGCGGTCGAGGCCCTGGATAACGTAAGCGCCCTCTTCCGGAAGAATCCGGAACTTGGCCGGGATGGTGAGACGGCCTTTGTCATCGAAGGAGTGGTGGTACTGGTTCAGGAACATAAGTTCTAAGTCTCGCTAAGAAGGCGGAACGCCGGTTTTTCCGGCGTCCCACTTCGTCCCACTTTCTACCACTTATGCGCATATTTTAGCACGTTTTTGGTCGGAATTGCAAGTGGTTCTTTCATTTTTGGAAGGTGTATTTTCTGGTCATTTTCCCATCCCCTTTCTATGGTTCCTGAAATCCATTTGCTATCCTCCCCCCATTGGAAAGACTACGAACTGCTCGATTCCGGAGACGGCCTGAAACTGGAGCGTTTTGGGCCGTATGCTTTTGTCCGCCCCGAAGTGCAGGCCTTGTGGACCCGCAGCCTGCCCGCCTCTTCCTGGGATTCTGCCCACGCTGTATTCCAGCCAACGGGGGAGGAAAGCGGGGGTCACTGGAGTTTCAAGAAAAAAGTCCCTGAGACATGGGAGATGGCTTATGACCTCGCCCCCCAGCCTCCTCTCCTAAAAAGAGAGGGGGGTCGCCTCCGCTTTACCGCAATGACCACGCCCGGGCGGCACCTGGGAGTCTTCCCGGAGTGCGCCGCTCACTGGGACTGGATGGGGGGAAAGATAAAAAACGAAAAACAAAAATCAAAAAAAGAAATACAGATTCTGAACCTTTTTGGCTACACCGGCCTGGCGACGCTGGCCTGCGCGGTTTCCGGGGCGAAGGTCACGCATGTGGACGCCTCGAAGAAATCGGTAACCTGGGCGCGCGAGAACCAGTCCCTCTCCGGGCTGGCCGACTGCCCCATCCGCTGGATCGTGGACGATGCGTTGAAATTCGTCGAGCGCGAGGCGCGGCGAGGGGTCAAATATGACGGCATTTATCTCGACCCGCCCAAGTTTGGGCGCGGGCCGAAGGGCGAGGTGTGGGAAGTATACAAGTCCCTGCCGGATTTGTTGAAAGCGTGCCGGGATGTTTTGAGCGACCACCCGCTGTTTGTGACGCTGACGATTTATGCAGTTAAACTCCCGGCTGTCCATGTCCATACGGCGCTGGCGGAGATGATGAAAAGCCTCGGCGGCGAACTGGAATGCGGTGAACTGGTGACAGTTGAAAAATCTGCCGGGCGGCTGCTCTCGCAGGCGGTGTATGCGAGGTGGGGGAAAGTATAGGATTTCTTAAGAAGGGTGAAATACAAATCCTTATTTTGGTACAATTGCCCCGATGAATCCCAACCCCGAAAACTCCTCCCGGCTGGATACCCCGCTCAAGCGCTGGATCCCGGCCAATTATGAAACCCTGCTGGTTGTGCTCATCCTGATCGCGGCGATTATTTCACGTTTCTACGATCTGGGGGCGCGCGCCATGAGCCACGACGAGATCAACCACGTTGTCCCCACCTACAGCCTGTATACCGGACGCGGTTATGTTTTCGACCCGATGAGCCATGGACCGTTCCAATTCCACCTCATCGCCCTCTCCTATGCACTCTTCGGCGACAACGATTTCACCACCCGCATCCCGGTAGCGCTCTTCGGGGTGGCGACGGTTGCCATCGGCCTGCTGCTCTTCCGTCGTTACCTGGGACGCGCTGGCGCGCTTGCGGCAGGGATTCTGCTCCTGGTCTCCCCCTTCCTCCTGTTCTACGGACGTTACGCCCGCAATGAGATTTTTATCGTTTTGTGGTCAATGCTGCTCATCTACTCAATCCTGCGCTACCTGGAGCGCGGCGAGGTCTGGGTTCTGTTCCTGTTCGCCATTGCGAACGCGTTCCATTTCACCGACAAAGCCACTTCCTACATGTTCGCCGGGGGAATCTTCATCTTCCTGTTTTTCTATTTCATAGACCACGTCTCCCGCCGCCAGTGGACCCTTCCGCGTCTGCGCCTCTCTTTCCTGTTGGGCGTGGCGTTGGCCATCCTCCTGATCCTCTCGGCAGTGGCTGTTTATGTGACCATGAAGCCCGAAGCCGCTTCTGCCGTCAACGCTGCGACGACTGTCCCGGCGGAGGGGGAAGGTGCGACAGATTCTGGCGGCGGGCTCCCGCCAGGGACCATTGCCCTGGTGGCAGTGCTGGGTGTGGGCGGGCTGGGCGCGGCGGTCTGGGCCGGGGCGGCGATCGTGCGCGGCCTTGGCTGGGCAGGTCTCAGGTCCGAGCGGGCGCTTGACCTGTTGCTGCTGATCGGGACGCTCATCCTGCCGCTGGTATCTTCCATCCCGATCCAATTGCTCGGTTTCATGCCGCAAGATTACACAACTGCCGGGAATATTCGCATCGCAGTTGCCGTGCTCATCCTGGGCGGGATCGGCACTGCGCTTGGACTCTGGTGGTTCGGGAAGCGCTGGCTGTTCTATGCAGCGGCCTTTTTCCTGCCTACCATTGTGCTTTACACCACCTTTTTCACCGAACCGGGGATGCTGGGCAGCGGTTTCGTCGGCTTGTTCACGTACTGGTACGGACAGCACTTCGAGGGCCGCGGCGGCCAGCCGCACTTCTATTACGCGTTGGTGGAGATCCCGATCTATGAGTTCCTGCCCGCCCTGGGAGCACTGGCAACGGTACTCATCGCCACCTTTGGGCGGTTGTGGCGTTCAGCTCCGGGCAAGCCGTTCCAGCCTGCGGCCGACGTGGAAGGCGCCGAACAGCCTGTGCCAATTGCTGCGTTGACCATCTTTTGGTCGCTGTTTACCCTGGCGATTTTTTCCTTTGCCGGGGAGAGGATGCCCTGGATCACCTGCCACATCACCCTGCCGATGATCCTGGCGACGTCCTGGGCGATTGGCTGGCTGATCGAGACGAAACCCTGGACGCGGCTGGCGGCCTGGGACTGGCGGCTGTACACACGGGCGGTTATGCTCGGTTTCTTCGCCCTGCTGGTCCTGATTACAGCACGGTCTGCCTTCCGCGCGGCCTACATCAATTACGACTACCCCCTCGAGTACATGGTCTATGCTCACGGCGCGCCGGACCCGAAGACACTCTACGAGCAGATCGAGGAGATTTCCTACCGCACCACCGGCTCCACCGACATTGTCGCAGCGTATGACAATGATGTGCGTTATCCGTATTGGTGGTACATGCGCCGCTATCCCAACCGGATTGACTTCGATACGAACCCCTCGCGCGACGTGCGCCGGGCGCTCATTATCGCGATCAATACCTCAAAGGTATCCCAACTGACCCCGGTGGTGCAGACCAACTACGTCCAGATGGAGGGGATGCGCCTGTGGTGGCAGAACCAGGACTACTGGAGTCTGAAGTGGGACAATATCGAGTACGAGCGCCGTGTGGCATTGGCCGGGGAGTATGCCGAAACCGGGCAGGAGATCCCGGTGATGACCCTCTGGGACTATTTTGAATATGCCTGGCCGCACATCAAACCCATCTTCACCGACCGCGCCGTGCAGAGCGCCGTCTGGCAGATCTGGTTCAACCGCGATTTCACCGAATGGGGCGCGTTGCGCGGCAGCAATGCCTATACCCTGACGAACTGGGGCGTTGCCGACCGGATGACGATCTACGTCCGCAAGGACCTGACGGCGCAGCTCTGGCCCTACGGCGCGGAAGCGCAGGTGCTGACCGATCCGGTTGACCCGTATGAGTCCATCACCCTCCCGGCCACCCCGGACCTGATCCTGGGATTGCCCGGTTCGGAGGTGGGCTACTTCCAATCGCCGCGCCAGATTGCCCTCGCGCCGGACGGCACGCTTTACATCGCCGATTCGCTCAACCACCGCATCCAGCACATTACCCAGACTGGCGAGATCCTGCACGTCTGGGGCGAGTACGCCAACGCGTTGATCGGCGAAGCCGCCGGTGGGATGTTCAACGAACCCTGGGGCGTGGCTGTCGGTCCGGACGGCAGCGTCTACGTGGCGGATACCTGGAACTTCCGCATCCAGAAATTCACCCCCGACGGGCAGTTCCTGACCATGTGGAGCACGTACGGCACGGGCGGTTTCGAGACCACTTTTTACGGCCCGCGCGGCCTGGCGGTGGATGAGAGCGGGCGCGTCTACGTGGCGGACACAGGGAACAAGGTCATCGTCATTTTCGACGAGAATGGCAATTACATTACCCAGATTGGCGGTCCCGGAATGGGCCTTGGCCAACTCGACGAGCCTGTGGCAGTAGCAGTTGATGAGTTCGGGAATGTGTATATCACCGATACTTGGAACCAGCGCGTCCAGGTCTTCGTCCCGGACCAGTCCGGGTTGTTCTACACGCCGCTGGCGGAGTGGCCGGTCAATGGCTGGTACGGCCAGTCCCTGGAGAACAAGCCGTTCATCACTGTCGGGCAGAATGGCAGCGTCTTTATCACCGACCCGGAAATGTGCCGGCTCATCGAGTTCTCCCCCGTGGGCGATCCTCTCCACGTCTGGGATGGCTGCGTCGCGGGCGCTTTCCAGATCCCCTCCGGGATCCTCTCGGATGGAGCGGGCGGGCTATGGGTCTCCGACGCTGCCAACGGGGCGTTGACGCATTTCATTCCCACGGTACCATGATCGCAGGTCACGCACACTGTGTGACGGTGTTGAGATTTCTACGGATTTTGCAGGTCACGTTTCAAACGTGGCCTGCTTCTTAATTTCCCCCAAACCAGTTTCACCACCAACCCGGCGCGCCAGAAAGCGACCGCCGCCATCCCATGCGCCAGCACGGCGAAGAAGGGTGGGGTCTGGTAGGTGTAATACGTCCAACACTGGCGCGTGGTGCCCCACAGTTCCAGGAAATAACCCAGCCCGGCCCCAGCCAGGAAGGTCAGCACCGCCATGCGATGGTCGGTGGGCGTGAGGATGAGCAGGAGCACCAGCAGGGTTGCCATGAGCGTGTAGGATTTATCGAAGGTGGGGGCGACAAAATACAGCATCAGGGCCAGGAAGCCGGTGAAGATAAACCAGTAAAGAGTACGAAAAACCAGCAGGTTTTTTCCTTCGTGTTCCTTTGTGGTGAGGAAATTCAACAGCCGCGTGATGCGGTCAATCGAGAGACTGGCAATCGGCCAGGCCGGGATGATCCACAGCGGCGGGCTTTCGGCAGTGTAATAGAACCACAGGTTGGTTTGCGTGCCCCAGGACTCGATTACCAGTCCGCCTACCATGCCGACGAAGACGATTAACGCGTCGGCGCGCAGGTCGGCGCGCGACATGATCGTCAGGCTCATGAAGGCAAAAATGCCCAGCAGCAGCCAGTCCATGTAATGCCACCAGGGGCCGCTCCAGTCTACATACCTCAACGCTTCCTCGGCCAGCGGCCACCAGATGTACACGATGAGGATGACGATCAGGAAAAATCCCCCCAGCAGGACGGTGCTGTGTTTCGTCCAGCCGAAAAGGCCCAGCAGGCGGCGGAAGGGATTGCGAGGCGAGGCGTCCATTGGGGCTGATTATACTTGCGCGTTGACTTTTTGCCTGGTTTGGCCTACACTACTTTTATAGGAGAGAGGTACCATTCAAGAGGAGGCTGATATGGAAAACGCAACGCAATCTGGACCGGGTCTGCGCTCCGCCGGGGAGGAAAAGCAGAAGCGACTGGCACGCTGGCTGCAATTCCCACGCCGGTTGTTGTTTTTGCTGATCGCCTTTGGGTTGGGCGCGTTCCTGTTCTTTCTCTGGCGTGCCCAGATGGGCGAGGAACTCACGCCTGGCACATTATTTAATTGGGGGCGTTCCTTTGTTTTCAACCAGCCGGTCAACGAGGTGATTGCAGAACGTTTGCCGAATACCCTCCTGCTCCTGGGCATTGCTTTTTCATCTGCACTCCTTGTTTCCCTTGCAGCGACCACGATTGCGTTTTTTCTCCGCCGGCTGGAGGCCAAGTCCACCGGGTGGGGATTCTTTTTTAACCGGCTGGGACGACTCTGGGTTTTTGGTGATATTTCCCTGCCGGCTTTCACCCTCGGGCTGGGATTGATCTGGCTGTTCGGCGTCCGGCTCGAATTGCTCCCCATGGTTGGAATGTTCTCGCCGGGAAGCGAAGGTGGCATGGCCGACCGCATCCGCCACCTCATCCTGCCTGTCTCCGCGCTGACTTTCATGCCCGCCGGACTGGCGGCCCAGGCCGCGGCGCGCCGGATGCGCCGCGCCGGTCAAAAGGGTCTCCGCCTCTGGCTGGCAGGTTTCCTTACCCTCCTGGCAGCTCTTTTCCGCCAGACAGGTGGCATACTGGCAGCAGTTATCCTGGTCGAAGTTGCATTTTCATGGCCGGGGTTCGGAAGGATAACCAGCGAGGCTGTGCTTAGGCTTGACCTTCCCGTGCTCATTGGCTGCACGGTCATTGCGGCTGTCATGGTGTTGGCGGGACGGCTGCTCTCGGAACTCTTTGCCTGGCTGTCCTGCCTGGCAGACCCGGAACCTGCCGCCCCGCCCGAGCCTGACGCCGGACTAAAGAAAGCCCGCAAAGCGTGGCTCATCTTTGTCATCATATTGGTAGTCATCCTTCTTGGTTGGGCGATTTATGGAATGAGTGTAAGCAATAATGCCGTCTATGGTACTTCCCTGGAAGGACGGTTTGCGCCTCCATCTGCAGACCACTGGCTGGGGACCGACCCGAATGGCCGCGATGTTTGGGCGCGCCTGGCGCGTGGTGTTGCAGTGACATTTGGGGCCGCGGCCATCGCATCGGGATTCAACCTGCTTGCCTTCGCCGGGGGATGGCTGGCAGGCTGGCTGTCCCGCCGCCGGAGATGGTGGGCCGATCTGCTGTCTGATCTCGTGCTTCTACCGGCGGATGCTTCCCTCTTTTTGCCGGTTATTGTCTGGGGAATGCTCTACCAGATCATGCTGCAAATCAACCCTCTATTCAATAATGAATTGTTCAACCAGGATAGAACCTGGCTCCTGGTTGGCGTGCTGACCGCAATTTTCATCTCGCCGCGCATGATGAGGGTGGCGGCGCAATGCTGGGCGGACGCCCCGGAGGGAAAAGTGTTCAGGCGGGTCGGCGTATCCCTTGTGGTACTGTTTTTTGGCGGCCTCTTCCTTGCTTTTGCAACCGTCACCGCTTTATCTTTTCTCGGCGTCGGCATTCAACCGCCCGTCCCGTCATTGGGAGGCATGCTTTCCGAAACGATGCAGTACATGGTCGCCGCCGACACTTTCCCTCTGGCGGCAGGACTGATCCTGTGGCTCTTCCTCTGGGTGTTCTATCTAGCCGCCGACGCGCTGCTGGATGACTGGCTCGGCAAGGATGCCCTGACCTGGCTGAACAGTTGATGCGCTTGTCAAGCCTGCGGCAGAATCAAAACGCCGCAGGCTTTTTCATCAAGTTTTCCAGAGGCTTTTGGCAATCAACTCTGTGCGCCTCCCGTCCTCTGTGGTAAAAAGGGGGTATGACCGAAAAACTTCGCTGGGGACTGCTCTCCACCGCGGACATCAACCAGGGGCTCTTCGAGCCGCTGCGCAAGTCCAGGCGGAATACCCTGCTGGCGGTTGCCAGCCGTGACCTGCCCACGGCAGAGGCCTATGCCCGCAAGCACAAGATCAAGCGCGCCCACGCTTCGTATGCGGACCTGTTGGCCGATCCCGATATTGACGTGGTCTACAACCCCCTGCCCAACCACTTGCACGCCGAATGGACGGTGAAAGCCGTTAAGGCCGGGAAGCACATCCTGTGCGAAAAGCCGCTGGCTCTGTCTGTGGACGAAGTGGACGCCATATCTGCGGCGGCGGAGAAATATGGCAGGGTGGTGGTCGAGGCGCTGATGTACCGCTCCCACGCGCAGACGCTGAAGGTGCGCGAAATCGTCCAGGGCGGGAAGCTGGGGCAGGTGAAGGTGGTGCGCGGCTCGTTCACGTATCCCGGCACCGACGCGGACAACTACCGCCTGAAGCCTGAAATGGGCGGCGGATGCCTGTGGGACGTGGGCGTTTACCCGTTGAGTTTCACCCGTTTTATGTTGGGGGCGGAACCGCTCGAAGTATTCGGATGGCAGACATTAGGCGCGACCGGCGTGGACGAATCCTTCGCCGCCCAACTGCGTTTCCCGGACGGCGTCCATCTCCAGATGGATTGCAGCATGGCCTTGCCTTACCACGTGTTCATGGAAATCGTCGGTGACGAGGCCGCTTTAGTAATCCCCCAGCCGTTCAACCCCGGACTCAAGAACGCCCTCTACCTGACTCGCAAAGGCAAAACCGAGACCATCCAGGTCAACGGCGCGGGGACCTACGTCGGCGAGGTGGAGGCCATGGCAGATGCCATTCTCGAAGGTGCGCCGCCCGCCGTCCCCCTGGCTGACAGCCGTGGGACAGTGGCCGCCATCCAGGCATTGTTTGAGTCAGCGCGGACGGGGAAAGCAGTTTCTCGCCTTCCCTGATTACCTTCTCCCTTTTTACCTTTTCCCTGACTTATACACCTCCGGATTGACACAATTTGGCAATCGTTTCCCCTTCAGCCCGGCGATCAGGTTCTCGGCAGCCATGCGGCTCATCTCGGCACGCGTGCGGCGGCTTGCGCTGGCGATGTGTGGGACGATGAGACAGTTCTCCAGCGTGAGCAGGAGGCTGTCCATTGGCAGCGGCTCGGGGACGGTCACGTCCAGTGCGGCGGCGAAGATGCGGTGCGAATTCAACGCCTCGTAGAGGGCTTCTTGGTCCACCACCGGGCCGCGCGAGGTGTTGACCAGGATTGCGGTCGGTTTCCTCTTACTGAAAGCCGCGGCGTTCATCAGGCCGCGTGTCGCCTCCGTCAGCGGGCAATGCAGCGAGACGAAATCGGATTCGCGCAGCAGCGCTTCGAAATCCACCTGAACGGCTTCCACGCCCGGTTCCGAGGTAGTCCCGGTTCCTGCACGGGAGGGCGCGGCAGGGTTCGGGTCCGTGAAGAGGATGCGCATGCCGAAGCCCATCGCCCGGCGCGCCACGGCGCGCCCGATCCGCCCGAAGCCCACAATCCCCAGCGTCGCGCCGACGAAGTCTGCGCCGAGTAAATAGTCCAGGCTCCAGGTCTTCCAGCCGCCCGGGCCATGTCGGCGGCGGCCCCGGTTAGCACGCCGGGCGTGTTACCCACCGGGATGCGGCGGGCGGCGGCGGCGGCCACGTCCACGTTGTCCACGCCCACGGCGCAGTTGCTGACGACTTTCAGCCCCGGCCCGGCGGCCTCAAGCAGGGCGGCGTCCACCCGGTCGGTCAGCAGGGTGAGCAGCCCGTCCAGGCCGGGGACGCGCCGCAGGAGTTCCTCGCGCGAGGGCGGGAGCGGGTCGGGCCAGATTTTGGCGTCGCAGAAGGAAAGCACCAGGCTCAGGCCGGGTTCGAGCAGGCGGCGGGTGATGAAAACTCTGGGTTTGGTCATATAACTCCGGAAGGACGCGGATATTTGCTGAATTTATGCCATTGTTCTGATGAAAAACAGCGAGCGGTTTACCACGAAGCCTCCAAGTCACCAAGCCTTCCAAAAAAAGATCGTGTAACTTTGTGTCTTCGTGACTTGGTAGTATCCGATCGTTTGAGGGTTGAATTTTATTCTACGCCGCTTTTCCGTCGCGCGGTTCGCGTCACGTTATTTAATGCTTCTCTACCGTACATCCGAGAAAATAGCACGCGGATCAACGTGGATCGGGCGGATGAGCGCAGATTTTTTTGGGTTTGATCTGCGGAAATCATTTGAATCAGCGTCATCCGCGTGCGATTTGTGAACGTCAAGAGTAATGTACGGTAGAAAATTTAATGCTATCATACGAGCATGATTCCTGCCGAGTCTTTCTGGACCCTTCGACAGCGTTTCGATAAACTCAACGCGGCGGCTCAGGGCAGCGCCTCGAGCATGCACAATACCCTGGAGGGCGAGTCCATCACCCGCATCCTGGCCGCGGCCATCGCCGCCGTGGAGCCGGGCGCGGCAGTGCAGAGGGCCGTGCAACGGGATGGCAATAAACTTACTATCTCCGGGCGGACCTACAACCTGTCCGCGTTCCGCCGCGTGTGTTTGCTGGGAATCGGCAAGGCCTCGCTCGCGATGACAGAGGCAATGGCGGATATTTTAGGCGGGCGGTTGTCTGGAGGGCTGGTGGTTGCCAAACATGCCGGGGAGAAACAAAAAGCAAAAAACAAAATTGAGATGTTGGAAGGGGATCACCCCATCCCGGGCGAGCGCAGCCTGCTGGCGGGGGGGAAAGTCGTCGAGTTTGTTTCCGCGCTTGGCCCCGATGCCCTGCTTTTTTGCCTGCTCTCTGGCGGCGGGTCGGCGCTGGTGACCGCGCCCGTGGACGGGGTGACGCTCGCTGACATGCAGGCGCTGACCTCCGCCCTGCTGGCCTGCGGGGCGCGCGTGGACGAGATCAACACCCTGCGCCGCCGCCTGGACTGGGTCAAAGGCGGCGGGGTGGCGAAACTGGCAAACGGCGCAACGATTATCAGCCTGATCCTGTCGGACGTGGTTGGCAACCCGCTCGAAGCGATTGCTTCCGGTCCGACCGCCCCCGATCCCTCCACGCGCCAGGACGTTCTGTCCATCCTGGAGAAATATGGATTGGAAGGCCAAATCCCATTAACCATTAACCATGCTCTGCACTCTTCCGAAACTCCCAAGCCCGGCGACCCGCTCTTCGAGCGCGTCCAGAACATCATTATCGGCAGCAACCTGACCGCCGCGCAAGCCGCGCTGAAACAGGCGGAGGTCGAAGGATTTCATCCCTACCTCCTGCGCACCGACTTGCAGGGCGAGGCACGTGACGTGTCCTTTGAACTCGCCACCTTCCTGCGCCAGGCCCGGCAGACCAGCGACCCGGTTCCCCGTC
>JACQYE010000116.1 GCA_016208355.1 Chloroflexota bacterium | reverse complement strand
CGGCCGGTGGTGGTTCCATACTCGTCCCAGGGATGCTCGCCGGTGCCGCGCAGGCGCAGGGCCAGGTCGCCGCTCACCTCGGTCGGGAACGGCCCGGAACCGACGCGCGTCTGGAAGGCTTTGACCACGCCGATGACGCGGGCGTCACGCGCTGCGCCCAGGCCGAGGCCGAGGCCGGTCAGCGCGCCGGGGGCGGTGGTGCTGGAGGAGGTCACAAAGGGATAGGTCCCGAAGTCAATGTCGAGCAGTGTCCCCTGGGCGCCCTCCACAATGACCGTCTTCCCGGCTTTGAGCGCCGCGTCCAGTTCGAGGGAGGTATCAGCGATGTAGTCTTTCAAAAGGTCGGCGTACTTCCGGTATTCGTCGCAGACCGGAGCCGGGTCCAGGGCGGGAGCGCCGAGCATCTTCAGGGTCCGGTTGGTTTCGGCCACGTGGTCGCTGACCCGTTCGCCGAAATCGGGAGAGAGCAGGTCTGCCAGGCGCAGTCCGCGCCGGGAGGCTTTGTCGGTGTAGGCCGGGCCGATGCCGCGCCCGGTGGTGCCAATATTGTCCTTGCCGCGGCTCGCTTCCAAGGCCTTATCGAGCGCCTGGTGGGCGGGCGTAATGAGGTGGGCAGCGTAAGAGATGCGCAGGCGGCGGGAATTGACCGCCACCCCGGACTTGCGCAGCATGTCCATTTCTTCGAGCAGGGTGCGCGGGTTGACGACCATTCCGTTGCCCATCACCGCCGTGACCTGTGGGTGGATGATGCCCGAAGGGATGAGATGCAGTTTGTAGACCTGGCTGCCGACCGTGACGGTGTGCCCGGCGTTGTCGCCGCCGTTGCAGCGGGCAGTGAAATCTGCATGCGCCGCGTACCAGTCCACGATGCGGCCCTTGCCTTCGTCCCCCCACTGCGCGCCGATGATGACTTGTAAAGACATGCTGCCTCCTCTGAAAGTGCGAAGCGATTATATCACCCTGGGAATGATATAATCTTTCCAGGTGAATTCATGAAAACGAAACTCCTTGCCCTCTGCCTCCTGCTGACCGGCGCGTTGCTGCTCTGGCTGCAAGTCCCGGCGGCTGCCTCGCCAGACCCGCAAACGCAGTACGCCACCCCCACTGCCCAACCGGACGGACGTATCATCTACATTGTCCAGCCCGGCGACACTTGTACAAAAATTTCCCTGCTCACCGGCGTCTCGGTGGACTATCTCCGCACCACCAACCAGTTGAACGAGAACTGCGACCTGCGCGAGGGGCAGGAACTGCTCATCGGCGTGGGCGGACCCGCAGCCTCCTCGCCCACCCCCGGCCCGTCGCCTACGTCTGCGCCCACCCAGCCCACCCCCACACCCGGGGCAGGCGGCTCGGCCCAGGTCTGTGCGCTGTTATATGACGACCTGAACGGCGATGGCCTGCGCCAGGAGACCGAGTTCGGCGTGGACGGCGGCGCGGTCAGCCTGGTCAGCGCCAACGGGCAGTATTCACAGACGCTCAACACGACCTCTGACCGCGACCCCGATGATGTAGAAGAACCGCTGCGCACTTGCTTCGAGGACCTCGAGCCTGGTGTGTACACACTCAGCGGGGGCGTGCCCTCCGGGTACAACCCGACGACGGCCCTCAATACCACTGTGGAACTTGTCCCTGGCGATACCACCTACGTGGATTTCGGCGCGCAGGTGCAGACAGTCAGCGAGGATGACGGCGAGAAAGGCACGTCGCCTTTGCTGGGCATTCTCGGCGCGGCCCTGCTCCTGGGCGGGATCGGCTTGGGGATTTACGCCTGGAGGATTTTGAGGAAGAAGTAGGCAGGTCTTACCGGAAAAACAATCCCCCGGAGTGTTTGAAACTCCGGGGATTTTATTGCCTGTTCCAACGCGCTGGCACTACTGTCCGGCCAGTTGGTGGTATTCCCGTTTCTCCGCATACATCCGGTCATCAGCCTGGCGCTGGACCTCCGTCAGCGGGTGACCGCGCGTTCCGGTGGCAATGCCCAGCGAGATGTGCAGGTCTGGCCCCTGGTAATAGGTGTTATTCAGGCTGACGAGTTTGTGGATGCGTTTCAATACCTGCCCTGACTCGGAGGCCTTGATGTTGGGCAGCAGCACGGCGAACTCGTCCCCACCCATGCGCGCCACAATTTCGTTGTCGGTAAATGCCGCCTTGAAGATTTCAGCCGTGCGGCGCAGGAGATTGTCGCCTTCTTCATGGCCGAAAGTATCGTTGACGCGTTTCAGGTCGTTCAAGTCCGCAATCAGGATACTGACCGGGTAGGGGCCTTCCTTTTCGACCCGTTCCTGCTCCTCGACAAAGAAGGCGCGGTTGTACAGGCCGGTCATTACGTCGTGCGTGCCGAGGTAGCGCAGGTAGTTCTCGGCTCGCTTGCGGGCGGTGATGTCGCTGATCGAAACGAGCACCCGGTCCAGGGTCTGTTCGTGACCGGGGAGCACGCACCACCAGAGTTGGATGTCTATTGGCTCGCCCTTGAGCGAGTAGTTGACTCCCTCGCGTTCGTAAGACTTGGCACCGTTCCACATATCCACCAGTTCGTCTGCAAAATGAACGTCCATCCGGTCACGGAAGATCTTGTCCAGGTTGGCGAGCAATTCCTTTTTTGATTCTGCGCCAAAGAGATCAAGCGTTCTTCGATTGACATCCAGCACAACAATTTTTGACATACAGGCGCGCACCGCCCCGGGATGCCCGGCAAGATAACCGCGCAGGTCGGTCACACCCTCGGCGCGCAGGGAATCGAAGAATTGCCGGATGGCAGAGTAATCTTCCTCCCACAGAGAGATGGGGGCGTATTCGAACAGGTCGCGCCAGTGGTCAATTTCGCTCGGGTTGGACATGCTTACTCCTCAAATGGTATCTTGAGTTGCTCCTGAAATAAAGCAAGTATTCTCAAACTGGAAAGAATTATACCGTGTTGGGCAGAGGATTGCGCTGTTCTGACTCCCCGGGTGGCTTTATTGACATCATTTTCCTTTGCGGTATAATACTGCCCGCATGGCCGACTAGCTCAACTGGCAGAGCAATTGACTCTTAATCAATCGGTTCAGGGTTCAAGTCCCTGGTCGGTCACTCCAAAGAGCCTCCCTGAAGGGTGGCTCTTTTTATTATTCCTGGTTTTGGGGGTTCGTTCCTAACAGGTATGCTCCGGGAAGATCGCGTTTTTGCTTCGAGTGAACCACTGCGCAAAATTTTAAGCCAAACATAGGTTCTATTTATTTCCCTGCGTGCTATAATCACCTCAGCCTCACTGTTGATCAAAAATGGTAACCGAACCCTGGTAACAGGCATGCCCTTCGGGGTGATCGAATTCTACGAACGCGCCAAAGAGGCCGGGATCAAGCCCATCATCGGCGTGGAGGCCTACCTGGCTGCCCGCACGATGGCGGAGCGCGACCCGCAGGAAGATAAAAAATCCACTCACTTACTCTTGCTGGCTGAGAACCAGACCGGCTACCAGAATCTGCTGAAGATCGTCTCCGCCGCCCAGACCGACGGCTTCTATTATTACCCGCGCATTGACAAGGAATTCCTGGCCCGGCACGCCGAGGGGCTGATCTGCTCCTCCGGTTGTCTCTCCGCCGAGGTGCCGCGGCTGCTGGAACAGGGGCAGGTGGACAAAGCGCGCCAGTCCCTCGACTGGTATTACAGCGTCTTCGGCAAGGAAAATTTCTTCCTGGAACTGCAAGAGCATAACATCCCCGAACTGGAACGCATCAACCGCCAGTTGCTGGAACTCGGCCCGCGCTACAACGCCCGCTTCATCGCCACCAACGACGTCCACTACATCAACCGGGAAGACTCCCGCCTGCAGGATGTCCTGCTCGCCGTCCAGACCGGGAAACTGCTCTCCGACCCCGACCGGATGCGCTACGAACCAGAATCCTTCTACCTGCGTTCCCCGGAGGAGATGGCCGCCATCTTTGGCGAAGTGCCCGAGGCGCTCTCCAACACCCTTTTGATCGCCGAACGCTGCAACGTGGACTTGAGCGTGGACACGTACCGCCTGCCCCAGTTCACTGTCCCCGAGGGCTACACCCCGGAGACTTACCTGCGCTCGCTGTGCGAGACCGGGGCCCGAAAACGCTACGGGGAACGCGCCGACAGTGAGCAGGTCCAGACCCGCTTGGATTACGAGTTGGGCGTCATCAACAAAATGGGGTTCGACGCTTACTTCCTCATCGTCTGGGACCTGTGCCGCTACGCCAGCGAACACAATATCTGGTACAACACGCGCGGCTCGGGGGCCGGCTCGATTGTCGCCTACACACTCTTCGTCACCCTGATTGACCCGCTCCAGCATGACCTGCTCTTCGAGCGTTTCCTGAACCCGGGGCGCATCTCGATGCCCGACATTGACCTGGACTTCCCCGATGACCGTCGCTCGGAGATGCTGGAGTACGCTGTCCAGAAATACGGGCAGGACAAAGTAGCACAGATTATCACCTTTGGTACGATGGGCGCGCGCGCCGCCCTGCGTGACGTGGCGCGCGTGATGGACATCCCCCTGCCCGAAGTGGACCGCATCGCCAAACTCGTCCCGAACATCCCCGGCAAACCGATTACGCTGGCAGAGGCCCTCGAGCAAATCCCGGACCTGAAGGCGGCCTATAATTCTGAAGCGCATTTACACGAACTGATAGATACGGCTTCCAAAATGGAAGGGGTCGTCCGCAACGCCGGGACGCACGCCGCCGGGGTGGTCATCTCTGACAGGCCGCTCACCGAATACCTGCCGCTCGCCCGCCCGACCAGCAACGCGGAAGACACCCCCATCAAGACCATCACCCAGTTCGAAATGGGCATCCTGGAAAAACTCAAGATGCTCAAGGTGGACTTCCTCGGCCTGGCTACCCTGACCATCATGGCAAAGGCCTGCGCCCTCATCCGGGAACGGCACGGCGTGGATTACAGCCTGCTCAACATCCCCACCGACGACCCCGAAACCTTCAAATTCCTGGGCAACGGCAATACCCTGGGCGTCTTCCAGTTGGAAGGTTCGGGCATGACCAAGTGGCTGGTGCAGATGAAACCCACCTCGTTGGAGCACGTCATCGCCATGGTGGCGCTCTTCCGCCCCGGCCCGATGGAGTTCATCCCCGACTATATCAGCCGCATGCACGGCGAATCGAAAGTGGAACTTCGCCACCCGGCGCTGGAACCCATCTTCCGCGATACCTATGGCATCCCCATCTACCAGGAACAGATCATGCGCGCCGCGGTGGAACTGGCCGGTTATACCGGGTCTGAGTCCGACGACCTGCGCTCTGCCATTTCGAAGAAAAAAGCCAAGGAGATCGTCAAGCACCACGTCAAATTCGTGGAGGGGGCGTCTGCACGGGGCATGCCGCGCGAGACCGCGGAAGCCATCTTCACCGATTGGGAGGAGTTCGCCCGCTACGGTTTCAACAAATCCCACGCCGCCGACTACGGCTTTCTCGCCGTCCAGACCGGCTATCTGAAACTGCACTACCCGGCCGAATACATGACCGCCCTGCTGACCGTCTCCAAGCACGAGACCGAGAAAGTGGCGCTCTACGTCAATGACGCCCGCCAGATGGGCGTGGAAATCCTCCCGCCGGATGTAGACAAAAGCGAGTGGGACTTTGTCATCGAAGACCGCCCGGACCAGAAACCTGCCATCCGCTTTGGGCTGGGCGCGATCAAAAACGTCGGCCAGGCCTCCGGGGAACTCATCGTCCAGGCGCGTGTGAAAGGCGGCGCATTCCCCGACCTGAACGACTTCGCCCGCCGCGTGGACCTGCGCGCCGCTGGAAAGCGCGCCCTGGAATGTCTCATCAAGGTTGGGGCGCTGGATAAATTCGGCCCGCGCGCCGCCATGCTCGAAGGCCTCGACCAGATCGTCTCGGTCAGCGCCTCGCATTTCCGCGCCGAACAGGCCGGGCAGATGTCGCTCTTCGGAGCGCATACCGGCGTCACCGAGAGCATCCACCTGCCGCTCGTCCCTGAAGCCGACCGGCGCGAAAAACTCAACTGGGAACGCGAACTGATGGGTATGTACATGTCCGAGCACCCATTGGCCCCCTACTTGAGTGAAATCCGCCGCGTCGTCACCCACTTCGCCAACAATCTCGGCGAAGCCAACCACGAAGAGAAGACCCGCGTCGCCGGGATGGTGAGCGGCATCCGCCCGCACCAGACCAAGACCGGCAAAATGATGGCCTGGGTCACGCTCGAAGACATGACCGGCGTGATCGAACTCGTCGTCTTCCCGCGCGTCTGGGAAAAATTCCAATTTGCGCTGGAGGTGGGCGGCGTGATCGTCGCCGAAGGCAAGGTTGACGCCCAGTCCAACCCGGCCAAGGTGCTGGTGGACAACATCCGCACCCAGATCAAACTGACCGAACCTGCCCAGATTCCGCTCCAGCCCACCGCGGACGCCTCGAACTCCGGGCAACGCGGTCAGCCTGCCCCCGATAAAAAGCTGCCCCAACAGGGGGGACGCATCAGGGAAACGGCGACAGCCTACCAAAAAGCCTCCCCTTCCAAGGGCGTGACGGGAGAGGAGTCCAGTGTTGAACCGCCCCCGCCTGAGGACCCGCCCGATTGGGAGAACTATTCCGAAAGTTATACCGGGCCGGCAGCGCTCTCCGCCGCCGAAAACAGGTTCGAGGTCCCGGACCTGGTGACACACGAAGCCGACCTGCCGGACGAGCAGCCGATATCCATCAGCAGCCAGCAACCAGCGGCGTCGTCCCTGCAGGGGATCAGCAACGTTGCCATGCTGGAGAGCGCCTCATCGTCCGTTGAACCTCCCATCGTATCTGCGCCGAAAACGCTCCCTCCGATCCGGCCCCCCGAAGCGGAAGAGAACCGCCCTCCCCAGATGGTGACCGTGCTCCTGCGCCCCTCCGGCGACCCGGAACGCGACATCCGCCGCATCAGCCGTCTGCACGGCGCGTTCATCTCCTTCCCCGGCAAAGACCGCTTCCAGTTCCAGATCTTCGAGGAAGGCAAAGGACACCTGATTGACTTCCCCAACGACACCACAAACGCCTGCCCGGAGTTATGGAGCATGGTGAAGGATTTCGTTGGAGAGGAAAACCTGAGGGTGGAACCAATTACGTATCAATGAATATGGCGGTCAACCCTGACTCGGCAGGGCAAGAAAAAAGCGGCTGATGAGCCGCTTTTGTGTTTCTAGAACAGCTTTTTATTCTCCTTCACCCACTCGAACAACCTCCCCACTCCCTCCTCCACGCCGACCTTCGGCTTCCAGCCCAGTTCGCGCTCGGCCTTGCGAATGTCGGCCACGAAGACCTTCTGGTCGCCGGGACGCCAGTCGCCGCGCCCCACCGGGATGGGGCTGCCGAGCAGTTTTTCCAGCAGCGGCCCAAACTCGGTCCAGATGGACATCGTGTTCCCCGGCCCGCCGCCCAGGTTGTAGACCTGGCCTTTGACCCGGTCAATCCGCTCGATGGCGGCGTCGTAGGCGTCGAGCAGGTCGTCCACAAACAGCACGTCGCGGATCTGTTTGCCGTCGCCATAGATGGTGATCTGCCGCCCGGTGACCGCGGCGATGACCATCCAGGCCACCCAGCCCTGGTCTTCCACGCCGAACTGGCGCGGGCCGTAGATGCAACTCTGACGGAGGACGACAGACCGTAGGCCGTAAATCCTTGAATAATCCCGGACGTATTGGTCGCCCGTCCCTTTGGAACAACCGTAGGGCGAATGGAAATCCAGCGGTTGAGACTCTGAACAACCGAAAGGCAGCCCCTCGTACTCCCAGCGCGTTGCCCCCTCCACCACGCGCACGTCTT
>JACQYE010000061.1:32948-41639 GCA_016208355.1 Chloroflexota bacterium | reverse complement strand
GTTTCCTAGACGATTTCTACCCCCATCCCCCTTTATCCCCCTTCCCCCTGGGGGAAGGGGGAAGATTGAAGAAACAGGGATTTTACGAGCTTCGCTCGTAAAATCCCTGTTTCTTCAAATAATTCTCTCCGCCCCAAGAGTGGGGCGCACCCTACGGGTATGCTTCACTGGGGCCAGGGGTGGGATTGAAAGTCTTCACATGCCCGCTCTCTCCCCATGACAAAATCAGTCAAATTCAAGACATTTGTCATTTGACACCCATCCGCCAATACGTTAACTTAAGCACGACTAACCAGAAAATCAACGAAGGAGAAGAACCCATGGCAATGAAAATCACCGAAGAGTGTATCAATTGCGGCGCCTGCCTGCCCGAGTGCCCGACCACTTCCATCACTGAAGGCCCATCCATCTACCTGATTGACGCCGCCACCTGTGTTGAATGCGTCGGCCACTTCGACGCCCCGCAATGCCTGGCGGTCTGCCCCATCGGCGACACCTGCATCGTCAAAGCGTAATCCTCCTGTTGGGGCAGCCCTGCTGCCCCAGCCTGTTCAGGTTTGACATCCTTCCTGCGGTTCGTTATAATCTTGACAATCGAATAAAACCTTCGGGGCAGGGTGCAACCCCCGACCGGCGGTACAGCCCGCGAGCGAGAGGGTAGTAACGGTTCTGAACGACTAAAGTCGCCGCTACAAACTTGCATGATCTGGTGTAACTCCAGAGCCGACGGTAACAGTCCGGATGAGAGAAGGTGATCACGAGACCCGCGCGGGTCTGTTCTGCCTGTTTGCCCCGGAAACCAACTGTTTCCGGGGTTTTGTTCCTCAGGCCGCGTCTCTCTCGTTCCCTGCCCCGCCTTTCGACGGGGCTTTTTTGTCCCGCAACCGTATGCAGCGCAAAACCTTTCGCAAACCTCCCCGCACCTTATATTGGACAACGCTGGCGTCCGCCGCCGCGGCTCTCCTTACCTGGGCACTCGTCAGCCGCTTCAGTGAACTGCCCGCCTTCATCCTTCCCGCGCCCGGAGATGTGGCGGCTCGCTTTTGGAAGGCGCTGACCGATGGCAGCCTGCTCGTCCATACCGGCGTCACGCTGGCGGAAGTCCTGCTCGGCCTGCTGGCCGGGACACTCGTGGCAGTGGCGCTTGGCTACGCCGTCGCCAAATCGCGGCTGTTCGAGCGGCTGGCTTCCCCTTACCTGGTGGCTTCGCAGGCCATCCCGATCGTAGCCATCGCCCCGCTGCTGGTCATCTGGTTTGGGCCGGGCATGTTCTCCAAGGTGCTCATCTGCGCGCTGATTGTCTTCTTCCCGGTGCTGGTGAACACAGTGGTCGGGGTGCGTGCAGTCCCGAGGTCGCTCCACGACCTGATGCGTTCGCTGCGCGCCACGCGCGGGCAGATCCTGCGCAGGCTCGAGGTCCCGGCCGCGCTGCCGATCCTGCTCGGCGGGCTGAGAATCGGGGCCACGCTCTCGGTCATTGGCGCGGTCGTCGGCGAACTGGTCGGTTCTGATAAAGGCCTCGGTTTCATGGTCAACGCGGCGCGCGGCCAGTACGACACGGCGCTGGTCTTCGTCGCCGTCTTTACGCTCATCCTTTTGGCGCTGGCGCTCTACGGCGTCGTCGCCTTGCTCGAAAAAAACCTACTTTCCTGGCAGGAGTCTCACGAATGAAGAAGATTTTGGTTTTTGCTTTTTGTTTTTCACTCTTATTGGCTGCGTGCGGCGCAAAGCCCACGGAGACCACCCATATCCAGTTCGCACTTGGTTACATCCCCAACATCCAGTTTGCGCCAGTATATGTGGCAATCGAGAATGGTTATTTTGCCGCTGAAGGCTTGGAGGTGGAGATCGTCCACATGGACGAGAACCAGGCCGCCGCGCTGGTGGGGGCGGGCGAACTCCAGTTTGCGGTCGTCTCGGGGGAGCAGGTCTTGCTGGCGCGCGCCCAGGAACTGCCGGTGGTCTACGTGGCGGCCTGGTACCAGCAGTACCCGGTCTCGGTGGTGGCGCTGGCCGAGCAGGGGATCGCCGAACCGGCTGACCTGCGCGGGCAGACCATCGGCCTGCCCGGGCTCTACGGCGCCAACTACATCGGCCTGCGCGCCCTGCTCCACGCCGGCGGCCTGACCGAATCCGATGTGACCCTCGACTCGATTGGCTACACCCAGGTGGAAGCGCTGGCTGCCGGGCGGGACCTGGTCGTCTGCGTCTACACGGCCAACGAGCCGGTGCAGTTGCGTTCCCAGGGTTACGAGGTGACCGAACTGCGCGTGGCCGATTACGTGGACCTGGCTGCCAATGGCCTTCTTACCAACGAACAGACGATTGACGAAGACCCGGAACTGGTGCGCCGCATGGTCAACGCCTTCCTGAATGGCCTGCTCGATACTCTGGCGGACCCGGAAACTGCCTACCAGATTTCGATGGGTTACGTCGAAGGCCTGGCAGCGGACGACGCGGTGCAGCAGCAGGTGCTGACGACCTCCATCGAACTGTGGCGCGCTGACCGGCCGGGTTACTCCGACCCGCAGGCCTGGGAAAACATGCAAACCCTATTGTTGGACATGGGCCTGCTGACCGAAGGGCAGGATTTGTTGAGAGCGTTTACGAACGAATTTGTTCCGTAATTTTTGTAGGGGCACAGCGCTTGCCCTGAGCGAAGTCGAAGGGTCGCTGTGCCCCTACAAAGAAATTGTTATGACCGACCCCATCCTCACCGTCCAAGAGCTAAGCATCACCTTCCCCGATAACAACGGCGGCCTGGAAGCGCTCGACTCGGCCTCCTTCGCCGTATGCCCGCAGGAATTTGTCTGTCTGTTGGGACCGTCGGGGAGCGGCAAGTCCACGCTCCTGCGCATCCTGGCCGGGCTGCTCCATCCCACTGCCGGGGCATTCACCTTCGCGGGCGGACAGCCGAAAATCGGCATGGTCTTCCAGCAGGCCAACCTGATGCCCTGGCGGACGGTGCTCGAAAATATCATCCTCCCACTCGAACTGGAGGGTGTGAAACCGGACGAGCGCCGCCTCCGGGCGCAGGAACTGGTGGAACTGGTCGGCCTGCAGGGCTTCGAGGGCGCCTGGCCGCGCGACCTTTCGGGCGGGATGGCCCAGCGGGTGGCGATTGCCCGCGCCCTGGTCCATGACCCGGACATCCTCCTGCTCGACGAACCCTTCGGCTCGCTCGACGCCCTGACGCGTGAGCGTATGTGGACTGAACTCTCGCGCATCTGGCAGAGGCGGCGAAAGACCGTGCTGATGGTCACGCATTCCATCGGCGAGGCGCTCTTCCTGGCCGACCGCGTCCTGGTGCTGACGCAGCGGCCAGGCCGGGTTAAGTTGGATTTAAGGGTGGATTTACCTCGTCCGCGCACGGACGAGGTGCGGTACACCGCTCACTTTGGGAAACTGGCGCGCAAGTTGAAAGATGCGATAGAGTAGGGGCGACGTTACGTCGCCCCTACTCTATGTGTTTTTATTACCTCGGCCAGACCCAACCGATGGCCGCTAGTGGGATGAAAATCAACAGGACGATTGCCGTGCCGGTGATAGACCCGTGTCCTTCGCGCTCGTCCACCAGGCGGAAATACGGTTGCATGCCTTCCACCTTCCAGCGCGGACCGCCGAACCAGGTGAAAGCCAGGCCGCCCAGCAGCCCGCCGATATGACCGAAGTTGTCCACGCCGGAGGTAGTGAAACCGATCAACAGGTTGATCCCTGCAATATACAGCAGGTTCATTAGCGACCTGTTGACGCGGTTGCCAAGGAGCTGCCGGTTCTGCAGCAGGAAGACCCCCTCGGCAGCGATCAGGCCGAAGATGGCCGTGGACGCGCCCAGCGAGGGATTCGGGGTCAGCAGGAAGGAGAGCACGTTCCCGGCAAATGCCGAGAGAAAATAGAGCAGGAGGAACCGCCCGTGGCCGAAACGGGCTTCCAGTCCGCGCCCGTAGATGAACAGGGCATACATGTTGAAGCCGATGTGCAGGATGGAGCCGTGCAGGAACACCGGCGTGACCAGCCGCCAGAGGTCTCCTTCCCGGATGTAATCGTTGACCTTTAGTCCGAGAGCAGTTACCAGGTCCAGGCCGAGCAGGTATTGCCCGGCCAACTGGAGAAGGTAAACGAAAACGGTCAATCCCAACAGGGCATAAGTCGCATACGGCTTGACTGTCGGCAAGGATACCTGCACCATCTGGGGGCGCGGCGGCTCGGGATATTCACGGGGGTCGGGAGTCATGTTCATGGGATACCTATAAACTCACTTTGCGGGGGTTGACGCGGTGATGCTCGGCGTCAATGATGGCGATGACCGTTTTCACAGTGTCGTCGAGATGCCCATCAGCGTTGACAACGATGTAATCAAAATCGGCGGCGCGCTTGAGTTCCTGGCGGGCGGTGGCGATCCGTAAACTCAGGTCCTCGGCGGTATCGGTTTTGCGCGCCTTGAGCCGTTCCACCAATTCCTCTTCGCTTTGCGTGGTCAGGAAGATGAGCACCGCTTCCGGCGCCAGTTTTCGGACAGTGGCTGCGCCCTGCACGTCCAGGCGCATGACCACGTCCCTGCCGGAAGCCAGGGCCTCGCGTACCTGCTGTTTTGGGATGCCCTTGTAGTCGCTGTAAACGATGGCATACTCGATCAACTCGTCATGCTCGATCATGGAAGCGAATTCTTCTTTCGAGACGAAGAAGTAATCTTTCCCGTGGACCTCATCGGCGCGGCGCGGGCGGGTGGTGGCGGTGATGACGAAGTGGAACGGCAGGCCGCTCTCCTTGATGGCCTGCACCACGCTGTCCTTGCCCACACCGGAAGGCCCGGAGATGACGATAAGCAGCGGCTGGGGGTTATAAAGGTTGAAATCCGAGTCAGTCATGGCTGTATTTAACCACAGATACCCCGCGGGTACCATGTGAATTTGATGAGTACCAGACTACTTTACATCCACCAGTTCCACATCGAATACCAGCGTGGCATTCGGTGGGATGACCCCGCCGCCCGCGCCGCGTTCGCCGTAGGCCAGACCCGGCGGGATGGTCAACTGCGCCTTGCCGCCGACCTTCATCAGGGCGATGCCCTCGTCCCAGCCTTTGATCACGCGCCCGGCCCCGAGCACGAACTCGATCGGCTCGCCGCGGCTGACAGACGAGTCGAACACCTTGCCATCCGGGAACTTGCCAGTGTAGTGTACTTTGACGGTCTTGCCCGCCACGGCCTGCGCGCCCTTCCCGGCGGAAACTTCGTTGTATTCCAGTCCACTTGCAGTTTTCATGGGGCCTCCTGAGATTTTATTGGGGTTTGAATAACATAACGAATTTCAGGATTGTTTTTGTCAAACAAAGCCAGTTGTTTTTCGACTTCCATTTCAACAGGTAAAAGCGGATTGTAATTCAACACAATCGCTTCGAGCATCGGATTCCTGTTTTCCTCGCTGGCTCCGACATGATAAAAGTGTTCTCGTGTCAAGATTGTAAAACGATAAGCGTACTTCTCAATGGCAGGGTTGCTGCGGAAGCGATTACTATGCCAAGTGGACAGGATGAATTTGGCTTGCGCGGCGCTCAACAGCTCGTAGAGTTCCTGCTCGTCCTTTTCAGACCAAGCGTTGAAATAATCCACGTGCCTGCCGATGTAAGGAGGGTCACAATAAATAAAATCACCCTGCCTAGCATCCGGGATCACTTTTCGGAAATCCTTACATGCAAACTGCCAATCATATTGACTGGTTGCCTGTTGCACATATTTGATTTGGTTGGCTATCTTGGTGATGTAGGCTTTGGCAAATCTCTGTGGTTTATGCCCGAATGGTACATTGAACTGGCCTTTCCGGTTAAAACGCATTACGCCATTGAAACAGGCACGGTTCAGGAACAGCATATCCAAAGAACTACCCGCTTGGTTAAAGCGCTCGCGGATTTCGTAATAGTAACTCTCACCTTTCGCCTGTAGTTGTGCGCCTTCGTGCTCAAGGAATTCTCTGGCTAACCCCGGGGTAATATCGCCACGTTTAATGGCATTATAAAAATTAATGATATGCGGATTGATATCGGCAAACACTGCCCGGCTTGGGCGTATATTAAAACCAACCACCCCGGATCCCATGAATGGCTCAAACCAGGTTCCATCCCTTTCAAGCGCGGCGTGATCTTTAATCCACTCCGCCAGTTTCGTTTTAATACCCTGACACTTCAAGGGCGGGACCTTTACGGTCATTTCTGCACCCGTCTGCTATTCTTTCGGGCTGGTTTTCTGGGAGTGGAATTGGCAAGCTTGGGGTCTTGACCGCGATATAGCAAGAAATTTTTTAGGGTCGTAATTTTTTTAACACTACCATCTGGCATCGTCATCTGGATTTTTCCATAATTCATCCAGTAATCGTCAAACCACGCCTCTCCCAAATTCTTGAATACACCATTCCCGCTTAAAATATCGCTGATTTTTGTAATACTGCCAATGTTGGCTGTGTTGGAACTGCCCTGATAATCACTGGCAATTTCCCACTTCTCATGCACAAAGAATTCGAAATTGCTGATTACAGAAACAATGGATTTCAACTCATCCAATTTGTACGCTCTTGTTTCATCAACAACCTTATCCGCAGAAGAGCGAGAGTAAATAACGCCCAAACAATAATGCCCTAGATACTCGTCATAAGGGAATTGAATGTTTTTACTGCTTTTCCGATTAATAAAGTATTCCCCATGCGAACCAAGCGTAAAGCCGTTACAGAATTCCGGGTTATCTGGCAGCCGGTATGTGGTTTTCAGATCCAGAGCAAATTTAACCGTTTCATCATCTGCTTTGACAAACGATAAATCAGGGTAATAGTTTTGCTGTTCAGCAAGAACAATCCGATAATCGTTTGCGTTGGCAAATTCAAGCAATTTGGGGAACAAGTGAATTTCAAGGATTTTAGAGACAATTTTAGTATCTGCCGAAATAGTATAAATATTGCGAAAAACGTCAATGAAACCTTTGATTGTCCACTGCTCATCGGCAGTGGCGACATGACCTTTCAAGGTTTCAACAAGTTGGGCGAGTTTCTGGGAAAATTCCGCTTTATATTGTTCGCGTTCTTTCGGCTTCATGTTCGCTCTCCGCTTCGCTAGTAAAGGGATTATACAACACCAAGATGCAACATGGGCAGTTATCTACTCCTGTCGCAGGCTGGAGGATGATAAAAACCAATATAAAAGGGTGTTTCCTGTATAAAAAAGGCCTATTTTTATGCCTTGCCCTTTTAAACAGAATTAGGGTACTATTACACTGAATATGTCCAGCCCGCCATCTCCCCATCCCAACGATTCGTCGCATACCGGGCGACTCGTCCAGGCCGCTCTCAGCATCTCCGTCCTGTTGGCGACCCTTTTCACCGCCTTTTCCCCGCGCCTGTTTTCCGGCGATTTCGGGGAGACCATCCTGGCCCTGATGACCCCGCAGGTGGTCTCCGACCCGTCTGCGCCAGTGGCGCGGCAGGCCGTCCGCATCGGGATCGTCTCCGGCCACTGGGGCAACGGAGAAGATGTGGGTGCGGTTTGCGGGAACGGCGTGACCGAAGTGGACGTCAACTACAACATCGCCGTGCTCGTCCGGCAGGAGTTGGAAAAACTCGGCTACACGGTGGACCTCCTGCAGGAGTTCGACCCGCGCCTCACCGGCTACCGCGCCGCTGCCCTGGTCTCCATCCATAACGATACCTGCGCGGACCTTGGGCCGGAGGCCACCGGTTACAAGGTGGCCGCCGCGGTGGGCTCACGCGACCCCAACCTCTCCGCCCGTCTCGTGGCCTGCTTGAGCACCTACTATGGACGCGACACCGGCCTGCCTTTCCACCCTTCAAGCATTACCACCGACATGACCGGTTACCACGCCTTCGACGAGATGGACCCGGCCACCACATCCGCCATTATCGAGACCGGCTTCCTGTTCCTGGATTATCCCACCCTCACCGAACACACCGACCTGGTAGCCAAAGGCATTGTGGACGGTATCGTGTGCTTCGTCAATAACGAGAATATCGCCTCGACCCCTGTCCCATGAACCCCGACCCGCTCGCCGCCCGTCAGGCCCTCCAGAACGCCCAGCAGTCCGTCCGCCGCGGCGACCGTCAGTCTGCGCGCCGCTGGGCGGAGCAGGCCGCGGCCCTCGACCCGGAACTGGAAGAAGCCTGGCTCATCCTGGCGGCAGTCGCCAGCCCAAGGGCCAGCGTGGCCTACCTCGAACGGGCGCTCCAGATCAATCCGTCCAGCGAGCGGGCCAGTCAGGGGTTGGTCTGGGCGCGTGAGCGCCTGGGACAAGGACAGGCCAGCCAGCAGGCGCTCTCCGACACCCGGCCGCACCGGAGAGTAGGAAAACACCCGGAAACAGCGGGCAGGCTGCGGGTCCATCCGCGCCGCCCTCCGGGTGAAGTGACCCGCTCGGCGCCGGCTTCCAATTTTCCGCTTTCCAAATCGTTGACAAAATATCGCTGGTCGTTCGTTGCGCTGGCTTTTTTCCTGTTGTGCGCGGCGGCTGTCGCAGCGTTCTGGCCGGGAAACGCTTCCACGGCTCTGGCCTTCCTGCGCGGACCGCAGTCCATCCCGGTTTCCGGCGCGCCCGCTGATGTGGACAAGCCGACGTATACCCCCACGTTCACTGCCACGTTTACGCCGACCACCACCTTTACCAGCACCCCGACTTTTACCCCTACCTTCACGCCC
>JACQYE010000061.1:10994-32922 GCA_016208355.1 Chloroflexota bacterium | reverse complement strand
CCTACCTTCACGCCCACCGAAACACCCTTGCCGACCGACACGCTCTGGCCAACCGATACTCCCTGGCCGACCAGCACGCCTTTCCAGCCGGCAACAGAGGCGCCCTATTCGTATGATTACGGCGGCGGCGTGCACTGGATTGACGTGGACCTTTCCCAGCAGATGGTGTATGCCTATGAAGGCAACACCATCGTGGCGAATTTCCTGGTCTCCACTGGCGTGGCGGCTTTCCCGACAGTGGTCGGACAGTTCCACATCTACATGAAGTTTGAGTATACTGACATGGCCGGTCCCGGCTATTACCTGCCAGACGTGCCCTATACGATGTATTTTTACAAGGGATATGGTCTCCACGGTACGTACTGGCACAGCAACTTCGGCACGCCGATGAGCCACGGCTGCGTGAACATGTATACTCCCGACGCGCAGTGGCTGTTCTACTGGGCGCCGATGGGCACGCTGGTGAATGTCCATTATTAATCCCGAACTGCTTTCCCGACGCGATTTCCTCAAACTGAGCGGGGCGGCCCTGCTCAGTATTTTGTTTTCCGACCTGCGCCTCGACCGGGCGCTGGCCTCGCCTCTTCCCATGCAGGGGCGTGTCCTCTACACGCGCATGAAGGTGCGCGCCACCCCCTCCTTCTCCGGGGATCAGACCGGCTCGCTCGTGTTCGATAACCTCGTCAACATCTCAGAGCAGGTGACCGGCGGCGCGCCGGAAGATTACAACCGCACCTGGTTCCGGTTGGAGCAGGGCGGTTACGTTTACTCTGGCGGAATCCAGTTGGTGAAATCCGTCCTGAACGAGCCCCTGCTGGAGGTCCCTGAAGCGGGCGTGGTGGGGGAAGTGACCGTCCCGTATGCCGATACGATGTGGGGCATCAACCGCAGTCCTTACCCCGGCCCGCGCCTGTATTACGGCTCGACGCATTGGGTCACGGCGCTGGTCAGCGACCAGCGTGACGGCAGCCTGTGGTACAGGTGCTACGATAACCTGTGGCAGTCGCACTACTATACCCATCCGCAATGGCTGCGCATCTATTCGGATGCCGATCTGGCTCCTCTTACCCCGCACATCCCCAATTACGAGAAGTTCATCGAAATTATCCTCGACGAGCAAATGCTCTATGCCTTCGAGGACGAAACCCTGGTCTATGCGGCGCGCACGTCCACGGGCCAGCTCGGCTTCGAGACGCCCACCGGCTGGTTCCGCACCTTCCACAAGCGTCCCACCTACCACATGACCGGCGGCTACGATGACGCTTCAATCTTTGACCTGCCCGGTGTGCCGTGGGACGCCTACATTACCGATAGTGGGGTTGCCATCCACGGCACTTACTGGCATAATGATTTTGGCGCCCAGCACAGCCATGGCTGCATCAACCTGACGCCGGAAGCCGCCCGCTGGGTCTATCGCTGGACCTCGCCCCCGGTCCCGCCGGGCGAACGTCTGGTGCTCGCCCCTGCTTCCGGGACCCACGTCCGGATCCGGCAATCCCGAATTTCCGACCCAAGGAGAGATCATGAACCCGGCTTTTGAGTTTGACCGTTACCTGCTCAAGCGTCAGGTCTTTGCCCTGACCGGGAAACTGCGCTTCTTCAACCCGCAGGAGCAAATGGTGCTCTACGTGGAACAGAAGATGTTCCGCCTGCGTGAAGACATCCGCATCTACAATGACGAGAGCAAAAACCAGGAAGTGCTGCTCGTCAAGGCGCGCAGCATCATTGACTTCAACGCCGCCTACGACGTGATTGACCCGGCTTATAACCAGAAAGTCGGCACATTGCGGCGCAAAGGCTGGCGCTCGATGATGCGCGACGAATGGGAAGTGCTGGATGTCAACGATAATGTTATCGGCATGTTGTTCGAGGACAGCGTCGGGCAGGCCATGCTGCGTCGTCTCCTGCTCGGCTCGCTCCTGCCGCAGAACTACGATATGACCCTGGGCGAAACCCGCGTCGCCGACCTGCGCCAGCGTTTCAACCTGTTTGCTTACCAGATGGACCTGGATTTCAGCATGGACCCCGCCCGCAGGCTGGACCGCCGTCTCGGCATTGCCGCGGCCACCCTGCTGGCGATCATCGAGGGGAAACAGCAGGGTTAGTATAAATACCTGTCGGGAGAAAAAACATCCATGAATCCTGCATTTGCATTCAGCAATTACGTCATCAAGACCCAGGGTCTTTCCATTGGCGGGAAGTACTGCGCCTATGATCCGCAAAACAAGCCCGCGCTGTATATCGAGCATAAAACCAGGTGGAAGGCGCCTTACAACACGTACCATGTCTACGCCGACGAGAAGAGGAAGCAGGAGATCCTGCTCATACAAGATGGCGAGCATGCTGATTTTCCCGACTATTACGATGTGATTGACGTTGCCAGCGGCGAAAAAGTTGGCGGCGTCGGCGTGGACTGGAAGCACTTCTTCGAGGACGCCTGGGGGATCGTGAACGCGCAGGGTATGGTCATTGGCCGGGTGCGTGAAAAGAGCACCGGGCGGGCAATCCTTCACGGCTTGACGGAAGGCGTCGTTCCGCAGATCATAAATATTACGGTTGGCGACCAGCCTGTAGCGGAACTGCGCCAGAAATCCGTCATGATTGGGCATCACCTGCTGGTGGATTTCAGCATGGACGCTTCCGGCAGCCTCGACCGACGCCTGGGCCTGGCCGCCGCGATCGTCGTCGCTGCCCACCAGGGGGGAACGGATTCGGTTTAATCATGCCTCGTCAGCCCCTTTTTGCCGGTCTCGTTGTGGACGAGTTCGACCGTCCTGTCGCCACTGCCATCGTGGGGGAGGAACCCTGCTACGTTGTGGACGATGCCGGGTTCAAGCGCCATATCCCGTCCGAGCAGGTGGACCGCGCCGTGCTGGAAACCATGCGTCAGCAGATCAGCGGCAACGAGGATCTACTCTCCGGGCAGGCCGCCAAAATGCTCGGCACGGACGACATCTTTTCCAAAGCCATGCTCGAGAACCAGTTAAAGAACATTGACAAGCAGTTCGATGCGCTCCTGCAAGCCGGCATTCCCGAGGAGGGCCGCGCTTACATGGGCATGTCGGGGTTCAAGGTGGTGATCAACATGCACGGCGAAGTCATCCGCCTCGACCAGCCCACCGCAACCGACGAGGGGGGAGATGGCGGGGAATGACCTTCAAGGGACGGCTGGCAAGCCGTCCCTTTTTCGTCGTCTGAAGGATGCCGCCCACCGGCTTAAGGTGGAGACCTATGCCCTGTACCTGGCCTACCGCGACCCACGCACGCCCTGGTACGCCAAGGCCTGGGCGCTGTTCGTTGTCGCTCATACCTTCAGCCCGATTGACCTGATACCGGATTTCATCCCTGTTCTGGGCTATCTGGACGATCTCATCATCACGCCATTGGGCATCTGGCTGGCGCTGAAGATGATTCCTGCCGAGGTGATGGCAGAGTCCCGCAAGAATGCGGCGCAAGTTGCGGGTTCGGAAAATCGGTTGGGGAGGTGGGGGATGCTGGTTATTGTGATCATCTGGCTGGCCATCCTGGCAGCTGCAGGATTTCTCGTCTTCCGTCTTATTCAATGTTAACAATAAATCGGTATAATGGATAAAAGTTATCCGATACCGGAGGAATAAGATGATCTCAAAAACCATGCAAGACGCGATTAACGAACAAATCAATAAAGAATTGTTCTCGTCCTATCTTTATCTTTCCATGGCTGCCCATTTCGAGAACAAGAACCTGGCCGGATTCGCCAACTGGCTGCGGGTGCAGGCCAGGGAAGAGCGCGAACATGCCATGAAGTTCTACGACCACCTGCTGGAGCGCGGCGGGCGCGTGTTGCTCAAGGCCATAGACGCCCCGGCCACCGGGTGGAAATCGAACCTGGAAGCCTTCAAGGAAGTGCAGGCGCACGAGGGAAAAGTCACGGCATCCATCAACAGCCTGTACGAACTATCACTCAAGGAGAAGGATTACCCGGCCCAGGTGCTGCTCCAGTGGTTCATTACCGAGCAGGTGGAGGAAGAGAAGAACGCCGCCGGGATCGTCAGCCAGTTGGAAATGATCGAGGCCCACGGGACGGCAGCGCTGATGCTCGATCACCAACTTGGCAAGCGCAGCGGGGAGTAACTCCAACCCATTCTCTCTTACTGGCGGCGATGAATAGGCCGCCAGTTTTTTTTGTTCCATGCACAGGCGCTATGTAATATAATTGGGGAAAATACGATGGGAGAGGAGAATAATATGGCATCTAAACTCAGTCGCAGGCAATTTCTCAAATTGGCAGGAACAGTGGGAGGCGCATTGCTGGTCTCCGCATGTGAGCGATTTTTGCCCACCGAAGCCGTACAACCACTGCCCCCCACGGCTACCGCCACTCCGCCGCTCGAAACCCCAACACCTACGCTTAGCCCCACGCCCGGCCCGAAAGCGGTTGTTGCGATCGGCAAGGCGGAGCAATACGACCAGGCGCTTATCCGCTCCGAACTGGAGCGCATGTTAGACAGCATGGGAGGCATCACTGACGTGGTGCGTCCAGGCGCGAAAGTAGGCATCAAAGTCAATATGACCGGGGCGTATTACCAGGATGGATTCGTTTCCCCATCACCGGTGGAATGGTACGCGACCAACCCGGCAGTGGTCGGGGCATTATGTGAACTCTTGATTGATGCGGGGGCCAGCAAAATCTATGTTGTAGAGGGATTGGGGACAGCCAAGCCCTCCGTGTGGGATTTATGGGGATATAAGGAGATGGCGGATACGGTTGGCGCGGAGCTGTTGGATACATCCTACCCGGACCCCTATGATGATTTTACCGATGCCCCTGTGGGTGAGGGTTGGTTTATTCATGAAACTTATAAATTCAACGCGGTGCTGACAGAGCTGGATACTTTTGTTTCCATTGGAAAAATGAAACCCCATGCCTTCGCCGGGATGACAATGTCAATGAAAAACCTGATGGGACTGACACCTTTGAGCGTGTACCGCTATCTTCCAGGCCAGACATGGCGGCAATCCCTTCACGGCGACCGACAGATGGACACCCGCCTGCCACGCGTTCTTCTCGACCTGAACCGGGCGCGTCCCATCCACCTGGCGCTGGCAGACGGCATCATGACGATGGAAGGCGGGGCGGACCCGTGGGAGGATGGCGTGGCGCAGGTCAAGCCGGGTATTTTGCTGGCTAGCAAGAATCCCCTTGCGATGGATGCAACCGGGGCGCGCCTGATGGGCTTCGACCCGGCAGCTGCATCAGGCAGTGTACCATTCCTGCATATCGAGAATTACCTGGCCCTGGCCCAGGAGATCGGGATGGGCACGATTGCGCGCGAGGAAATTGGGTTGACTGGGTACACCATTGAAGAGATGGCGTATCAGTTCAAGCCTGCGCCGTAATTGGATTGAAAGCCGGGGAGCGCCACCGGCTTTTTCAATAAAATACAACCTGGTGATTTTTCATCTTCTCCCCCTCATAAACAAACTTCGCTGAAAAGAATTTCCCTTCCCTCATCCAGCCGAAGAAAATCCGGTCACTCGGCCACAGGGACAGCGAATCCAATTCCTCATCAGCGATCCAGCGCAACTCTCCCTCGGGCGAGTCGATCAGCCCGCCGGTGAAATCCGTGGCCGTGAAGACGAACACATACCAATCATGCCCCTTGAATCCGGGGAACATGACCAGTCCGTGCAGGCGCGGGTTGACGATTCCCAGCCCGGATTCCTCCCGCACCTCGCGAATGACACACTCCTCCGGCGTCTCGCCCGGCTCGAACTTGCCGCCCAGACCGTTCCACTTCCCGGCGTGGATGTCACCGGGCTTTTTGTTGCGAAAGACCATCAGGGTCTGGCCGTTATGTTTGATGTAGCACAGGGTGGCGAGGAGCATGGGTTTTATTCAGCGGAAAAGGAGAAACACAAAGCGCACAAAAAAAACAGTTATTCTTTGTGACCTTCGCGGTGAGAAACGCCCTGCGCCCGTACAGACTTAATCCATGCCCAGGCAGAAGGGAGAAGTATTGATAGATAGATAACAAGCGGGATGATCCACAGCAGGCGCAGGACGCTGAACTGGTAGATAAAGAACAAAAAGCCCAGGTTGCCCAGCATGAGCGGGAACCAGCCCACCGGCAGGACGAAGAGAACCAACAGGTCGGCGCTCTGGAAGTAGGGCAGGGCGAGCGGGATGGCCGCCGCCAGCGCCAGGAACCGGCGTCCCTTTTCCAGCGGCAGGAAGAATGGAGGCAGGAAGAACAGGAGCGCCGCGGGGCCGATGGTCCGCCACAGGCCGATGCTGCCCCAGTCGTAGGGGGCAAACGCCTGGATGCGCTCGACGAGATGGAACGGCCAATCGGGGTAGAGTACGAACGAGGCCAGGGTCAACAGGAGGGGCAGGACGAGCACGCGCAGGCGGCTGCGCCAGTTTGTTTCAGCAGCCAGCCAGAGCAGGAAGCCGAATGGCAGGCCAATCTGGAACTTGGTCGCTGCCAGCCAGAAGCCGAACCCGGCCAGCCCCCATTTCTTGTGCGTCATCCCCCACCAGCCAAGCGCCAGTCCGCCTGCCAGCAGGCCGTTGATCTGGCCGAGGAACAGGGAGTAGAAAAACTGGAAGGTGAGCAGGGTCAGCGCGGCGCGCCCGCCGAAGACGCGGGCGGCGAAGAAAAGGCATAAAACGTTGACTGCCGACCAGAGTCCAAAACCCACCAGCGGCGGAAGTTTGGCCCACAGCCAGAAGAGCGGCAGGATCCAGTCGGGATAGTAGAATTGCAGCAAGTCCCCATGGGCGGTCTTGATGTAAACGTTGTAATCGAAGGGGATGTAGCCGAGGGAATTGTCCAGCCAGAGGAACAGGCCCAGAGTCCCGAAAGCCAGCGCCAGGGCAAAGGTTTCCCAGCGGGTGGGCCGCCGCCGCAGGCGGGTATCCATCGCGCCCGCGTCCGGGTCCAGGAACAGGGCGGAGGTCACCGGAAGGACTTCTCCAGCCCCTGCCAGACATCGTCCCGCCAGGCAGTGTAGTTATGCCCGCCGGAAAACTCCCGGTAGGTGACGCGATAAATGTTCTCCTTGAGCAGGGCATACATCTCGCGGTTGCCTTCCAACAGGAAATCGAATTTCCCCGTGTCCATCCAGATTTTGATCTCCGGGCGCGGCAGGCAGCGCGCCAGGTCGGCGATGACCGAATGCAGTTCGGGGACGAAGAACGCGCCTGACTGGCTCAACACCTTCCCAAAAATGTGCGGCAGGCGCAGGCCGGTGTACAGCGCCATCAGCCCGCCCATCGAAGCGCCCAGGATGCCGTAGGGTTCTCCTCCAGGGGGCGTCAGGGTCAGGTGTTCCTGCGCCAGTGGGATGACCTGATCGAAGATAAAATCGAGGGTGGCGTCGGCGCAGGAATATTCCAGGGTGCGCGCCGCGCCGCCATTTTGTACCAGCGCCAGGGCAAACGGGCGGACGCGCTTGATGGCAATCAGATTATCAACGATGACATTAAGTTTAGCCTTTTTCAGGTAATCAACGCCGTCGTAGACGACCACCAGCGGGACCGGATTCGTGACCGGAGGCTGGTACAAGTACACGGTCCGTTTCGACCCGGCAGCGTGGTCACGGGTCGGGACCTCGTACCTGCTCACCGTTCCCCGCGCCGCGCCACGCGCCGGTTTGGCGAGTTCGGTCGGGCCGCCGCGCGGCATGTAAAAGTAGTGGTTCCAGGCATTGATGCCGTTCCAGACCTTGTTCGGGTTGAGGGCGTCTTCCACGCGCTGACCGGTTTTCGGGTCGAGGAAGGCATATTCGAGGTAGGCGTCGGGCGGGAGTTGCACGGCAACCGACCACAGGCCGGGCGCGATGCGCGTCATCGGCTGGGGAGCGTCGTCCCAGTTGTGCAGGTCGTCCAGCAACAGGGGGGGGGATTTCCCTTGCCAGAGGAAAGTGGCGATTTCGGTCTCGATGATGGGGTTCCCGTTGGTGCGGGCCAGGGCGAGGAGAGGGAATGTGGGCATCGTATTCCTTATGTGATCTTTTTCAGCAGTTTCCGGCCAAATTCCTCCGGCTGGCTCTTTTCGATGACCAAGTCTGTGGCCTGGTGGAATTTCATAAAGTCGCGCATGGCAACGGCGACATCTTTCACCAGTTCACCGCCCGGCTTGATACCTGGCTCCAGGAAGAGGGTTTTGAGGTGCAGGAGGCCGGTTTTGCGTTCCAGTTTGGGGTCGAAGCGGCCGACGATGCGGTCCTTGTGGAGGATGGGCAGGCTGAAATAGCCGTAAACCCGCTTGGGGGCCGGGACGTAACATTCCAGCGACTGGTGAAAGCCCCACAGCAGCTCGTCGCGGCGGACGGCCCACCAGAGGCTGTCGAACGGGCTGAGGAAGGTGGTGCGCTCGGCTTTGAGGCTGTCATCGGCAGCCTGTTCCAGCAGGGGCAGGTTGTCGCGGTGGATAAGGAGTTCAGTGGTTTCGCCATTGTCCAGTTTCCCGGCGATGGGGCGCAGAGTGCCGTCTTTGACCAGCGCTGCGACAATCGGCCTGGATTTGGTCACCTTCATCCAAGTGTAATCCCCGGCGTGGCGCGGCAGGCAAACGCCCAGGGCTTTCGCCCCGCGCTCGACCCAGAAGCGGTCGCGCTGCTCAATGGTTGGCTCGGTGGTGTCCACCCAATCGGGCAGGACGCGCTCGGTCAGGTCGTAGATGCGCTGGAATTTATCCCGCCCGGCAATCATCAGTTCACCGAAAGCGTACAAGTATTCCAGCGCCACCTTGGCGGGACGCCAGTTCCACCACGCCCCGGCAGGGTGGTCGCCGCGCTCGAAGTCGCTGACCTTGAGCGCACCTTCGCGCTGGATGCGCTCCCTAACCATCTGGATGGTTTCGGGATGGCCATGCTCGTTCAGCCAGCGAGAATACCAGGTGCTGGTTTGCTCATTCTGGCCTCGCACGTTGCGCTGATGCGGCGTCTGATAGCGATATTCCTCCAATGGGATGATGCAGGCGGCGTGCTGCCAGCCCTCGAAGAATCGCCGTCCCGTCCCGGACTGGAGGGCGTCGAAATCCGCCGGGTCGTAGCTCCCGAGGCGGCTCCACAGGACGAGATACTGGCTGCGGCGCACCACGTGCAGGGTGTCAATCTGGACACAACCGATCTGCTCGACGGTCTGGCAGATGGTTTCCGGCGTCGGGAGGGATTCGTGCCCATTGGCGGCATGCAACCCCTGTGTCCGGAGCGCCACGGTGCGCAGGGCGGAAGCTGGGTAAATGGTCATTGTCCCTGCAATGAGACACGCATCGGGTGGAGTTCGGCCATCATCACGTTGGCCTTGACCGAGGGGTCGCTGAGCATGAAGGCTTGCGCGGCTGCCTCGTTCTCAGCGCGGAAGACGACGACTCCAAACGTATCGTCGAGACAAGGTCCGGCCAGCAGGAGGGTCCCAGCAGCAACGGCTTTTTTTAGATACTGGGAATGTTCTGACATGGCGCTCTCTTCTTCGGCAGTGGGCTGTTCGAAGAAGCCGTCACGGAAAGGGTGGATGAGGTAGATGTATTCAGACATGTTTGGCGCTCACTCGGAAAACGATCCCGACCAGGCCTCGAAGCGGCGTCCGCCGCGTTCGTCGCCGCGGTAGAAGGCGAGATAAGTCAACAATTGGTAAGGGATGAATTTTTGTTCTTCAGGCTTATGAACAGCCAGGTCGAAATAAGTGTGCCAGGTTCCGGAATTTAAGTACGTTTGATTGGTCGGCGCGGGACTAGCGGGGATGGAATCGAGCGGCACAACCTCGTGATGGTGGGTGTGCCCGTAGACGATGAACTGCGCCTTGCGATTAAGGAAAGCATCCTCCTTCAAGGCATATTTGGCAAAGGTGACTTCCTCCGACCAGAACTTCTTTCGCAGCCAGACTACTAAGCTGTCAATGGTTTTGAAGGAAAAGCGGTCGGTGATCTTGATGACCGCTTCCAGGCCGTCCACGACGTCGAATTTCAATTTCTTGTCCGAGGCGCGGACGAAGGGTAGTTTCAGGAAATCATCACCAAGCTCGTCCCATATATTCTTAAGTTTGTTCTGGAGCGCTTCGGGTACGTTATTATGCCGCAACTGGCTGCTGATCCACAGCGGTGTCGCCAATGCCGGGCGGACATTGACCAGTTCTCGCAGGGAGGTGATCAAACCAGGCGGCAGTTCGCCCTTCATCCGGCGTTCCACTTCGACCGGGAAACGGTTGATGATCTCGATGGCGAAGGCATCGCCCAGGGCGGCTGAATCACGCTTGTTTTCCTGATCGCTTTCCTTGTCGTAGTTGAAAGAGTCATATAAATCGCCATGCTGGGCATAGACCTGATACTTGTTGAGTAAATTCTCTATCGTCCCTGACTCCTTGGCCTGATGCGGGAACGGCCCGACCGGGTTCGACAAACCGAGGGCATTGATTACCTTGGCCCGGATGGCATCGAATTCCGCTCCCGGCAGGTGATAGAACCAGTCGTGGTTGCCTACCATGTAATGAATATTCACCTTGACCGGCATGCTTTGAAGTGCCAACTTGGCTGGGCGGCCGCGCCGGTCCGCGGGTGGCAGGGACAGGGTCCGACCGGCTGTCAGGTTCTTCAAGATCTGGGCGGCCTCGGTATTATTCTTCAGGATGCCGTCCGTGATCGCACGCACGGTGGCGGCGAACTCCGGGGCATGGAAATCCGTCCAGGGGCGGGCTGTGTTGGGAGTGCCGTCTTCCTTCTCCAGCCAAAGCGTGGAATGCTGGAGGTCAAGGATGTCGCCCAACAGGAGGAGGTCCACTTCCTGGACAGGGTTATAGTACCCGTCAGCACGCCAGGAGGCGTTGAGGGTCAACTCCCGCAAACGGTCAAAGAAAAGTTTGAATGCAGTGGACGAAATGGAACGTCCGCATGTGCCGTCGGTAAGGTGCAGGTCGCTAACGATAATAAGCATAGGGAATCTCCTGAACAGCCTTATTATAACCACGGTTGAGGTCAGGGCAAATGCAAGGACAAGGCGAGGAAGTATTTGTTCTGTTGGGAGTGGGGGTGAAGCACTCGATACGGGGGATCAAACGGGCAAGTTGTTTGTAAAACTGCCTCTGAGGAGCATGATATAATCTTAAATATTGGTCTCAACAATGTCTACCGAAAGCAGTAGCATGAAAATGCTTGAGCTTATTAGAGAGGATGCGTTTGAGGAGCGCCTGAATAGCATTCTTGATGAGTTATCGCTGGGAATTAAGTGGGAAAGGCCCAGTCTTCTCATGGTTGTCTATCGCTCAGAGCATACCAAACATGAAGTTCAAGCAATCCTGGCAAAGGCACTTGAACAATTGGGACAAACTGTTGTCTTTTACACTGTTGACAAGGCACACTATGACATTCCCATTGAATTACTGAAACATCCGGCTCATCGGCAATCTGTGTTTTTTGTTACTGGACTACGCTGGGGAGGCGGACGAGGATATTCAAATGCTTTTCGCGCTCTAAATATGCATAGAGAGTATTTCATCGAAGGGAATATCAAAGCCATATTCTGGCTTACAAAAACAGAGGCCAGACAAGTAGCTCGTTTTTCTCCTGATTTTTGGGCCTTTCGCCATAAAGTAGTTGAATTTCTTGATCTGCCTTCGATAAAAAATGTTGCGTCGCTCGACTCAATCAACAGCCCATTAAATAAGCTTTACACAAAGAAAACAAAGGATATCCAAGAATTGATCAACAGCGCCGAGATGTATTATGCTCTTGGTTGTTTTGATGAGGCCATCCTGTATTTTCGAAAGGCTCTTCGTGCACACCCAAACGAGGCAACCCTATGTTTGCGGATTGCAGAAATCTATCTTTGTATGGGACGATTCCATGTTGTAAGTCAAGTTCTAAAAAAAGCGGCCAAGATAAAAACTAAAAATCCAGAAACCCTGAGAGCCCTTCACCGGCTAACCCAAACGGCAAGATTAGTCCAACAAACTAGTGGCGGTTTCTCAGAGCAATGAAACGAAATAGGACTCGACATCACTGGTAAACTAAGAGAAAAATGATCCGGTTAAATTCTATTGAAATCTCAATCACACTTGCCGCCATTTTGATCGGGATATTACTTATTTCCCTTCGTCGTCAAAAAGGCATTGGCTATTCCAGTACGATTGCTTATGCTGTGTGCCTCAGCATCGTCGCAATTTCCTGGTTTGCTGTCTCCCAAGTCAGTAATCTGCAAGTTATAAATGTATTGAAGATCATCATCAACTTTATTCTTGGCTACTTGCCCGCATTTGTTTTTATATATATTCTAGGATACACGACCCAGAGTCAACGGTTATCTTATCGAATACTTCTTGTTCTTGCATTTATCCCCGCTTTCTTGTTGGTAGTGTTTGTTGCCCAATCAGTGCCAGGCATTCGCTTCTTCGATAGTGTATCCCAGAATTTCATGATTATCTCCCAGTTAGATGTGTGGGGATGGCTAATGTTGGTTTATTCAATTAGTATGCTGGCAGCATCCATAATTGTGACGATTTCTACATCTGGCAATAATCTAAAGCCACTAAGAGTTAGGCCACTAGTCGCCTTGAATGGTGCAATCCTCGCCAGCATAGTTCTTGATAGTGTTAGTTTCACCAATCTCGCACCGATGATTACTGAATACGATCTGATGCTGGTTGGTTTTACTCTAATCGGCGGGGCACTCCTTTATACCGACTTTAAAATTCACCCAATAAATTTGACAACCTGGAAGGAATTATTTGACAACATTAACGACGGCATAATTGTTCTGAATAATAAAGATGAAATTTTGGATCTAAATCCGGCTGCAGAGCAATTGATCGGCATTCCCACCCATCGGGCCTGTGGAATTTCTGTTGAGGAGATATTGACGAATTGGAATAGCATCTCCGGTTCCAACGATGCTAAGGAAATAGAGTTTAGAGGAAGCATAAATCTAAACAAACAATGGCGTCATATCAGTGTGCGTGTCAATAAACTAAATAATGGTGAAAGGGGTAAAGTCATTATTCTGCGGGATATAACAGATCGAAAGGGCACCAACGAATCACGCCAACGCGCCCGGGAAGAAATGTTCAACCTTCTTCGGTCGTTCTTCAAATCAGCGAATACATCGGCGACATCCGGCGATTTTTTTAGAGATGTGCTTTTTCAAATTGCATATACCTTCCGTGCAGAGAGCGGAGCCATCTGTTTAGCTGAGCCTCTTCCAGATGCCAAGAAATTCAAGTTCTCAGTAATGGCGAAACATGGTGTATTTGTGAAAGACAATGATACATTAACGAGCCTGCACGAAACCTTAGATGCAACCAAGTGGCTCCTGGGAGACAAAGAACCGCTTATCATTTCAAGCGCGGATGAAAACGAATCTTTTGCCAAACTGATACAACAGTTTGGGTACACCTCTATAGCAATTTTCCCCTTATTGTATAACGAACAATTGTTGGGTGTGCTTATGCTTGCACGTGTTGAAACGACTGGTTTTACGTCAGACGAAATTTTCCGTTTGGGCGTTGTCACCGAGGAGCTAGGATCCTTTATTTATACCGATCGCAAAAGAAAATCTGATATTGCCTTGGCTGAACGCCATCGCCTTGTCCAGGACTTGCATGACTCCATCACTCAGAAGTTATATGGCCTATTAACATTGACAGAAGCCGTCAAGTTAGGTTTAGAATCTGGAGCGTCAGTAGACGGAAACAGAATAGATAGAATTATTGAAAATGCCCGTCAGGCGCTCAGAGAAATGCGGCTGTTTCTTTTTGAGCTTGAACCTGTGGATATTGAGCGAGACGGTCTGGTTTCCATCTTACACCAGCGTTTAGCTTCTGTTGAAGGGCGATCCAATATTCAGGCGCGAGTAGTTTCGGATGGTCAGATTTTATTATCAACAGAAAAAGAAACAGAGATATACTATATTGTAGAAGAGGCGCTAAATAATATCCTCAAACATGCCAATGCCAAATCGGTGCTTGTGAAATTGAAGCAAAGGAAAGAATCAATATATCTTGAGATCGTTGATAATGGATGTGGTTTTTCCCCTGATAATATTAAGGTCGGTGGTAAAGGATTAGAAAATATTAGAGATCGAGCCAAACGAATCAAGGGCAAGCTAAAAATTGCTTCTTCTCCTGACCATGGAACGAAGATTACTTTGGTCGTCCCACAATAATTAGCACGAGGAAGGATCTCTCATGAAAAAAATCCGTGTTCTTCTCGTAGAAGACCAGGCCGTAGTAAGAGAGGGCCTGGCAGCAATATTTTCCTATCAATCCGATATTGAAGTTGTAGGACAGGCCAAAGATGGGATTGAAGCCGTGGAAATGCTGGAAGGAGCCCGACCAGATGTCATCTTGCTTGACCTTGTTATGCCACGACAGGATGGGCTTACTACAATCCCAATTCTAAAAGAAAAACTGCCGGAGGCTCATATTTTGGTACTAACAAGTTTTGCAGATAACGAGCGCGTTTACCAGGCCATTAAGTCTGGAGCAGAAGGGTATATGTTGAAAGATGCGACTCATACCCAATTATTGCAAGGGATCCGCGATGTGGCCCAAGGGCAGGCGACTTTGTACCCATCTATTGCAATGCGAGTTATTCGCGAGTTAAATAACCCAAGCGAACTAATGTATACGACCGAACCTCTCACCCCTCGCGAACTCGAGACGTTGCGCCTGATATCAAGCGGCATGAGCAACCAGGAAATTAGCAAGAAGTTATTCGTCCAAGAACGCACAGTAGCAAAATATGTAAGTAATATTTTAGATAAACTTCATCTGGCTAACCGTACCCAGGCTGCTCTCTATGCCATTCGCAGAGGGCTGACAGAAAAAGAATAGGAAAACACAGCATTTGGAGCCTTTAGCAGGAAAGGCCTTCTTAGGTGCAGGGATGTTGTATAACCCCCTGAAAACAGGATTTTGTTACCATACGAGGCCTAAAAGTAAATAATAGTTAGTTAGTTGGACGGAATAATTCCATGAAGGAGCCCTATTTGATAATAGGGCTCTTACTGTTTATCCAGGTGTCATCGTATTTCCCCCATAGCATATTCAATCATGACTCTACTTTCATTGCAAAGAGCAGTGTCATAAACATGATGATTCGTCTTACTGATACTCCATCATTCATGTTCCTATATCATCTAAGTAGATTAACATTTTTCTGCGGTTTCCCTTTCCAGAGAAAAGCAGGACAATAGTCTCAGAACACGGCAATATTTATGTCAGGAATAAAAATGTTCTTCGGAAAATGCGAACTACCGCTAAGTGAAGAAAAACAGATGATTCTGCCCCCCAATTATCGAGGGGCGCAGCGCAATGTTGCATATTTGACACAAGGCTTTGAACGCAATCTGTTCCTTCTCACTCAAGATGCTTTTGGAAAAATTTATTCCCATGTAAAAGAACTCAGTATTTCCGACCCCCTGGCTCGCCTTTTTATGAGACTGTTCCTTGGAAGTGCCATTGAGATTGAAATCAATAGTTCGGGGCAAATTGAGATTCCACTCAACTTATGCGAGTATGCTGAGATAGACAATAAAGTAGTTATTGTAGGGCAAGGTGAATATTCAGAGCTCTGGTCTCCTTCGTTATGGGAAAAGCAAGCAGAGCATTTATGCGATTACGATGCAAATGTCCACCGTTTTGAGAAATTCTATATTTCTCTTGCTTGATACGATTTCATAAGAAAGCACAGCACAAATTTTCACCGGCAAGAAAGTTTGGAGAGCTACTATGACTATCCTTGGCATTGACATTTCAAAATGGAATGGAAATTGGGATGCGAATAAAGCAAAACAGGCAGGAGCGACTTTTGTCTTTATAAAAGCGTCACAAGCCACGTTTACCGATCCCCAATTTACTGCTAATTGGCAAAAAGCAAAAGATGCCGGATTATTGCGTGGAGCGTACCATTACTTGGATTACACTAAACCCGGCATAGACCAGGCAAATTATTTCGCCGACCTGTTGAAGAATGACCCAGGCGAACTGCCCCCTGTTGTGGATTATGAACAGGCCAGGACAGATAATAATCCATCAGCTGCGCTTGGATTTTTAAAGGATTTCCTGGACCAGATGATCAAGCGGACAGAATTGTACGAAGACGCGCTCATCAAGAGACCAATGATCTATAGCGGACCTGGCTTTTGGGCCAGTTACGGCGACCAGACCAACCCTGAATACTGGATCCAATTCCCCCTCTGGAATGCTCACTGGACCACCTCCAGCGCCCCTCAACTTCCGCCGCCATGGACTATGTGGACATTCTGGCAATTTTCATCTAAGGGGCCGGGTGAAGCGTATGGCTCGGAAAGCCTTGCGATTGATATGAACCGGTTTAATGGAACACTAAACGAATTAATGGAATTTGCTGGTATCAGAATCCCTGTTGTCAACCTCAACGAGTTATACGAAGTACTAAACGAGAAAGTCAATGACTTGGTTGATGCCGTATCCGGGCTAAGCCCTACCGGGGATGCTTCTCCTTCCGCCGAAATATTTGCCCAGGTGGACGACCTGGAGAAGCAGGTTTCAAACCTTGGCAGTTCAATCACTACCCTGGGCACGACTCTCACCCAGCGTATCGCCGCAGTTGAACAGACGGTCGCCAATCTGGGAAACCCTTCTTCAGCCCCGCCTGACCCGTCGCCTCCCCTTTCCAGTAATGATACATATGCAACTTGTATCACCAGTGCTCTTAATGTGCGCAGTGGCCCAGGTGCATCCTATCCAATGGTGGGAGGGTTACGATACGGGCAACGCGTGAAAGTCATTAAGCGCCAGAATGGCTGGGCACAAATCGAGAATCCTGCTGGTTGGAGTAGTGAAGCTTATCTATCTTTTGAGCAAAGCAACTCATCTGGTTCTACAGAACCCTCCCAACCGACGATTCCCTCAGACAGTTATGGAATCTGCAATACGAGCGGCCTTAATGTCCGCAATGGGCCAGGCGTTACGTATTCGATTGTTGGAGGCTTGACCTATGGGCAACGAGTCAAAATTCTCAACCACAAAAACGGATGGGCGCAAATCGAGTCCCCGGCTGGGTGGTGCAATGAAAGTTATTTAAGCTTCTAAAAAGGCATCACTCTACCCATCCCATCAGTGGAAACTCTTACCCAACATACCCTTTTATTCTCAATAATGTGAGCCAAGAATTGCGATGACCAACTACGATTATGTAAAAGCAAAGGATTTTGATCGGGCTTGGCTGAATTTTGAACTGGACCTTCCTCTCGCGCCCGGTAAGAATGGCCAACCCAATCCATTTTATGTCTCCAGGCCGGGTAATCCAATTAATGAATTGGCGGATGCAATTCTCGCGCCATTCTTCCGGCCTCCAAAGTTCTATTTTTCCGGCCATCGAGGTTGTGGAAAGACGACAGAATTATTGCACATCCTGTCACATTCTGAGATACATAAAAAATTTTGGCCGATCAACTTTAGTATTCGAGAAGAGACAGATATCGTTGATCTTGATTTCCACGATGTGTTATTGGCTATTGGCAGCCAGATGTATCGGAATTATAGAAAATCTGGCGGCGAAATTCCAGAACAATTATTGAAACAATTAAATAGTTGGAAAGGAAAAGTTGAGCAGGAAGTAAAAACTGTATTATCAGGCCAGTCTTCTTATGAATTTGGCGCATCTCTTGATGCTTTTTTTGTCAATGCCGGCATGAAGATGAAACTAGAGCCCAAGACACGCGTAGAGTTACGTCAGGTCTTTGAAAAAGATATTACCGGTTTGATTGATGTCATTAATATGATCGCGGCAGCAATTTACACAAAAGAGAAACGAATTCCGTTATTACTGATTGATGATATGGATAAGCCCGATCTTAATAAAGCCACCGCGATATTTCATGATCGGCGTGAGATCATGATGCAACCCAATTGTGCCATCATTTACACGGTCTCAAGCGCATTATTTTACAGCAAAGAGTTCGATGCCATTCGCGACCAGGCGATTTTCCTGCCCAACATCAACCTGCATCCATTCAAGGAACCTGAAAGGCACATTATCGAAGGTTATGATACATTGCGCCGGTTTGTTCATGTCAGAATGGATCAGTCCTTGATCAATGGACAAGCATTGGAGGACGCGATTACATATAGCGGGGGGGTATTCCGGGAAATGGCAAGGATCATGCGATCTGCCATTGGTTGCGCCAGACGCCGCAAAGCTACAAGCATCATTGCCGAGGATATTGAATGGGCGGCGACAGAGATCCGTAACGAATACCGGCGCATTCTGGACAAAAATGATTTGGCTTACCTTAGGAAAATCTATGAGCATAACCGGCTTGAATATAACGACCGCCTAAGGCCCCTGCTTCAATTACTTGCCATCCTTGAATATCGCGATAGCGAAAACTGGTGTGATGTGCATCCAGTTCTCAGGAGGCTGGTAAATGAACAATAATTCTCCTCATGTTGAACAAGACATCGAACTCTCGTTCCAGGAACGGATCGATATTCTTTTCCATGAGATTGAATTGGCCGTGAAATGGGACCGGCCATCCATCCTGTTCGCGATATATAAGTCCGACTTCATCCGCGATGAAGTCAATATGCTATTAAGAGAAAAACTAAAGGGAATTTCCCAGATCATATATTCCATTAAGACAAATCAATTTGATTTTATTTCAGAAATCTCCCAACTGCCGGATCTGGCCCAGACGGTTTTACTCATTGACGGCTTTAGCTGGGAGTGTGGCAATGAAGGCGTGCGCGTCCTGACCGAGTTCAATAAACATCGAGAGTATTTCATCGACAACAATATTCGCGCAATTTTTTGGCTATTTGAAGAGGAAGTATCAGATTTTGCCGCCAACGCAACAGAATGTTGGATTCTCCGACATCGCGTGGTCGAGTTTGTAGACCTCCCGCAACAGACCCCAGAGGTGGAACAATCCCCAGAGTCGGTTTGGCAAAGTGAAGAGAATTCGCCGGCCGAAGAAAACATATCGCTTGGCTCCTTCGAGGAGATCGTGAATTTAGCCGAGAGGAAAAAAGCAAATGTATCCCATGCAAATGAGTTACTAAGTCTGGGAATCCTCAATTGGAGGAAGGGCAACCCTAAGAATGCCCTCAAGTACTTACAAGTGTCCGCGGATATCTCCCAATTTCTTGCCAATCAAGCCCTTCAAGCCCAATGTCAAAATGCGCTTGCCCTGGTGCATGCAGAATTGGGAAACATGGATGGTGCCGTATCTGCTTACAAACAAGCGATCAATCTTGCGCCAGAATCAAGATTCCTTTGGAATAATCTGGGAAAATTGCTGGCGAAAAATGAGAGAAATGAAGATGCAATCAATGCTTATATGAATGCTATCGCATGCTCACCTCAAGACTTTCTTAGTTGGGATGGTATCGGTCACATTTATCTCAAGATGGGACTTTATCAAAACGCCATCTCTGCCTTTGAGAAAGCCCTTGAAATTGCGCCCCACTACGAATTCTCCTGGGCAGGGCTCGGGCGAGCATACCTAGAATCTGGACAATGGAATAAAGCGACAGAACCATTTTGCAATGCGGTTGAACAAAACACCCATCTTGTTGATGCGTGGATAAACCTGGGTAAGTGCTTTACCCAACAAGAGCGCGACCTCGATGCGATTGTTGTATATCGAAAAGCAATCGAATTCAACCCTCAAAATGACGTCTTATGGGGTGAACTTGGAAGGTTATATTTGCAGAAGCAAGATTATGTGGAAAGCATTTCGGCTTTTCAAAAAGTTGTATCTCTAAATCCACAATGCGGTGAAGCAAAGATAAACCTTGCGTACGCGCTATTTCAAATCGGGGATTACGAAACATCCGCAGCTATCTATGAAGACAGCATTCTGCTCATCGAGGATCATGCAACGCGCACAACTCTTTTGAATTGTTTGGGCGATACCTACATGCATTTGAAGGAATATGAAAAAGCCATTGCAGCCTACGAACAGGCGGATCAAACGCATGATGAACACACGAACTCGGAAGATGAAAACGCAAAAGTATTCCATGAAAGCCAAAGCACCGATCTTGACAATGAGCAAAAAATTGAACACGGTAATCCGGCAGAAGAAAGAGGCGAAAAGATGAATGAGCCCAACCAAATATTTGATTTGAGAACTGCAACAGAATGGAATGAACTTGGTAACAGCCACCTAAAAGCAGGGGCTTACAACGATGCAATTGTTGCATACACCAAAGCGATTGAGTTGGCCCCTGATGCAAGTTGGCCCTATATCCAGAATCTGGCTCACGTACATTACCAAAAAGGTAAAGTGAGAGGAAAGCTTACTGTTGGACAAGTTGAAGACCCCGATGTTTGGGAAGGAGAAGATGGGACGGATTCGGCCTCCATTTTTAGCGAGGACGCGATTCCGACCCCTGAACGCGGTGACAAAGCCGAAGAATTGGGAATGATAACTCCGCTCGAAAGTTATTCAACAGATCAACCACTATCTGGAAATGATGCCGTGCAACTATATTCGGATATTTCTGCTACTAAATGTTGCTCTGAGCCAAATGCTGAAACCATGCTTGAAACAGGGGAAGATTTGTCCAAAATGCTGTTGGATGAAAGCAAGAGTAATCAGGAGAGCCCACAAAAAGGCGAATCCGGGATGAATGCTCTCTCTAAAAACTCGATGACGCCTCGTTCCTATAACGGTACTCCCCAGAACGCTATTGATTTGAATGAGTTGGGTAATTCGTACACAAGGAATAAACAAATTGACGAGGCTATTGAAGCGTATAAAAGAGCCATTGAAATAAACCCCCGTTATGGTCAACCTTACACCAACCTGGGTTTTGTTTATTATCATTTGGGAAATTATCAAGTTGCGATTCTGCTTTATAAGAAAAGCATAGAACTCCTGGATACCGCCGAGGATAAAGCCATTTCCTGGAACAGACTGGGTGATGCTTACAGGCGGCTTAGGGATTACGGAAATGCTTTGGCTGCTTATCAACAGGCCAGCGAAATGGCGCCCCAGGCGAGTCCGGTTATGGCTCGGGCCAGGGCTACTTTATTGGAGAACACGGTTGCCGGTTAGTCTCGAGGCCGAAATGAGCGATGATGTGTTTTGGAATGAAATCGGGAACATATATTTAAAAATAGGGTCCCACGAGGAAGCGATTGCTGCTTATACAAAAGCAATTGAATTGAATCCTGATTCCGGATGGCTATATTGCAACCTTGGCCAAGTATACTTTCTGACAGGAAATTTTTCCCGCGCCCTCGTTTTGTTCCAAAAAAGCATCTGTTTCATGGACACCCCAGAAAACCAGGCGGTAGTCTGGAATAAAATCGGCGATGCCTATCGGGCTTTGAAAGATATTGAAAATGCTATCCGGGCTTATAAAAAGGCTGATGCTTTGGATATGCGGGCATTGCCGCCAGGGCAAAGCGCAGACACACATTCTGCCGACAGCGCTAATCTTCGTGAGACGCTTGAGACGGAAAAGAGCGTTCCCAATACGAACAATCCCTTGTCTGCACTTTTAAAAGCGGCATCGCCTAGCGAGCTATCATTTGAGAATCCGGCACTCGCGGATGGTTTCCAGCCTGTCAATGTAGGGAAAAGGTATGAAGAAATCTGTTTGCAGTCAGATCTGACAGAAACGAAACCCTCCATTTCCTCTACGCCTAACAGGACACCAGATCAGGACATTGATGCCTTGTCTGTGGAAAACAATCAAAACACAGCCCGGTTTATCCCGGACGCGGAAAACGATTCTCTTCTCAGGAAAAAACCTATCATTGTCATCCCCGATCCTGACGAAATAACCGGAACTACGATGAAAGAAGAGATAGCCTCATCCAGTCCCGAACCAATTCGGAACTCGACGGCTACAAGAGTGGATGAAATCCGGGACGGAAAATCAAAGGACCATTCCAATAAATGCCCCAGCGTTGGCAATTTGGAAGAAATACTTGCCAAGGTTAATGTTTATGAA